>JBEKGC010000083.1:0-17719 GCA_050013055.1 Streptosporangiaceae bacterium
GGTCAGCAGCGCCAGGACCGCGTCGATGGCCTCCTGCCGTGTCATGGCCGAGGTATCGAGCACCAGGTCCGCGTCCCGCGGCTCCTCGTAGGGATCCGACACCCCGGTGAACTCCTTGATCAGGCCGGCGCGTGCCTTGGCGTACAGGCCTTTGCGGTCCCGGGCCGCGCACACCTCGACCGGGGTCGATACGTAGATGAGCAGGAAATCCCCGACCTCGGTCACCATCTCCCTGGCGGTGGCGCGGGCCTGCGCGTACGGCGCGATCGGCGCGCAGATCGCGATGCCTCCGTGCCGGGCGACCTCGGCCGCGACGTAGCCGATACGCGCGATGTTGAGGTCACGATCGGCGCGGGAGAAGGTCAGCCCGGCCGAGAGCAGCTGCCGGACGTGGTCGCCGTCGAGCAGGGAGACCGTCCGGTCGCCTCGTTCGGTGAGCGCCTCCGCCAGCCCGCGGGCGATGGTGGACTTACCTGAGCCGGAAAGGCCGGTAAAGAAGATGGCCACGCCGCGCTCGGCCCGGGGCGGCCGGGCTCGCCGCAGCTCAGCCGCGACACCCGGCGGGGTGAACCAGGCCGGCACCTCGGCGCCGGCGTCGAGCAGCCGGCCGAGCTCGGCGTCGGTCAGCTCGCCCTGCTCGGCTCCCGGCTCGATCAGGGCCAGCGGCCGCCATACCTCAGAACGCGGGTCATAGGCCCATTCGCCCGCGCTGATCACCGGAATGGGCACTCCGGGCAGCGTCACCTGGCCGTTTTTCTGGCCGGCCGCCGGGCCGCCGACCGCGGCCACGTCGGGTGGGTCGGCGAGCAGGTGGGTGGCGCCGTAGGCGGCAGCCACCAGTGCCTGCGCGCGCAGGTCGGCGGCCGCCGGGTCCGGGTCGGCCTGCGGCGGGGCCAGCGGGACCGGGAAGACCAGCGTGCCCGCGGGCAGCTGCTCCCGGGCCGCGAGCACCGCGCGGACCAGCGCTTCAGGCCGCCTCACGACCAGAGCGGGTCCGGTGATCAGCGGCAGCACGAGCAGCCGGGCGTGCAGCTGGCCGGCGAAGTGGCGCAGCTGGCCGATATGCCGCTTGTTCAGCGGGCGGCGGGTGGCGTAGGCGAGCACGTTGCCCTCGGATCCGGTACCGGCGGAGAGCTCGGCGCGCACCTGCGACGGCCGCCGCCGCAGCTGGCGGAACGGCCCGTGCTCGGGCTCGCGTAGCACCTGGACCGGACCGGCCAGCCGCACCAGCGGCGGCGCCGGATCCAGCGGTCCCGGCGCCGTCCGCCGTTCCGTGATGGACAGCACCGCCAGCGGTGAGCCCTCGGGATCGGCCAGCACCAGGTGCTCCGCGCCGGGCGGGATGGCGTCGGCGGGCACGTCCAGGGTCACCGCCATGGGCCACGGGGTGCCGTCGGCCAGCATGCCCCGCTGCTGGACCGCCGCCACGTCCCCGGCGTCCATGAAGCCGCGCAGCGGCGCGAGCACGCCCGAGGTGAGCAGTTCCAGCTGGCCCAGCTGGGCCTCGCTGAGCGTGTACGAGGGCCAGTCCGCAAGCTCCGCCGGCAGTCCTGGCGGTGATTGAGCAGTCAGCTGAGCCTCCGAATGTCGGTACGCCGGAGCGCCGCCCGAGCGCGTGCGTCAACGGCCTGTCCGTGCCGGATAAGGATACGGAACTGTCATCGTGCCCGGCCGGCAAGACCGGCAAGCCCGGGCAGGACGTTACACGACGCGGGCAAAGCGGTCCTGTGGCTTTCTTATCACGTACAGCACCTCGTCGTGCGCATCAGTGAGACGGTCACGGGTCAGGCGGGCGATCAGGCGGCGAGCAGCGGCCGCCACCCGGATGGCCGCACCCGCCCCGGTGGCCCGGCCGGCCCCCCCGGGTCCGGCCCCCCCGGGTCCGGCCGGCCACGTCCTGGCGGTCTCGCGCTGGCAGATGACCAGGCCTCGCATCCGCATATACGCCTGGATACCGCGATCTGACCCGGCCGGGGAGTACACCGCCCGGAACGGGCCGGGTTGACCTGGGTTGACCCGGGCCCACAGGGCCCGCCTGACCCACTGCGGCGCGATCCGGTCGAGCAGGCCCGCGGCGCAGTCCCGGTCCCGGATGCGCAGGAGGAACAGCCCGCCGGGGCGAAGCGCCGCGGTGAACCGGTCCAGGATCAGCTCGACGTGGGAAATGCGGTCGAGCAGCAGCGCGCAGTGCACGATGTCGAACGAACGTGGCGGCAGCGGAATCGTGCGCAGGTCGGCGCGGACGACCTCGTCGCAGCGGTCCCGGCCGGCTGTCGCCTCGCCGGTCACGACCATGCGGTCCCGGCCGGCCGCCGCCTCGCCGGTTACGGCCTGCCCCGGTGGCGCGGGCCACCGCGGGTCCTCCTCGTCGACGGTCAGCATCGCGAGGTCGAAGCCGGCCGCGCGCAGCTGGGGCAGGCCGAGTTCGTCCAGCGAGGTCAGGTACCCGGCCAGGAGCAGGCTGATCGGCCGGCCGGCGCACTGGTAGACACAATCACGGATCGGCAGCGCGAACAGCTCGCGCACCGGGGTGCCGCGATACGCCCGGGTCGCCGCCGCGAGCCGGGCCTGGCTCGCAGCCTGCCGCGCCCGCGACACCGCCCGCTCCGCTTCGGTCTGCCCGTCCCCGGTAGCCATGGAGCCCCCTGTCGCCATGAATTCAAAGCGTAATATATAAGTGACACGATGCCGGCCGGTGCCCCGGGCCGGGCCGTCAACCGCCGGCGTCGTGCCCTCGGGCAGGGGCCCGGACCGCGCCGCCGCGCGCCGGGCGGACCGGTGCTTAGCCGGGGGCGGTTCCGCACCTGGTGCTGCGGAACGCGTAAACTTGGCATCGTTCCGTGAAGCGCCGGGGTGGCTAAAACCCGGCCGATTCATGCTGCCCGGAGCGGGTCACGGACCAACCCGGCGGTCCTGGCGCGGGCACGGCCCGCCAGGACCAGGGACACACGGCGATAACAAGGACATTATGAGCCTCGCAGGACTGCTCACCATTCTCGATGACGACCCGCAGCTGCACGACGTGGTGGCACGCGCTGACGACGACGCCGCCGACCGCGGCACCGCGGCCTCCCATCCGGCTGACGCCGAGCTCACCGGCGAGGACCTGGTCGCCCCGCCGACGCTGCGGCCGGTGCTTGCCGCCGCGCTGACCCGCCGGACGTCAGCAGGCTCCGCCAGGTTCGTGCTGGCCGTGACCGCGACCGCGCGCGAGGCGGAGGACCTGACCGCCGGGCTCGGCTCGTTTTTGCCGCCCGGCAGCGTCGCGGCCTTCCCGGGCTGGGAGACGCTGCCGCACGAGCGGCTTTCGCCGCGATCAGACACCGTGGGCCAGCGGATCGCGGTGCTGCGGCGGCTCGCCCATCCCGCTGACCCCGGTGACCCGAACGGCCCGCTGACGGTGGTGGTGGCCCCGATCAGGAGCCTGTTGCAGCCGATCGTGGCCGGGCTCGGTGACCTCGAACCGGTCAGCCTCGTCGCGGACCAGGGGTGCGAGCTCGACGACCTGCTCGTCCGGCTGGTCGAGATCGGCTACTCCCGGGTCGACCTGGTGACAAGCCGCGGTGAGATCGCCGTCCGCGGCGGCATCGTCGACGTGTTCCCGCCGACCGAGGAGCACCCGCTGCGGGTGGAGTTCTTCGGCGACACGGTGGAGGAGATCCGCTACTTCAAGGTTGCGGACCAGCGCAGCATCGGCCCGGCAGGCAACGGGCTGTGGGCGCCGCCGTGCCGCGAGCTGCTCCTCACCCCGGCCGTGCGGGCCCGCGCCAAGGAGCTGGCCGACACCCACCCGACGCTGGCCGACATTCTCGGCAAGCTGGCCGAGGGCATCGCGGTGGAGGGCATGGAGGCGTTCGCGCCGGTGCTCGCCGAGCGGATGGAACTGCTCATTGACTACGTGCCGCCGGCCGGCATCGTGCTCGCCTGCGACCCGGAGCGGGTCCGCAGCCGGGCCGAGGAACTGGTCAGGACCAGCCAGGAGTTCCTCGAGGCCTCCTGGGTCAACGCCGCCGCCGGGGGCGAGGCGCCGGTGGACCTCGGGGCCGCGGCCTTCCAGCCGATCGCCCGGATCCGTGCCGCGGCCGCGGCGCTCGGCGTGCCCTGGTGGACGGTCGCGCCGTTCGGGGTGACCGACGACAACCCGGACGACCCGGCCGGGATGTCCGCCCCGGCCGGCCCGCAGCTGTCCGGGCGCGGGGACCGGGTGCCGTTCCGTATCAATGCCTCGCTGGCACCGGCCTATCGCGGCGATACGGCGCGGATGATGACGGACGTGCGGGGCTGGCTGGCCGAAGGCTGGCGGGTGGTGCTGGTCACCGAGGGGCACGGGCCGGCCCAGCGGCTGACCGAGATGCTCCGCGGCGAGGGCATCGGGGCCCGGCTGGCCGACCTCGACGATCCGCCCGAGCCTGGTGTCCCCTACGTCACCACCGCGCGGGTGGAGAACGGCTTCATCTGGCCGGCCGCCAAGCTCGTGCTGCTCACCGAGAGCGACCTGGCCGGGCATCCGGCCGGGATGCCGACCACCAGGGACATGCGGCGGATGCCGAGCCGCCGCCGCGGCGGCGTCGATCCGCTCCAGCTCAAGTCCGGCGACTACGTGGTGCACGAGCAGCACGGGGTGGGCCGGTACGTGGAGATGACGTCCAGGACCACGGCCGGGGCGACCCGGGAGTACCTGGTGATCGAGTACGCGCCGAGCAGGCGGGGCCAGCCGGCCGACCGGCTGTACGTGCCGACTGATCAGCTGGACGAGGTGACCAGGTACTCAGGCGGTGAGGCGCCCACCTTGCACCGGCTGGGCGGGGGGGACTGGGCCAAGGCCAAGGGCCGGGCGCGCAAGGCCGTCCGCCAGATCGCGTCCGAGCTGATCCGGCTGTACTCGGCCCGGATGGCCTCGCCCGGGTTCGCCTTCGGCCCGGACACGCCCTGGCAGCGGGAGCTGGAGGACGCGTTTCCGTACGTGGAGACCCCGGACCAGCTCGGCGCCATCGACGAGGTCAAACTCGACATGGAACGACCGGTGCCGATGGACCGGCTGATCTGCGGCGACGTCGGCTACGGCAAGACCGAGATCGCGGTGCGGGCCGCGTTCAAGGCCGTGCAGGACGGCAAGCAGGTGGCCGTGCTCGTCCCGACCACCCTGCTGGTCCAGCAGCATTTCTCCACTTTTTCCGAACGGTACGCGCCTTTCCCGGTCACGGTAAAACCTTTGTCGAGGTTCCAGGGCAGCGCCGAGACCGCGGAGACGCTCCGCGGCCTGGCCGACGGAACGGTCGACGTGGTTATCGGCACGCACAAGCTGCTCTCGCCGGAGACCAGGTTCAGCAAGCTCGGGCTCGTGATCATCGACGAGGAACAGCGGTTCGGGGTGGAGCACAAGGAGTACCTCAAGCGGCTGCGGACCGAGGTGGACGTGCTCGGCATGTCGGCCACGCCCATCCCCAGGACGCTGGAGATGGGGGTGGCCGGGATCAGGGAGATGTCCACCATCTTGACCCCGCCCGAGGAACGGCACCCGGTGCTCACCTTCGTCGGCGCCTACGACGAGAAGCAGGTGGCCGCGGCGGTCCGGCGCGAGCTGCTGCGGGACGGGCAGGTCTTCTTCGTGCACAACCGGGTCAGCTCGATCCGCAAGGTCGCCGTCCAGCTCGCCGAGCTTGTGCCTGAGGCGCGGATCGCGGTGGCCCACGGGCAGATGAACGAGCATGAACTTGAGCAGATCATGGTCGACTTCTGGGAGCGGAACTACGACGTGCTCGTCTCGACCACGATCGTGGAATCGGGCCTGGACATTCCGAACGCCAACACCCTCATCATCGACCGCGCCGACATGTACGGGCTCTCTCAGCTGCACCAGCTGCGCGGCCGGGTGGGGCGCGGCAAGGAACGCGCCTACGCGTACTTCCTGTACCCGCCGGAGCGGTCCTTGTCCGAGACGGCGCACGAGCGGCTGGCCACCGTGGCCCAGCACACCGAGATCGGCGCGGGCATGTACGTCGCGATGAAGGACCTGGAGATCCGCGGCGCGGGCAACCTGCTCGGCGGTGAGCAGTCCGGGCACATCGCCGGGGTGGGGTTCGACCTTTACGTGCGGATGATCGGCGAGGCGGTCAACGAGCTGAAGGGCGACGGCCCGGCCGAGAAGCCGGAGGTCCGGGTGGAGCTCCCGGTCAACGCGCATATCCCGCACGATTACATACCGGGGGAACGGCTCAGGCTCGAGGCGTACACCCGGATCGCGGCCGTCGACTCCGAACTCGATGTCACCGCGATCACGGACGAGCTGTCCGACCGGTACGGTGATCTGCCCGAGCCGGTGCTCAACCTGCTCGAGGTGGCCCGGCTGCGCACCGCCGCCCGGCGGGCGGGCCTGTCCGACATCACCGCGGCGGGCAGTCACATCAGGTTCGCGCCGGTCGAACTGCCTGATTCGCGGCAGGTCCGGGTGCAGCGCCTGTACCCGAAGACGGTGCTGAAGCCGGCGGTGCGTACGATGCTCGTACCAGTGCCGAAGACCGCCACGATTGGCGGTCAGCCGCTTCGGGACACCGAACTGCTGGCCTGGTGTGGCGAAGTCATCCGGTCGGTCCTGGCTGACCTGGCGGTAGGAGCGTTATGAGAGGGAAGAGTCCGGTGCTTGCCCGGCTTGTCAAGGTGTCCGCCGCCGTGCTCGGCGCCGGTCTCCTGGTGGCTGGTTGCTCCCCGGTCAAGATGGGGGCCGCGGCGATCGTCGGCAACCAGCGGATCACCATGGCGACCCTCGACACCGAGGTGACCAACCTCAGCCAGAACGCCCAGCTCTACCGGAGCGTCGTCCAGCTCAGCGCGGCCCAGGAGACGCAGGAGACGCTGAGCTGGCTGGTCCGGTTCAAGATCAACGAGGAGCTGGCCAAGCAGGCCGGCATCACGGTCTCGAGCTCTCAGGCGCAGAGCGCGCTCGCGCAGATCTACGCGACGGCCAAGACCCAGGCTCAGTCCCAGGGCGTGTCGGATGTCACCTTGCCGCTCATCCTGGTCGCCAACGGGATACCGCCGAACATGGGCACCGAGCTCGGCCGGTACCAGGCCATCGAGACCCAGTACATCGAGCAGCTCAACGGCGGCAAGATACCCACCGCGTCGGCGGCGCAGACGGCCACGACCGCCAAGCTTGAGCGGGCCCAGTGCACGGCGGCCAAGGGCCTGCAGATCCAGATCAACCCGCAGTTCGGCCGGCTGAACTACACCCAGTATGAGGTCGTGACGGTGCCGGGCACGGTGTCACGGGCCGGCGGCCCGGCCAAGGCGGCGTCCTCGTCTGGGCTGACGCCGGCTTGCTGATCGTCCTGGTCACCAGCCCGCGGGTAGCGCCTGGGCTGCTCAGCTGGAAGGCGTGGCAGGCGCTGCGGTCCGCGGACGCCGTGCTCGCTCCCGCGGGCCATCCGCAACTGGCGGCCCTGGACAGCGCCGGGATCGAATACCGCGTCGTCGCTAGCACGTCCCGCGCGGACGTGGTCTCGTTGCTCGCCGACGCGGTGAGCCGCGCCCCGGGAGAGTCACTGGTCTGGCTGGCGCCGCCCGACGGAGGGGCCGGCGCAGCGGGGCTGCTGGCCGGCCTCGGCGAGCGTGACGCGGGCCCGGTTCAGCTGGTGCATGGTTCGGCGGACCTGCCGGGCGCGCGGCTGATCGATCTGGTCACGATCATGGACAGGCTGCGTACCGAATGTCCGTGGGACGCCGGCCAGACCCACACCTCGCTCGCTCCGCACCTGCTCGAAGAGCCCTATGAGGCTCTCGAGGCGCTCGAGTCCGGCGACGAGCGGGCCTTCCGCGAGGAACTCGGCGACGTGTTGCTGCAGGTGGTGTTTCATGCGCGCATCGCGGCCGAGCGTGACGACGGCACCGGCTATACCGTCGACGATGTCGCGGACGGGATCGTGGCCAAACTGGTGCGGCGTCATCCGCATGTGTTCGGGGACGTGACCGTCTCCGGTGCCGATGAAGTCAACCGCAACTGGGACGAGATCAAGCGGGAAGAGAAAAAAGCCAACGCCGAACGACAGGGGCTGGACGCGCACGGGAAGGCCGCTCCTTCCGCGCTTGACGGCGTTCCGTTCGGCCAGCCCGCCCTGGCGCTCGCGGCCCAGCTCCAACGCCGGGCCGCCGGGGCGGGCGTTCCTGACGACCTGGGCCGCCTTGACGAGGATCCAGGCTCTGACGAGCCGGCCCGGCCCGGTGCGGACATTGGCCGCGAGCTGTTCCAGTTGGTGGCGAAGGCGCGTGCGGCAGGTGAGGACCCGGAGCTTGAGCTGCGGGCCGCCGCCCGTCGCTACCGCGACCTCGTGCACGCCTGGGAACGCTCGTAGTTCTTCGGTCAGGTGTTCGCTTGTTCGGGGGTTTGGTGCGCTCTGAGATCGCAGTCAGCTGACGGTCGGCAGCCTTCGTCGCGGTGAGTCACCTGCTCGGCGGCCCAAGTTCGCGAATAGGGCATGTACCCCAGCATGAATTAAAATTTCATTAAACAGCATGGAAAAACCAGAGCCATCGAGCCCGGCTCGGTGCCTTCTCCGCGGGGTCGGCAGGCGCTACGTCCGAGCCGCCGTGTCGCACCGGCCAGAGCCTAACGTCGCTGCTCGCGGTGCCCTGCGAGGCCGTCGGCGGGCGGCGGAGGTGCGGCTCGCGATCGGCTACCACGAGTCCTGCGCTCGCGCCTGAGTGCATGCGTAGCGTTCTGGTGCTTTTCAGTTGCATTTGGGTTGCCATCTGGTTGTATGTTCGGTTTTAGCAGTGCTTTCAGCTCATATGGGGCGTATGTTAGGCCATGAGACGGGGCGTGATGTCACGATGAGTCATAGTCTGCCGGTGTAAACCTAGACGTTTGACTACGCGTCTCCTTATGTGGGAGAACTCAGGCGAACGCGACTGAGTCGGGAGTGTGGGACGCGCCAGGTGTGCCTGGCGTGGCCCATGGGGGGGTCGGTGCGTATGTTTGGTGTTCGGGTTAGACGCGGCCTTAAACGGCCAGCATCCAGGCGACCGTTCGACCGGTGCGCGGCCGCCATGCCGCAGCCGTCCAACGTGCTGCGCGGCCCTCTGTCACGGCTGGGACCGCCTCCCTCTCTCCCCGGTGAGGCCGGCCTGTCCTGGCGGAATCGGTCCGGCTCCCCTTGCGGTACGTCGAGCCGGTCGTTCGCCGTTCGGCCAGGGATCTTAGACGAGCTTCACATGACGCTAATCCGATGTCTGGTAATTGCGCTCTGCCGGCCACCCCTCTCACGGAGTCGTGAACAGAGCGGTCGGCCTGCGTGTCTCTATGGTGGGGAGAAAAAGTGACGACGATGCTGGAGCGAGGCGTTGAGGCACCTGATGTCGCGAGCCTGGTGCGGCGCGCCGGGGAGGGAGATCGGCAGGCGTGGGAGGCCCTGGTCGATCAGTACGCCAGACTCATCTGGTCTATTACCAACGAATTCAAGCTGGCAGAGAGCGACGCCGCTGACGTCGCCCAGACGACCTGGCTCCGCCTGCTCCAGCACATTGACCGTATCGAGCACCCGGATCGCGTGGGTTCCTGGCTGGCGGCGACCGCACGGAACGAGTGCCTGCGCAACCTGGCCGCGCGGAAGCGGGTCGTGGTCGTCGACCACGATGACGACGAACTCGGCAGCGCGGTGGCGCACGCGCCAGAAATCGACGAGCGGCTTCTCGCCGATGAGCGTGACCAGGTTGTCCGCGAGGCCCTCTCTTGCCTGCCCCGCCGCTGGCAGCGGCTACTGGAGATGCTCATGGCCGATCCGCCGGTCCCCTACGCCGACATATCCGATGAGCTTGGGCTTCCGGTAGGAAGCATCGGTCCCACCCGGGGACGATGCCTGGCCCGGCTCCGCGTGCTACTGCAGGCTTCGTGAGCCAAGTGTCTCGGCATCGACCCAGCGGCCGCCTGCGGCCTCGACCTCCGGGTAGGCTTCCCGCACCTCGGCCAGCAGGTCAGGGACGAAGAGCAGCACCGCGTCTGGCCTGCCCTCGGCGAGCTGGGCGGGACCGGCCACCGGAATATCGGTTCCCGGCATCCGCCGCCCCTGCTTGGCCGGCGACGCGTCGATCACCGCAGGCAGCAGAGCGCTGTCCACGTGCGCATGGCACAGCAGGGCGACCGCCCGCGATGCGGCGCCGTAGCCGACAACCTTGTGTCCAGCCGATCGTTCGGCCGCCAGCCAGTCATGGAGGGCCGTAGCGTGGCGATGCACGTCGCGCTGAAGCCCGGCGAAGGTGGCGGGGTCAGTGACACCGACGCGAGCGTCCTCCGCCAGCAGCGACCGGACGGCGTCGTCGGGTCCGCTGTCCCCTTCGGAGTTCCTGGCGGCGGCCAGCAAGACGGTGCCTCCGTAGAGGTCAAAACGCCAGGCGGTACGAGGGCTGAAACCGACCGCCGCCAGCATGGCGGTCAGCGCGGTCGTCGAGTAGTACGCGAAGTGCCCGTGCCGCAGCGCGTTCCACTGGCGGGAGCCGATGATCGTGCTCAGCGCGTGGTACTGCAGCAGCAGCACTCCGCCCGGCGCGACCCTGGCCGCGCGCTCGGCGAGGGCCCGGTGCTGGTCCGCGGCATGCATCAGGCCGAAACAGTCGAGGATGACGTCCGCCTGCCCGCCGGGCTCGGATGGCACGAGCCCGCGGGCGGCGAGCAACGTCAGCCAGGAACCGCCGTGCGGGCTGCCGTACTCGGCCACCACGCCCTGGCCTGGCAGGAGCCCGGCCGCGGCGACTTGTCCGGTGGCGTCGGCCGCCTGAGCGACGAGCGCAGCCGGCTCGGTGCCCCGCGGTTCCTCGGGCACGGTGGGATCGTCCAGCAACTGGGCGAGGCCGCACGATGAACACAGCCACATCTGCAGCGGATACACCGGGTCAGGGCGCGGGTCGTCGCACCGCGGGAAATAATCGCTGGCCGGCTGCTCACCAAGATCCAGCACAAGGTAACCGTCTGATCCATAGCACGCACGGCAGGTATGCTTGTCCATCTTCAACCTTTTCTTCTGTATCTAACCTTTTTAGCGTATTTACTGATGTTAGCCTGGCCATTGGCCAGCTGGGGAGTTGGGGGGTCCATGCCAATGTTGCATGAGTGCCGTTTGTGCGGCACGCCACTTAGCCGTACGTTCGTCGATCTCGGGATGTCTCCGCTATGTGAGAGCTATGTCCCCGCCGCCAAGCTCGACGATGCAGAAGTCTTTTATCCGCTGCACGTTCGCCTGTGCGACGCCTGCCTGCTCGTGCAGCTTCCTGCTTATGTGTCCGGCGAGGATATTTTTTCCGACTACGCTTATTTTTCCTCGTACTCCGACTCATGGGTAGCCCATGCTAAGCGGTACGCGGAGGCGATGATCGGGAGCCTGAAGCTGACCTCGGGCAGCCTCGTCACCGAGGTGGCCAGTAATGACGGCTACCTGCTTCAGCATTTCCAGGCGGCCGGCGTCCCTGTGCTCGGGGTCGAGCCGGCCGCGAACGTGGCGGAGGCGGCGCGCGCCCTGGGTATCCGGACGGAGGTCCAGTTCCTGGGCGCGGAGACGGGCCGTGCGATAGCACGGCAATACGGCCAGGCTGACCTGGTGGCCGGGAACAATGTGTTCGCCCACGTGCCGGACATCCGGGGTTTCGCGGCTGGGCTGCGAGCGCTGGTCAAGGACGAGGGCACGGTGACGCTGGAGTTCCCGCACCTGCTGCGCCTGATCGAGCGGCGGCAGTACGACACGATCTATCACGAGCATTTCTCCTATCTGTCCCTGCTGACCTCGACGGCTGCGCTGGCGACGGCCGGGCTGCGGGTGCTGGACGTGGACGAGCTCGGCACGCACGGCGGATCGCTGCGCGTTTACGCCCGCCCGGAAGAAGCCGGCGGCGAGCCGACCGAGCGGGTGAAGGCGGTGCTGGCCGCGGAGGAAGCCGCGGGGCTGCATACCGTCCAGGGCCACGAGGGTTTCGCGCCCGCCGTGCTGAAGATCAAGACCGACCTGCTCGGCTTCTTGCTCAGCGCAGCCAGCGAAGGCCGGTCCGTGGCCGGCTACGGCGCCCCGGGCAAGGGAAACACGCTTCTCAACCACTGCGGTATCCGATCAGACCTGCTGTCCTACACCGTTGACCGGAGCCTGTTCAAGCAGGGGAAATTCCTGCCGGGCACCCATATCCCGATCTACGCACCTGAACGCCTCGCGGAGACCAAACCTGATTACGTACTCGTCCTGCCGTGGAACCTGCGGGACGAGCTAAGCCGGCAACTCAGCTACGTCGGATCATGGGGAGGAAAGCTCGTCTTCCCCATCCCTGAACTCGAAATCGTTTCTGTGGGGTGTGAATCATGAAGGTCGTGCTTTTCTGCGGTGGCCTTGGGATGCGGATGCGCGATGGGGTCACCAGTGGTCCCAAGCCGATGGCGATGATCGGAGACCGCCCGCTCATGTGGCATGTCATGCGCTACTATGCGCATTTCGGCCATACCGATTTCGTGCTCTGTCTCGGCTACGGCGCATCCGCGGTCAAGGATTTCTTCCTGAACTACGACGAGACCAGGTCCAACGATTTCGTCCTCGAGGGTAATGCCCGTGAGGTGAAGCTGTTCAAGACCGACATCTCCGACTGGCGGATCACCTTCGTCGACACCGGCCTTAACTCGGCGATCGGGGAGCGGCTGCGGCGGGTCCGCCGGTTCGTCGATGACGAGCCCATGTTCCTGGCCAACTACGCGGACGTCTTCACCGACGCGCCGCTACCCGACATGATCGCGCGGCTGGAAGCGAGCAACGCCGTAGCCAGCCTGCTCGCGGTGCCGCCGCAGTCCTCCCACCACGTCGTGGATATCGCCGAGGACGGGTTGATCACGCAGGTCACTCCGGTGCGGGATCTGCGTCAATGGGAGAACGGCGGCTACTTCGTGCTCCGCCCCGAGATCTTCGACTACCTCAACGAGGGCGAGGATCTCGTCGAGGACGTCCTGCCGCGGCTGATTCCGCAGCGCCGGGTCCTCGCATACTCCTACAAGGGCTACTGGTCGCCCGCCGATACGGTGAAAGAACGTGCTCAGCTGGAGGAGATGTACCACCGGGGACAGTGCCCGTGGATGATCTGGGATCCGGAACGCTCGGGCGCGGCCGGGACGGCTGGGTCTGTACCCGGCCTTCCGGCGGCCGGCGTGACCGGATAACGTCAGGTCATCATGTTGTCACTGGCTCTTAAGCCGCCTGCGGGCGGCCCGCTGTCCGTGCTCGCGATAGGCGCGCACCCCGACGATATCGAGATCGGCGCCGGAGGCCTGCTCCTTGGTCTGGCCGAGAGTGAGCTGCGGGCTCGTTATGTCGTGCTGACCGGCACCGCCGAGCGTCAGCAGGAAGCACGGGACGCGGCGCGTTCATTCCTGCCGGGCGCGGACCTCAGCATCGAGTTGTTCGACCTGCCCGAGGGCCGGCTGCCGGCCGCCTGGGGCAGCGTGAAGGAGATCCTCGAGGGCGTGGCCCGGTCGTGTTCGCCCGACGTCATCATCGCGCCATCTCCGGACGACGCGCATCAAGATCACCGGACCATCGGTGAGCTCGTGCCCACCGTCTTCCGCGACCAGCTTTATCTCGCCTACGAGATCCCGAAATGGGATGGCGACCTGAGCCGCCCGTCGGTATATGTACCGCTGCCGGTCAGCACCGCGCAGCGCAAGGTGGAATTGCTGCACAAGTGCTTTCCGTCGCAGCGAGGCCGCGACTGGTGGGACGACGAGGTCTTCCTCGGCCTGGCTCGACTGCGCGGCATGGAATGCCGGGCGCGTTACGCCGAGGCATTCAGGTGCGCAAAAACAGTAGTCGTACCGGCGGCGTTCACGCCGGACCCGCCGCGGGAGGGCAGCTAACATGAACATAGTCATCGACCCGGTTGTCTCCGGGGACGAGCTGAGGCAGCAGCTCTTTGCCGGAAACCTCGTCATCCTGACCCGCCTGCGGGCGCTCAACGACTTCGTCGAGTACACCCGCGACGAGCTCACAGAACTGTTTAAGCCGTATGACCCTGAATACGCCCACGAGCACATTGACCCGACGGAAATGGCGAGGATCCTGGGCCAGTGGAAGCCGCGCTTCATACACGCGGAACGATCCAAGAAGCTCGTGCGCGCGGTCATCGCCGAGGCAGGCTTCCCGCCTGAGGACACGCACTATGACCTGCCGAAGCCACGGACGTCCTTTCCCGTGGGGCACCTGACGACGGGCGTGGCCTTTGCGTTCCCATGGCATCGCGACGTCTGGTACAGCGCCCCCGCCCAGCAGATCAACTGGTGGCTCCCCATTTTCCCGGTACGCGAGGACAACGCCATGAGCTTTGACCTGGCCAGCTTCGACCGGGCGGTGCCGAATACCTCCGCTTCTTTCGACTATTACCAGAACAACGCCGGCCGGCTGACCACGGCGACCGGGGTGACCCGCGAAGCGCAGGCCCGGCCAGGAGCCGTGGACCATAAGCCCGAGCAGGAGCTCGTCATCCTGCCCGCACCGGGCGAGGTCCTGCTGTTCGCCGGTGCCCAGTTGCACGCATCGACGCCGAACACGTCCGGGCGAGCCCGGTACAGCGTCGACTTCCGGACCGTCTACGTCCCCGACTTGATGGCCGGCCGCGGCGCACCCCTGGTGGACGCCTACTGCACAGGCACCGCGATACGAGACTTCATTAATGTCGCCGACGAGAGCAGCTTCGACGAGCAGACCGTGGTGAAACTGTTCGGTGCGCCGCCAGCCGACGCGATGCTCGTCTTCGGCAGCCCCGATGCTGACGGCTCCGCGAAGCCAGGGCGCCCCGCTGGATCCGCCTGACCCAGACGACGAAACCGGGAAGGCGCGCCTCCTGCTCGCAGGTGACGTGCTAAAATACGCAAGTCACGGTGTAAACCGAGACTTGGGGATACGCGTCATATGTCTGAGCAGGCCTAGTCGGGCCAGCCGAGATTGAGGGTTCCGTGTTGAGGGGGAGCGTGGTGGGCGCATTTGCGATGTGGCCCGCGCCGCGCAGCTCCAGGTCGGCCAGCCATCAGCCTCCGGCTGTCGTGTCCACGTCTGCTAGCTGCCGAGATGACTGCCTGCCCGCGCTATGCCGGTTGAGCGCTGGCCGTAACACGCGGACCGCTGCGAGCCGGGTAAGGCACTCGGCTCCAGGCCGTCCTCTGCTGGGTCACAGCCCACAGGCATCATCTTCTGCGCGACTCAGCTGATATGGGAGGGGCACTATGGAAGAGCAATCCTCGACTCGCCAGCGAGAGCAGGATTCAGGCCAGGTACTGAGCCGGAGGAACATCTTCCTGGGCGCCGTCGGAGCGGCTGCCGGGGGAGCCGTGCTGACGGCAGCCACCGCCTCTCCGGCGTCGGCCGCGGCGGCCGCCACGACGGTGGAGTCCGGCGCGCTGGCACCGGCGGTGGTGAACCTGACCGATGCGGCGACGATCGCGGTGGATGCCTCCCAGGGCAATGATCTCCGCGTGACCATCGCCGGGAACCGGACCATGGGCAACCCGGCCAACCCGGCGGACGGGCAGAAGATCACCTTCCAGGTGACGCAGGGTTCCACCGGGTCGTTCACGCTGACCTGGGGGAGCGCCTACCAGTTCGGCGCGGCACTGCCGCAGCCCACGCTCAGCACCACGGCCGGACTGACGGACCTGCTCTGCTTTATCTACAACGCGGCCAAGGGCAGGTGGCTGTTTGCAGCGTTCGTGCCCGGGTTCCTCACCCCAGCCGGCGGCTCGAGCCCGACCCCGACCCCGACCCCGACCGTGTCTTCTAGCCCGACCGTGTCGCCGAGCCCGACCGTGTCCACGAGTCCCCCGCCGCCCGGTACTTACCGGCTGTTCCCCACCACCAGCGGGCCTGCCACCGCGGTTTCCTACAGCGGGCCGTTCATCGCCGGCGTCGTGGTCGGGGTCACGACCGGCGGCACCTGGCTGGGCGGCTACTGGTGGTGGGTGTGCAACTCGGGCCAGTCGACGTCGCCGCAGAAGTTCGCGCTGTGGCAGACCGGCAACGGCCAGAGCGGCACCTTGGTATCCGGAAGCACCGTCACGTCCGGAACGCTGACCGCCGGACAGTGGAACTACGTGCCGCTGACGGCACCGCTGCCGCTGTCCGTCGGCGCCACCTACGTGGCCGCGACCGGGTTCAGCGGCGGCTTCCCTGATACGAACAGCCAGTTCGGCAGCGGTGACCCGTACGCCGCCGGGATCGTCAGCGGTCCGCTGACCGCTTACTCCGACGCGACCGGCACGATGCCGTCGCCGTTCAAGACCGACCAGGGCGTGTTCAGCGTCGCAGGCACCGACCCGACCGCGACCATGCCGATCTACGGGTCCAGTTCCGCCAACTTCTGGATGGACGTCCAGGTCACGACGGCGGCGCCGCAAGGTGCGTCCTACCGGCTTTGGCCGAGCTTCCCGGCGCTCCCGGGCACCCTTAACTCCGATACCGCGGGCTACACACTGGCCACGGAGTTCACGCTCTCGGCGGCATGCGGCCTGGACCGCATCTGGTTCTACTCCGCATCCGGCGCGACGGTGCTGCCCACTCAGTGCGGGATCTGGAATGTCGGGTCGCAAAGCGTGATCGCAGGCACCGTCAATACGTCGCCCTCATGGTCGGGAGCCGCCGGATCCGGCTGGGTGTCGTGTGCTTACAGCGGCGTCACGCTCCCCGCCGGGGACTACAAGGTCTCGGTGTACTACGGCGGCGGCTCGAAGTGGTATCAGGCCACCACCGCCTACTGGGGCGGAGGGGGCGTAGGCGCCAGCGGTATTACCTCAGGGCCGGTCACCGCGCCCGGCACGGCTGCCGCCACGAGCCCCGGCCAGAGCACCTATAACAAGGGTGCCTGGGCCTACCCCCAGTCCTACGCTTCGGTCGCCAACGGCGAGAACAACTGGGTTGACGTCGAGGTCAAGCCCAGCTGAGCCAGCCGGGCCCGCGTGATAAAAAGCAAGCATCATCAGCGAGAGGATTGCCGCCCCATGCATATCCCGAAGGGTCTCGCGGTCAGCCTGGCTGCCGTGGGCCTCGTCGGCTGCAGTGGCGGTGTACCGGGGGCGCCTTCCGCTAACCCGGTAGCAACTGCCCGCACCACCGCATCATCGGTCCCGCCCGCCACCCCTCAGATGAAGGCCGGCGCCCGTGCGGCCGCCACGCGGGTCTACAGCCTGTACTCGGCCGACCAGTTCGCGGCCTTCTGGAACCTGCTCGCTCCGGCGACCAAACGCCAGATCTCGGAGCAGGTCTGGGTGGGCGTGCACGAGGCTTGCCCATCGGCCGCCGCCGGAAAGCAGAGGATCATCACGGCGATGACCGTCTTCGGCGATGCGGCGATTGTCACCGAAAATATCAGCGGGGCCTCGTCGAAGCCCGGCCCGGCCGAGGACGTCTTTAACTACGTCGACGGCCACTGGAGCTTTAGCCCCGCAGACGTCAGCATTTACCGCCATGGATCTGTTAGCACCGACATCGCCGCCGCCAAGGCGGACGGTTTCTGCACAAGCTGGAAAATTTTCTAAGCAGACCCGGGGCTCCCAGCTGAGCGGATGCCCGGGCTGACCGCCGTCAGCGTCTGTGTCTGGCAGGGCCACGTGAGGCTCCTGCGAGGGAAGGTGAGGCACCATGAGCGGGCAAGCCTCGACTCGCCAGCAAGCTCAGGATTCTTCAGGTCGGCTCATGAGCCGGAGGAAGATCGTCAAGGGTGCCAT
>JBEKGC010000084.1:0-18007 GCA_050013055.1 Streptosporangiaceae bacterium
CCGGCGGCCGGCCCAAAGCCCGCCGGATGACCACCGAACTCAGCGACCAGCAGCGGCAGCTACACCAGACCTTCAACCTGGCACAGTGGGCACCGCGCAGTTAGGTCATAGGCGATAAGCCGCCAACCGCATATCCTCACCTGCAGAAACACCCGCAAGATCAACTTAGCCAGGAAACTCGGGCTAGCCGTGTCCGCTCACCTGACCGACCGCGACCGCGAGCTGACCGCCTCGTAGCACGGCACCGCGTGCTGACCACCGACCAGCTCGCCGCGCTGAGGTTCAGCAACCTCACCACGGCCAGGCACCGGCTCAGCGTGCTCGTGCGCCTGGGCGTGCTGCGCCGGTTCCGGCCGCACCGCGAGACCGGCTCCGCTCCGTGGCACTACGTCCTCGGGCCGGTCGGCGCGGCCCTGCTGGGCCAGGAAGACCGCGACGAGAAGAAATGGGCGCCGCAGGTCCGCGCGGACCGGCAGCTCGCCCTGGAGCGACGGCTACCAGGCCCTAGCTTCGGCGATGGCCTGGAACGACCAGATGTGCCCCGTCGCGCTGTTCTGCTTCACATCAGCTCGCCGCGAGCAGTTCGCCCGCCGCGCCCTCGCGACCACCCGGGAGGCCCCCGCGCTGCGCATCGCGACGGCGGCGATCGACCCGCGAACGACCTGCCCGGCCGGGCCGGTCTGGCTGCCACTCTTGACCCGCACCGCCAGCCAGGTATCGCTGATCGACCTCGACGACGCTATCCTCGACCCGTGGCACGCCTACCGGCAAGACCAGGCACGCAAACGCCGAGAGGTCGCCGAAAGCGAGCGAACGTACCGCGTCGACCAAGACGACGAGTGGTGGACTGCTCATGGATGAACTCTCCCTTGAGCAGGCGGCGGAAGCGCTCGGGATAAGCCCGCAGTACTTCCGGCGCTGTCATGAGGCACTGAAGCTGCATCCGCCGTTCACCCTGGAGAAGCTTGCACCGTATCTGGAACCGCGCCTGACTGGGGCTTTGCCCGATGACGTGAAGGCGAAGATCGCCAGCCTCATGCTGCCCAGGAAACACGATCCACGGCCGGGACGCTCCCCGGCTGTCGGCCCCGCGGAGAGCGGTGCAGCCTGACGTACCCCTTTCGCTCCATGACGGCGCGTATGATCTCCCTCTTGCCTGCCAGCGTCATGTCTTCCAGCCGTTCCGCAACATCGTCGCAGCGCTCGGCGAAGTCCATCAGTATCGGGGGGATGGTAAGGTCGCGGATCTTCGCTTCCAGCTCGCGGATCTCTAGCGCAAGGCGCTTGTCGGTCTTACCGGCGATTACCGGGTCCATCCCGTGCTCTACTGCTTCCCCGAGCCGTTCCCGGGCGGCCCGCTTCTCGCTGATCTGCGCGTACATTCCCTGGACCTGGCCGTTATCGGACTGCTGCGTGTAGTTCTTCTCGTCGGACAGGAACCGGGTGATCTCGAACATGACGTATGCGTCCAGCTCGGCTTCGTTGATCATCACGCATGACTTGTCGCGGCAGATGTACTTCCACTGGCCGCCGTCGTACCGTGCTGTGGCCTGGAGAGGCCCGTTGCACTCCCCGCACCGTGCGATCAGCGAGAGCAGGTGCTTCGCGCCGCCTGGCTTATGGGTCAGCCGGGAAGGGTCGGTCAGCTTGTTGTACACGACCCAGAACAGCGTTTCGTCCACGATCGCTGGCCACTGCGCGTCAGTCAGGATCGTCTGCCCGGCAATGATGTACTTGACCGGCGTTTCGTTGTGAATCCGCTTCCCCATGTAAAGAGGCCGGATCGCCACCGACCGTACCCGGGACTCTGTCCACTCCTTCCCGCTGTTCAGGAAGATGCGCCTGGCATTCAGGTCCCGGGCTATCGACTTCAGCGATTCCCTCGCCCGTATCCGGTCGTAGATCTCTTTCACCACGAGGGACTGCACGGGGTGCAGTTCCTGGATGACTACCCGCTGACGCCTGCCGTCCTCGTCGCGCACGTACTCGTACCTGCGGGTGTACCCGAACGGGACACGGCCGTGCGTCCGTCCCTCGCGCACGTTCCTGTCCATCCCGGTTCGTACCCGCTTGGAGATACGCCGCGCCTCCATCTCCGAGTCAACCCCGTCCGTGGCGAGCGTGCGCCAGTCGGCCGCGATCCGCAGATCGAACAGCCGCTCATGCTGCTCCACCCAGACCCTCGCCCCGCCGTCGCGGCACTCCTCAAGGAAGGCTGCCCACTGGGAAAGTTCCCGGTCACCACGGGACGACTCGTTGAGCCACAGGATCTCTGTCAGGTGTGCGCGGACCTCTGGCCAGGCGTCGCGTACGATGCCTTTCTTCCGGCCATAGGAGGACGCCGAGACCTTGTCCTCGAACCAGTTTGCGACTTCCCACCCTTCCGCAGCAGCGCGTGCGAAGAACAGCCTGGACTGCTCGTTGATGGACTGCGCGGAACCCATTGACTCCCGGCCGTAGCCCGTTGCCAGCGGCATGATGTACTCCACCAGGTCAGTATGTACCTAATGACGCAGCTTCTCCCCTACGCTAGGAACCATCGTACCTAGTGTCGCAGCTTATGTATGCAGAAGTTCATCGGCGAGCAACTGCTGGCCGACTACACCAGGAAGGGCTTCGTGGACGGACGGGCCGTCCGGCTGATGACGGTCAGCGTCCGGCCCGGGCGTCCCAACGCCGCCGCGTCGGGCTTTTTGTCCGGCATCATCAGGGAGCCGCTCGCGGGCCAGCGGGCGACCTGCCCGGTCGAGCCGGGCACCGAGGTCGCGCTGGCCTCACCGGCCAAGGCCATCGCCGCGCTGCGGTGCGCCGCCACCTCCTCCGGCCAGGCCTGGGGCGGGCGCACCGCGGTCACCATGCCCGCGCTCACCGTCACCGTGGCGGACATGGCCTCGGCGCTGGCCGAGGTGGCCGGGCCGCAGGTGAGCGAGCTGATCGACTGGAAACCCGACGGTTCGGTGGCCCGGATCGTGTCGGGCTGGCCCGCCAGAATCCGGGCCGAGCGGGCCACCCGGCTTGGGCTGACCCCGGACCCCGACTTCGCCTCGGTCATCCGGGCGCATATCGCGGAGACCGCCGCGGCCGGCTAGACGCGGCGGGCCAGACGCGGCGGGCTAGACCTGCGGTGAGGAAATGTTGACCAGCCAGGGCACGCCGAAGGTGTCGACGCACATGCCGAACTCGTCGCCCCAGGCCTGCTTGGCCAGCGGCATCGTGGTGGTTCCGCTGGCGGCCAGCTGCTCGAAGTAGCCGTGCAGGGCGTCGCCGTCGTCGCCGGACAGGCTCACAGAGAACCCGACGGCCGGGTGGTACTCCATCTGACTGGTGACGTCGGCGGCCATGATCGTGTAGCCGGCCTCGGTCTCGAGCTGGCCGTGCATGATCCGGTCGGCGTCGGGCGAGCCGGCCCCGCCGAAGTCGGCGAACGTGCTGAGGGTAAGGCTGCCGCCGAACACGCTGTGGTAGAACTCAAGCGCCTGACGGGCGTTGCCGTTGAAGTTGAGGTAAGGGTTGAGCTGAGAGGCCATGCTGCGTCTCCTGCCGTCGTGGGCGAACGGGAGCCCCCCTGGCTCCCGGGGCCGACGCTACCAGTCAGACGGCCGCCGGGTCAGCGGTCTGCGGGACGTACCAGCTTGATTCCGGCCGCGTGCCGCCGGGCCAGTTCCCGGTAGATGGCGGGGTTGTTGTCCACCCACTGGCTGGCCCCGCCGCTGACCTCCCCGACCACCCGGGCCGGGACGCCGACGGCGAGCATGCCGTCGGCGATGACCAGGCCGGGCGGCACCGTGGCGCCCGCGGCGACCAGGGCGCGACGGCCCACGATCGCGCCATCGAGCACCGTGGCCCCGTTGCCGATCAGCGCCTCGGCGCGAACGATCGCGCCGTGGACTACGCACAGGTGGCCGACGGTCGCGCCCTCACCGACCTCGGTGACCGGGTCGTCGCCGCCGTGCAGCACGGACCCGTCCTGGATGTTGGCCCCGCGCCGCACGATAACCGGCCCGAAATCGGCCCGCAGCACCGCCCCGTACCAGATGGAGGCTTCGGCCTCCACCCGCACGTCCCCGACCAGGGTGGCCGTGGGCGCGATCCACGCCTGCGAGCTGACCTGCGGCGCATGACCCTCAAAGCTGAACAGTGGCACCTGCCCATCATGCCCCAAGGGCCCCTGGGGTGCAGGCGGGGGTGGCGGGCGAGCCAAGGACCGTTCGGCGGAAAAATGACGATCTCAGCTGGCCGCACGGACCGCGGCCGGGTGGACGGCGCGCCAGGCCACGCCGGTAGCGGCCAGCGCCACCACGGCCGCGGTGAGCATCGCCACCCGGTCGCCGGAGACCCCGACCCCGCCGCTGACACCCTGGGCCACGGCCGGAAGCAGGGCCGCGCCGACGGCGGCGCCAATCTGGCGGCTGGTGTTGATCATGCCGCCGACCAGGCCCTGATCGGCGTCCGCCATGCCGCGGCTGGCCAGCACGGTGGACCCCATGGCGGTGCCGGCCGTGCCAAAACCGATCAGCGTGACCACGAACAGGACCGGGCTGTACCCGGTCGCGGGCAGATGGGTCAGGACGAGAAACCCGATCGCGGTGGCGGCGGCGGTCACCACAAGCAGCCGCCTGATCCCGATCCGGCCCGCCAGCCGGGGGCCGAGCATGCCCATGGCGAACCCGACCACGCCCTGCGGGGCGATGACCAAACCGGTGAACAGCGGTGATTCGTGCAGGACCTGCTGCAGGTACAGGGAGAGGACGAGCATCTCACCGCCGTTCCACAGGCCGAGCAGGAAGGTCAGCGTGGTCCCCTCCCGCAGCCCCTGGCGGTGCAGCAGGGACAGCCGGATAAGCGGTTCCGGATGCCTGCTCTCGGCCTTCACGAAGCCGGCCGCGGCCAGGACCGCGGTGACCGCGGCCGCGATGACCAGCGGCGAAGTCCAGCCGAGCACGACTCCCTGGGAGACGGCGAAGACGACAAGCGTGACCGCGACGGTGATCAGCAGGGCCCCGCGCAGGTCCAGCCGGCGCAGGTCGAACCGGGCCGGCCTGTTCCTGACGCTGTTCTTGGTGGCGCTCTTGCTTGTGCTCTTGCTTGTGCTCTTGACGGCGCCGAGGATGGCCGGGGCCAGGGCTGCGGCGATCAGGCCGACAGGCACGTTGACCAGGAATACCGCGCGCCAGCTTGTGAACTGCACGAGCACGCCGCCCAGAACCTGGCCGGAGACGAAGCCGACCGAAGCCACCGAGCCATAGAGTCCGATAGCACGAGTACGTTCGGGGCCTTCGGGGAAGCCGGTGGTGATGAGGGACAACGCAGCCGGGGCGACGACCGCGGCGCCCGCGCCTTGCACCACCCGCGCGGCGATCAGCAGCATCGGGTCCTTGGCCAGCCCGCCCGCCAGGCTGGCCAGCGAGAACGCGATCAGGCCCGCCACGAACATGCGCCGCCGGCCGAACAGGTCAGCGGCGCGGCCGCCGAGGATGAGCAGTCCGCCGAACGAGATCGCGTACCCCGTGACCACCCACTGCACCGCCGCGGACGGCATGTGCAGTTCGCGCTCGATCGAGGGCAGCGCGACGTTCACGATGCTGAAATCGAGGACGACCATGAAGGCCGCGACGAGGATGAGGGCGAGCTGGAGGGGCCGGCGGCTGGCCGGGGCCGGAGCCGGCGGGGCCGGGGCAGACGGGGCTGGGGCTGGGGGGGCCGACGGGGCTGGGGCCGACGGGGCTGGGGCCGACGGGGCTGGGGCGGGACGGATCGGGATTGGCTGGGAGACGCGACGGGTGAGAGGCGTGGCGGCGGACATGACACCAATCAAATACGTAACGGATCGTTTCGGAATTCTACAGGGTAGAACCGGACGATGAGCCGGGATATTCCGGCGGGAGCCGGGCACGGAGCGGGAGCCGGGGACGGAGCGGGAGCGGGAGCGGCGGAGACCGCCACGCAGCGGGGACGGCCGCGCAGCGCCGAAGCGGACCGCGCCATCCTCACCGCGACCGTCGAACTGCTCGCCGACCGGGGGCTGGCCGCGATGTCGATCGAGGAGGTGGCCGCGCGGGCCGGGGTCGGCAAGACGACGATCTACCGGCGCTGGCCGTCCAAGGGGCTGCTGGCGCTGGACGCCTTCGTGGCCTCGTTCCGCGAGGAGCAACCGCTGCCGGACACGGGGACGCTGCGCGGCGACCTGGTGGCCGCGCTGCGCGCGTGGGTCCGCGCGGTGACGCAAACCCCGATGGGACCGATGCTCACCGGCCTGATCGCCGCGGCTCAGTATGACCAGGAGCTGCGCGGGGCCTGGCGGGAGCGGGTCCTCGAGCCACTGCGCAGCCAGCACCGGATCATGCTGGACCGGGCCATCGGCCGAGGCGAGATACCCGCGTCGGTGGACCGGGACGTGATCCTCGACCTGTTCTTCGGGGCCGCCGAGCACCGCCTGCTGCTCGGCCACCTGCCGATGACCGGCACCTTTATCGACCAGGTGGTGGACGTGATCCTGACCGGCATCGCACCCGGCGGCCCGCGCGGGTCGCCGGGGTCGCCGGGATCGCCGGGATCGCATCGCCCAGGGTCGCCGGGATAGCGTCGCTGGGGTCGCCCGGCCCGGTATTACGTTATATCTTGTTAACAGGCACCTTGTTGCCGAGGGCAGGGCCGAGAACGCGAAGGAGATCGACGATGGCTGAATTTGAGCAGCAGGCCCGAGGCTGGTGGTCCAGGCTGATCGGGTGGCTGCGCGGCGGCCAGCGAGCCGACGCGGGCCGCAAGGCCCGGGCCGCGCTGCAGGATATCCGCACCAGCGACACCGGCCGCAAGACCGAAGCGGCGATCAGGGACCTGCGTGAGGGCGAGGTCGGCCGCAAGGCCGAGGCCGCGCTGCGTGACCTGCGCGAGGGCGAGACCGGCCGCAAGGCCAAGGCGGCCCTGCAGGATCTGCGCGACAGCGACGTGGTGGGCAAGGCCCGCGACACCGCGCGGGACGCGGTCCGCGACCTGCGGGACAGCGACGCCGGGCGCAAGGCGAAAGCCGCGATCCGCGACCTGCGGGACAGTCCGGGGATCAGCGGCAAGCCACGCCGCGACTGACCTCGCGACCAAGGTCAGGGGCCTTCCGGGGTGCTGCGGGGTCTCCGGGGGGCTTCGGGGTCTTCCGGGGTACCGTCGCGACGGTCCGGAGACTACGCTGAACCAAGAACCCGGATGCCAGGCAGAGCCGCCGCGCCACCCCCGGGGGGTTCTGCGGTGAGAGCACGGTATGTAATCGGTACGGATGTTAGCGCTAACGCCGGCCCCCGCTGACCGCACGGCTATCCAGCGCGCGGCTAAAGGGAGACACGACGTGACGCCGTCACCAGGGGAACAGGCCGAGGGCCAGGTGCAGACGCCGGTGCTGCGCGGGCCGGGCAACCTGTCCCGGCCGCCGGTGATGGCCGACGTGGCCCGGCTGGCCGGCGTGTCGCATCAAACCGTCTCGCGGGTGCTGAACGATCACCCCAACGTGAGCCGGGCGACCAGGGACAGAGTTCTCGCCGCCATCCGCGAGCTCGCCTACCGGCCGAACGCCGCAGCCAGGACGCTGGTCACCCGGCGGACCCACACCCTGGGCGTGATCAGCTTCGACACCATGCTGTACGGCCCAGCGTCAATGCTGTACGGCTTCGAGCGGGCGGCGCACGACGCCTACTTCGTGTCCATCGCCAGCTTGCCCGCCCTGGACCGCCGGTCCATGCTCGACGCGGTGGAGCGGTTCGTCGGCCAGGGCATCGAAGGCATCGTCGTCATCGCGACGCAGGACACCGCGGTGGCCGCGCTCGCCCACGTGCCGGCCGAGGTGCCTCTGGTCGCGGTGGGCTGTGGCACCCGCGCGTCCGTCACGTCGGTGGCGATCGACAACGCCGAGGGGGCGGCCGCCGCCACCCGTTACCTGCTCAGCCTGGGACACCGGACCGTGCACCACGTCGCCGGGCAGGAGTCCTGCCTCGACGCGGCCGAACGCATCGACGGCTGGCGGCAGGCGCTGAGCGCAGCCGGAGCGCCCGAGCCCGCGGTGCTCGCGGGCGACTGGTCGGCGGCCTCCGGCTACCACGTCGGGCGCCAGCTGGCCGCCGATCCCGGCGTGACGGCCATTTTCTGCGGCAACGACCCGATGGCGCTCGGCGTCATGCGGGCGCTGGCCGAGCACGGGCTGCGGGTGCCCGACGACATCAGCATCGTCGGTTTCGACGACATCCCCGAGGCCGGGTACTACTTGCCTCCGCTGACCACGGTGCGGCAAGATTTCGGCGAGGTCGGCCGGCGGGCGCTCAGTGCGCTGGTCGACCGGATGGCGGATGCGATCCCGGCCGGGCTCCGGGTGCGGGTGGCTCCCGAGCTGATCGTGCGGGCGAGCGCCGCGAGCCCGCGGAACCGCTAGGGAACCGTAGGATAGGCGGACAGATGGATGTTAGCGCTAACAAAGACGCCGCCGGCGGGCAAATCGGCGCGGGCGGGCAAATCGGCGCGGGCGGGCCATCCGATGTGGGCGGGCCATCCGATGTGGGCGGGCGGATCGTCGTGGGCGTGGACTTCGGCACGCTGTCGGCGCGTGCCCTCGTGGTCCGGGTCAGCGACGGCGCCGAGCTGGGCACCGCCGTCAGCGAGTACGCCCACGGCGTGATCGACCGGTCGCTGTCTGGGGTGTCACTGCCGCCCGACTGGGCGCTGCAGGATCCGGGCGACTACACCGCGGCGCTTGGCGCCGCCGTCCGCGCCGCGGTGCAGGTGGCCGGGATCGATCCGGGTTTGGTGATCGGCATCGCCACCGACTTCACCGCCTCTACCCCCATGCCGGTGCGCGCCGACGGGACCCCGCTGTGCCAGCTGCCTGGCCTGGCCGCGCGCCCGCACGCCTACCCCAAACTGTGGAAGCACCACGCCGCCCAGCCGCAGGCGGACCGGATCAACGCCCTGGCCCGCGAGCGCAGCGAGAAGTGGCTCAACCGCTACGGCGGGAAGATCTCCTCGGAGTGGCAGTTCGCCAAGGCGCTCCAGCTGCTCGACGAGGACCCCGAGCTTTACCAGCGAGCCGACCGGTGGATCGAGGCCGCCGACTGGATCATCTGGCAGCTGTGCGGGACCGAGACCAGAAACGCGTGCACGGCCGGGTACAAGGGCATCTTCCAGGACGATCACTACCCGGGCCGCGACTTCCTGGCCGCGCTGGACCCCCGCTTCGCCGGCTTCGCCGCGGACAAGCTGGCCCACCCCATCTCCCCGCTCGGCGGCCTGGCCGGCCGGCTGACCCCGGCGGCGGCCGCGCTGACCGGGCTGCCGGCCGGCATCGCGGTCGCGGTCGGCAACGTGGACGCGCACGTGACCGTGCCCGCAGCCGGCCCGATCGCGGCCGGCAAGATGGTCGCGATCATGGGTACCTCCACCTGTCACGTGATGAATGGCCAGCCGAGCATGAACGGCGGGGAGCTGGCCGAGGTCCCCGGCATGTGCGGCGCGGTCGACGGCGGGATCGTGGCCGGGCGGTGGGGATACGAGGCGGGGCAGAGCGGGGTCGGCGACATCTTCGCCTGGTTCACGGCCAACGGCGTCCCCGGCGAGTTCGCCGACGAAGCGCGGCGGCGCGGCGTGCCGCTGCCCGCGCTGCTTGACGAGCTGGCCTGCGCGCCGCCGCCAGGTGCGCACGGACTTGTCGCGCTTGACTGGGCCGGGGGCAATCGTTCTGTCCTGGTGGACGGCCGCCTGTCCGGCACGATCGTGGGGCTGACGCTGGCCACCACCGCGCCGGAGATCTACCGGGCGCTGCTCGAGGCAACCGCGTTCGGCACCCGGATGATCGTCGAGACCTTCGGTGCCTCGGGCGTGCCGGTCACCGAGTTCGTCGTCGCGGGCGGGCTGGTCAAGAGCGCGCCGCTGATGCAGATCTACGCCGACGTGCTGCGCCGCCCGCTGTCCGTGATCGGCTCGGAGCAGGCGCCGGCCCTCGGCTCGGCCATCCACGCGGCGGTCGCGGCCGGCGCCTACCCGGACGTCCCGGCGGCGGCGCGGGTCATGGGCCGCCTGACGGCAGGCGTCTACCAGCCGGACCCGGCCCGCGCCGACGTCTACGACCAGCTTTACGCCGAGTACGTGCGGCTGCACGACTATTTCGGCCGCGGCGGCAACGAGGTCATGCACCGGCTGCGGTCAATCCGCGATATATGCCGAACGGGCAGTGGCTCGTGATCAGGGAGAGGGTCTAGATGCCCGATGAACTTACCGCGCTGCGGGAGACGGTCTGCGCGCTGCACGCCGAACTGGTGCGTAACGGCCTGGTCGCCTGGACCTCCGGCAACGTGTCCGCCCGGGTGCCCGGGTCTGAGCTGATGGTGATCAAGCCGAGCGGCGTCCTTTACGACGAGCTGACCCCGGCCTCGATGGTGGTCTGCGACCTGGACGGCCGGCCTGTTTCCGGCGGCCTGAGCCCGTCCAGCGACACCGCCACGCACGCCTACATCTACCGGCACATGCCGGAGGTCGGCGGGGTGGTGCACACCCACTCGACCTACGCGACCGCGTGGGCGGCCCGGGCCGAACCCATCCCGTGCGTGATCACCGCGATGGCCGACGAGTTCGGCGGCGAGATCCCGGTCGGGCCGTTCGCGCTGATCGGCAGCGAGGCGATCGGCCAGGGCGTGGTCGCGACGCTGACCGGGCACCGCTCCCCCGCCGTGCTGATGGCCCGCCACGGCGTGTTCACCATCGGCGGCACGGCCCTGGATGCGGTGAAGGCCGCGGTGATGTGCGAAGACGTGGCGCGCACCGTCCAGGCGGCCCGGGCCTTCGGCGAGCTGGCGCCGCTGGCCGCCGACCAGGTGGACGCCCTGCACGCCCGCTACAAGAACTACTACGGCCAGCGTTGAGCCCGCTTGACCGCGAAGGAGCCCACATGACAAGTCCGGACAGACCCAAGCCGCGCATCGGCATCCTCGGGATCATGCAGGACCTGTACGACGACATGATCCCCGGGATCGCGCGGCGGCAGGAAGGCTACGCCGCCGAACTCGCCGCGCAGCTGTCCGACGTCGCGGACTTCACGCCGAGCAAGGCCATCAAGTACCGGGAGGACGCCGAGCGCGCAATGCGCGAGTTCGAGGACGCCGACCTGGACGGCGTCATGGTGGTGATGCTCACCTACGGACCGGCCATGCGGGTGGCCCGGCTGCTTTCTGAGTCCCGGCTGCCGGTCTGCCTGGCCAACATCCAGCCCGAACCCAGCGTGACCCCGGCCTGGGACATGGCGGACATGACCTACAACCAGGGCGTGCACGGCGCCCAGGACACCGCCAACGCCATGGTCCGGGCGGGCAAGCGGTTCACCGTGCTGACCGACGACTGGAAGAGCGAGTCGTTCCGCGCCGACGTCGGCCGGTGGGCCCGCGCGGCGGCCACCGCCGCCATGTGGAAGCGGCTCAAGGTAGCCATCTTCGGCTACGCCATGAACGAGATGGGTGACATCCGGGTCGACGAGAGCGCGCTGGTCCGGAGCCTGGGCCCGGCGATCATCTCAGTCGCGCAGGGCGACCTCTGGCGCCAGATGCAGAAGGTGACCCAGGCCGACATCGCCTCGGTGATCTCCTTCGAGGATTCGAACTTCGAGATCGACCCGCGGCTGTCCGAGCAGGAGCGGACCGACCACGCCCGGATGCAGGTAGCGATTGAGCAGATCATGAACGAACGGTCGTTCGGTGCCTATACCGCGCATTTTGACGCGATCGGCGAGGACGGCCGGTTCACCAGGCTGCCGCTGGCCGCGGCCTCCTCCCTGCTGGCCAAGGGCTACGGGTACGCCGCCGAGGGTGACGTGCTGACCGCGTGCCTGGTGGCTGCGGGCCACGTTCTCATCGGCGATGCGCACTTCACCGAGATGTACGCGATGGACTTTCCCTCCGATTCGATCCTGCAGAGCCATATGGGCGAGGGCAACTGGAAGGTCGCCCGCACCGATCGGCCGGTGAAGCTGATCAAGCGGCCGCTCGGCATCGGCCGGCTGGCCGACCCGCCCACGTTCCTTTTCCAGCTCCAGCCGGGCCCGGCCACGCTGGCCGCCCTGGTCTCGCTGGAAGGCGACCGGTTCCGGCTGGTCGTGGCCGAAGGCGAGAACCTGGACAGCCAGGAACTTCCTGCCCTAGAGATGCCGTACGGGCAGTTCCGGCCGGCCACCGGCCTGCGCGCCTGCCTGAACGGGTGGCTCACGCACGGTGGACCGCACCACGAGGTGATGAACCTGGGTCACCACGCCGCCGACTGGAAGACGTTCTGCCAGGTCACCGGCATCGAGTTCGTCCAGGTCTAGGCGCGGGCAGCGGCAGCCCTAACCACTGGGCCGGTCCGGGCTGCCGCTTCTGCAGCTGCCGTGGCAGGCAACGTTCGCCCCGCTTCCAGCGGCGCCGCAGCGATAAGCTCCGAGCCTGACCACGACAATGGTCCATAGGTGTCGCTGGAACAACCGCAATGGACCATCGTCGTGGCTTACAAGCCGGGAGCAACCGTCATCCTTCATCGCGCTGGGTAATCGGGCGGACGCTAGGAGGGGCGATCGGGGGTGCTGGTATCGGGTATGCAGGTGCCCACTGACGGGGAAGGCGGGAGGTCGGCCGGGAGCACTCCCGTCAGCGCGTACCCGGACTTCTGCGCGACCCGGCACGACGCGAGGTTGTCGTGCTGGTGAAGTAGCTGAATGCGCCGCAGGCCCGCAGCGCCGAAGCTCTCGAACGCCCAGGTGGTCACCATCTCCACCGCCTGGCTCGCCACGCCGCGGTTCCTGGCCGCGGCGGCGGTCCAGTAGCCGACCTCGGCTGAGTCCTTACCCGCCGCGTAGCGGGCGCCTGAAGTATGACGGTCACCGGCGTACTCCCTCGACGAGACCCGCGAGAACCTTGAGGACTGCAAAGTGTACACTTTGTAGCATGGATGAGTCCTACGGGTTGACGGCGGCACGTGCCCACCTGGGTGAACTAGTGTCCCGCGCGAGATACGGGCATCGTCCGGTCACGATTACCGAGCATGGCAGACCTTCAGTTGCCATCATCAACGTCGATGACCTGGCCGACCTGGAGGACCGGGCCGCGCTGGCCGCGCACTACGCCGGCAGGCTGGCCGGCCGCGGCGGGGTATCCCTGAGCGATCTTGATGCGGCTCTCGACCGGATTGACGCCGAAGACCGGCAATGAGCTTGACGGTCGTCCTCCAGGAGACGGCGCTGCGGGCACTGGCCGGCATTCGCTCGGAAGACAAGGAGGCGTTCGCCACGATCAGGTGGGCACTGCTGGCACTGGCCGACGACCCTCGCCCGGACCAGGCAGTCGCATGGGGAGGTAGTGGAATCTACCGGTTGCACCTACCGGGCGGCCGGATCTTGTACGAAGTGGACGATGACGCGGCAACCGTCTACGTCATCAACGTCGCGCTCACCGCATGACGTCTCGATTGACGACGCCCCAGGGCGATGGCTGGTATACCACACTCCCCGCGACGATGCTGGTGTGGTTCTTGCTACGCCAGCGGTCCATGATGCGCCAAGATCTGGAAGACTCACGGAAGATTCGGCTTCTGCGGATAGTTTGGTACCTCATAGGGTACCTAATTCGCCACTAAAGCCGAGTCTTCCACGAAAAACTTCTCCACATCGGACTGGGGATCGAGTGGTGATACTGGTGGGATGGGACGGGCTGGTGGGGTTACACGGACCGGGGGCGGGCGCGAGTGGTGGGGCGTGGCGGGCTGGTGGGGCGTGGCGGGCTGGTGGGGCGTGACGGACTGGTGGGGTGACGGACCGGGCGCGGGCCGGGCTGGGGCCTCGACGTCACCGAACTCGGCGCGGTAGATCTTGACGACGGTGAGCGGGAGGCCGGTGAAAAACCGGTTGCGCCGGGGGCCGGCGGTATGGCAGCCTGCAGCAGATCGAGTCGGCGCTTGGCCGGCTGAGCGAAGGGAGACGCCAGATGTATACGCCTGCCGCGGGCGCACTGTCGCCTGCCCCGTTCACCGTTCAGCTGAGGAGCATCACCCGTGTCCGACTCCACCTTTTCCGACTACGAAGAGTCCTACTCCCGCCGCGGTAGGCGGCGCTACGACGACGACCAGCCGACCACGGCCAAACGGGTCAAGCGGCGGGCGCTGCCGTCCATCGAGAGCTTCGACGCCGCGGACGGCCTGACCGAAGGCGACCGGTGGTCCACCTGGGACCAGTCGGTGCCAACCGAACGCGGCCCGAAGCCGCACCCGGACTGGCTGGTCACCGAGCTGGCCGCCGTCGACACCGAGCTCGGCATCGTCAAGACCGGCAAGGAGGCCGACGTCTTCCTGCTCCGCCGGGCCGTCCCGCAGACCGACCGGTCCTGCCTGCTCGCGGCCAAGCGGTACCGGTCCGCCGAGCACCGGATGTTCCATCGCGACAGCGGCTACCTGGAGGGACGCCGGACCAGGGAGTCCAGGGTCAACCGGGCCATGTCGAGCCGGAGCACGTTCGGCCGGCAGGCCATCGCGGGCCAGTGGGCGGCCGCCGAGTTCAGCGCGCTGGCCCGCCTGTACGGGGCCGGGGTGCCCGTCCCGTACCCGGCGCAGGTCCTCGACACCGAGCTGCTGCTCGAGTTTATCGGCTCGGCGGACGGGATCGCCGCGCCGCGGCTGGCCGAGACCAGGCCCGGGCCTGCCGAACTGGCCGGGCTGTGGGACCAGCTTGTGCAGGCGCTCGTCACGCTGGCCAGGGACGGCCTGGCCCACGGCGACCTGTCCGCCTACAACCTGCTGGTGCACGACGAGCGGCTCGTCATGATCGACCTGCCGCAGGTGGTCGACGTGATCGCGAACCCGCGGGGCGGGTTCTTCCTCACCCGCGACGCCGAGAACATCAGTCGCTGGTTCACCGGCCACGGCCTGGCCGGGGTCACCGGGGTCACTGGGGTCAGCCCGGAGCCCGGGGAGCTGGCCGCGCTGCTGTGCCGGGAGGCGCGCATCGACCGGTGAGCGTCACCCGGAGGTCAGTCGGCGGCGGGGGCGGGCTGGGTGTGGGCGGGCTGGGGGCTCGCGGCCTGGGGGCGGGCGGGCTGGGGGCGGGCGGTTTGCTTGACGGTGAGGCGGCCGTTCTTCATCACGCCGATCCGCTGGGCGCGGCGGGCGACGGTACTGTCGTGGGTGACGAACACCATGGTCAGGCCGCGCTCCTGCCACATGGTGTCGAGCAGGTTGATGATCTCGTCCCTGGTGTCCTCGTCGAGGTTACCCGTCGGCTCGTCGGCCAGCAGCACCTTCGGCTCCTTGACCAGGGCCCGCGCGATCGCGACCCGCTGCTGCTGGCCGCCGGACAGCTCGCCGGGGACGTGCCGCAGCCGGTCACTGAGGCCGACCGCGTCCAGCGCGACCATGGCCCGCTGCCGCCGCGCCGACGCGGACACGTGCAGCGGGACCAGGGCGGTTTCCACGTTTTCCTGCGCGGACAGGGTAGGGATCAGGTTGAAGGTCTGGAACACGAAACCCATGGACTGCGCGCGCACCCGGGTCACCTCGGCCTCGCGCAGCTGGGCGAGGTCCTGGCCGTCGAACTCGACGACGCCGGCCGACGGCCGGTCCAGGCCGCCCAGGATCTGCAGCAGCGTCGACTTGCCGTGCCCGGTCGGTCCCTGGATGGACAGCCATTCGCCGTCCTCCACCACCAGGTCAACCCCGCGCAGGGCGGCGACGTTCTCGCGGCCCTTGGCGTAATTCTTGGTCACTCCGGAAAGCTTGTACATGTCGATCTTCTCCTGGTTCCCTCAGCCGACCTTGGACAGGGCGGCCGCCGGGCGGAGCCGGGCGGCCCGCCAGCCGCCGAAGGCGCCGGCGATGAGACCGCCGGCCACCGCCAGCAGGACCGCCAGCAAGATGACGTTGCCGCTCACCGCGGCGGACAGGTGCACGGCCACCGTGTGGCTGGCCGCGCTCGCGCGCCCGAAGGCGCCCCCGCCACCGCCGCCGGAGCCGCCCCCGCCGGTGCCCGTACCGCCGGTACCGGTGCCGCCGCCGCCGAAGCCGAATTGCCTGGCGCCGCCGGGGGTGGCCGAGCCGGTGGTCTGGCCGACCACGGCGGTCAGCGTGTGCGACAGCTTGGACACGAGCTCCGCGCCGGCGAAGCCGAGCCCGATGCCGATCACGCCGCCGACGATGCCCATGACCACCGCCTCGCCCATCACCTGGCCGATGATCCGGCGGCTCTTCCAGCCGAGCGCCTTGAGCGTGCCGAACTCACGGACCCGGCGCGATACCGCCGCCATCGTCAGCAGGCTGGCCAGGCCGAACGCCGCGATCAGCACCGCGATCGCGAGCCACTTGCCGAGGTTGTTGGCCAGGCTGGAAGCACTGGACAGCGAACCGGTGACCTCGCTGGCCAGGTCACTCGAGGTGGTCACGGTGTCCGAAGGCAGCGCCTGCTTGATCTCGCTCGACACGGTGTTGATAGCCGAAGCGTTGTTGGCCGCGACGTAGATCGTGTTCACGTCGTTCGTCAGGGCGGCCAGGCTCTGCGCGACGCCGAGCGGGACGTACACGTCCGACGGGTTGTCGCCCGCGGGCTCGCTGACGATGCCGACGACCTTGAAGTTCGTCGTGGTGCCCTTGCTGTTGCCGATGGCGACGGTGGATCCGACGGTGAGCTTGTTCTGGGTGGCGTAGGAGGCATCAAGCAGCGCGACGTCGGAGTTGGCGTCCGCGGCCGTGAACGTGCGCCCCGAGCTGAGCTTGCCCGAGCTGAGCGGGCCGAGTTCGCCGCCGCTGATGTCGACGCCGTCGACGCCGAAGGTGTTGGTGCTGAAGTTGGCCCGGAAGCTGCCGCCGCCGCTGCCAGAACCGCCGCTGCCAGACCCGCCGCCGCCGAAGCCGCCGCCCGAGGTGTTGATGGCCGGGACGGTGCCGCTCAGGGTCCGGTCGTTCAGCGTCAGCCCGCCCGCGGCCGCCGACACGTCATGCAGGCTGGCCACGGTGCTGACCGAGGACGAGCTGATCGAGGCGAGCGTGGCGCCCGCCGCCAGCGTGCTGGTACTGATCTTGGTGCCGGCCGCGGGCCGCTTGGCGGTCCCGGTGCGGAACCCGAACCCGAACGAGCCGGGCGTGAACGAGCCGGCCGCCGGGGTCTTGGTCACGGTGACGTCCGTGCCCACGCCGTACAGCGCGTGCAGCACGGTGCCCTGGGCGTTCTTGACCCCGGAGGCCGCCGCCGTCACCGTGATCACCAGGCCGATCCCGAGCGCGAGGCCGAGCGCGATAAACACGGCCTGGCGCGTCCGGCGGCGTAGTTCACGCCGCAAATAGGTGAAGAACATTCCGCACTCCTAGGCCCCGTGCCTGCCCTGGACAGATGGCGGCGCGGTGGCCCGCCCGGTCATATGCCGGAACGGGCGCCGCGCCACCTCAGAGCATGGCGGTGTTACCTGAACGAGTGCTGAACGGAACCTGCGGGATTGCCCAACCTATGAGCAGTTTCTGAACGTTTAGCCGCGCGCCGCCCTGATCGTCTCGCGCAGCGAGCCCATGGTGGCCAGCACGGCCGACGGCTCGTACCCGCAGTGCGCCATGCAGTTGGCGCACCTGGGGTCCTTGCCCCGCCCGTAGGAGTCCCAGTCTCGCTCATCAGGTAGCACGGCTTCTGCCAGCCGAGCAGCGAGTAGGACGGGATCCCCCAGGCGGTGCAGCCGAAGTCGGTCTTGCCCTCGAGGAAGTCAAGGAACAGCGGCGTGTGGTTCAGCCGCCACTTCTTGCGCCGCCCGTCCGCGAACGCCTTGCGGAACAGTTCCCTGGTCTCCGTCACGCCGAGGAAGTGCTCCTGGTCCGGCGCCTTCTCGTACGCGTAGGCCGGCGAGATCTGCATCTCGTCGATGCCCAGGTCGTCGTTCAGGTAGGTCAGCACGTCGATGATCGTCTGCGGGGTGTCGGTGTTGAAGAACGTGGTGTTGGTGTTCACCTTGAACCCGCGCGACTTGGCCAGCTTGATCGCGGCCACCGCGTCGTC
>JBEKGC010000085.1:0-17520 GCA_050013055.1 Streptosporangiaceae bacterium
CGCGGCGTCCTGCGCCTGGCGGACCGAGCCGTTGAGGTGGACCGTGGCTGCCTCGACAGGAGTTTGCGGACTGACCGGCACCAGTTGCAGCACGGTCTGCCCGGCCTGGTAGTCGGCCGTGACGCCGGTGACCACCCGTACCTGCTGAGGCTGCTGCTGGTCCTGGGCCGGCAGCGGGAAGTCGAACACCAGCCGGGTGCCCGGCTGCACTCCGGTCGCGGTGCCGGTCACGGTGAGCTGGTCCCTGCTGTCCGCGGTGGCGGCCGACAGCGCGGACGGCCGGGTCTGGCGGACCGCGAGCTGATTCCAGCTGGCCTGAGCCGTGATCGCCTCGGCCGTTTCGAAGGTCTGCGGCAACTGGTTCTGCGCGGCGACGCTGCGCGCCTGGGTACCCGCCGGGATTACCCCGGCGGCTCCCGGCGCCATGGTGAACGCCAGGTACCCGGACGCGCCGAGCGGCGGCCGCGGCTGGTAGTCCACCAGGGCGGCCAGCAGCGACAGCGAGCCGGCCTGCGTCGCGGTGGACAGGTACCCCTCGTTCGCGGCCCGCTCGGCGTACCAGGTCACGATGTCGCCGGTCAGCGCCCAGCAGTCGATCAGCGCGATACCAGGATCGCCGAGGTCGCGGGTGGTGTAGCCGGCCAGCTCCGGGCGGCTCGCCAGCCGCGCGATCATCGACTCGAAGAAGTCCGCGTAGCGGCCCACCCGGTAGCCGATGGCCGGCAGCCCCGGCCGGTTGTACAGCGTGCCCGGCGTGACGGCGCGCACCCCGGCACAGCAGTCGCCGCCTCCGCCGCAGCCGCAGCCGCCTGGCTGGCCGTCACCAGCCGAGCATCCAGAACGATCCTGGCATCCTGTCATCGCCCACCGCCGATCGTCAGGGTGATCAGGCCGTGATCGGGGTGGGCTGGGTCGTTGTCCAGCTGTGGCACCTCGTCGGCCGCGAAGGTCAGCACCCCGGCCGCGACGGCGCCCTCGTCCGGTCCGAACTGGCGCTTGAGCGTGGTGACGGCCGCGGCCGCCACGCCGGGCAACGCGGCGACGGCGGCGACGATCACGCTGACCCGCACCGGGGTGCCGAACGTCAGGTTGGCGGGGTTGAACATCCCCCGCGTGCCGTCGGGCAGCACCCCGTTGCCGAGCTGGGCGAGTACGGCGGACCGCACGTGGCCGGTGACGTAGCCGGACTGGACCTGGACGCACAGCGCGAGCTCGACCGGCACCCGGACGGCGGCCGCGACCCGGACGTCATGGCCGATCCGCCGGTACCGCTGCAGCCGCCACAACTCGTCGGCGAGCAGCCAGCACGGCGCGGCCTCGGTGCCGAGCGGGTCGATGGCGACCTGCGCCTCGTACCACGAGCCCGTCCAGCGCAGCTGCGCGCCCGCCGCCTGCACGCCGCTGTGCTCCCCGGCGAGCGTGGCGTAGTCGTCGGCGGTGATCGCCCGCCGCAGCACCTCCGCGAAGGCGCGCGGTGCCCGCTGCCGGACGACCGCCGACGGCTCGGGGTCGGTGCCGCCGGCGGCGGCCAGCGGGTTGCGCACGGCGGTGACCGCCGGCTCACTGGTGTGGCGCAGCTCCAGGGTGGTGATCGTGCCGGCGCCGACGTTGCCTGCGGTGCCGTTGCCGACCCGGTAGCGCAGCTGCAGAGTGGCAGGCTTCAGCGCGGTACCTGGCGGGGGCTGCAGGCCGGCTGTCCCGTCGCCGAAGCGGAGGGTGAGCACGGCGTTGTCGTCGGTCTCGCCGACGAAGAACGCATCGGCCGGGCCGCAGTGCAGCAGGTCCCGGCGGGGCAGCCAGCTGGACCCGGTACCGGGGTCGGTGGCGGTCAGCTGCGGGAGCGCGGCCCGCGGATCGGGCCGCAGCGCCGCCGCGGCCGGGCCGCGGAACACCGCGCGGCCGGGGTCGATCAGCTGACCGGCCCCGGCCCCCCACGCGGCGTCGAGCTCGGCACCCTCGTTGGCCGCGACGAGCACGTGCCCTTCCCTGGCCCGGTGGATCAGGTCGTCGAGCCGGGCGAGCTTGACCGCGAGCAGCGTGTCGAAGCGGCCGAGCAGCAGTCGCAGCGCCATCGCCGGCTGGCGGCCCAGCGGGTACCTGGCCAGCGCGGCGGCACCGAACAGCATGGTCAGGTAGGCCCGGTCGGCGGCGCTGAGGGCCGGCTCGCCCACCATGGCGCCGATCCTGGTGCGGGCGCTGGCCGGGAGGCCGGCCAGCGCGGCGGCCTGTCCCTCGGCCACCCGGCGCGGGTCGGGGAACGCGGCGTGCTGGGTCACCGGCGACTGGGCGGCGGTGGCGGCCGGCCGGTACCGGAAGGGCGGGTAGGGCGGCGTGTCGGCCGGATCGTCATCGGGGCAGCCCCAGCCGCAGCCGGGCGGGCAGCCTTGGCCCTGGGCCGGCGGCGCCGCCGGGAGGGTGACCTGGTCACCGTCCCCGCCGTCCCAGTCGTTGGACGCGCCGTGCTCGACGAGCACGATGTTGCCGCGGGCCACGCCGACGGTGAGGTCGGTGCAGTCCGGCCCGCCCCGGGCGGTGACGCACAGCGGGAACGCGAGGGCGTCGGCGCGGTCCCAGCACACCTCGAGCAGCGGCTGGTCGTACAGCGGGTCGCGGCCGGGCGTCACCGCGGTGAGCCTGACCACCTGCCGGTGGGTGGGATCGGCGTCGGCGGGCAGGCCGGTCACGGCGCCCACGATCTCCTCCAGGAGCAGCAGGTCACCGGGTTTGAGCTGGAGGCCGGTGTCCTTGAGGACGGCCGCGGTCGCGCCGGCCGGCAGGCAGCACTGGTAGTCGCCCCAGGTCCACAGGCTGATCTCGTTGTGCGCGGGGTCCAGGGGCACGTCCTCGGCGGTCAGCGGCTCGAACGTCTCGGTGTCCGCGGTGAACCGGAAGTCCCCGGCGGGCAGCGTGGCCGGCCTGGAGACGGTCAGGCAGACGTAGGCACGGGCGGCGCACCCGTCGTGCATCAGGTAGTCGACCAGCCGCGCGTGCCGCCGCACCGAGGTGCGCAACCGGGCGGTGCCCAGGTAGGCCTCGGTGCCGACCGCGTCAAGCCGGTAGTTGAGCAGGTCGCCGGCGTAGGCGAGCAGCTCGACCAGCGCGATCCCGGCGTCCGGCAGGTGCGTTTCTGTCCAGTCCGGCATGGTGAGGCTCAGCCGGTCGAGCAGTGCCCGGCGCAGGCTGGCGAAGTCCCTGGCGAGGTAATCGATCACCGGCCCGGCCTGCGGCGCGGCGGCCGGCGCCGCCTGCGCCGCGCAGTCGGCCAGGGCGGAGCAGTTCTGCTTGAACGTGAAGCAGGCGACATAGGAGCGCACGTCGAAGCCGGGGAACGGCGCGGTGCCCGGCTGCCCGTCCGGCCCGGCGGTCACGACGGACAGCTGGTAGCAGGAGAAATCGCCCGGCTGGTCGACGCTCAGCTGCACGCAGCCCGGCAGGTCGGGGTCCTGCTCCGGGCAGGGCTGCACGGCGGTCACCGTCACCGGGGCGCCGCCGTCCAGCCGGAAGTTGGCCTTGGTCAGCCCGTCAGGCACCTGGCCGAACAGCAGCACAGACAGTGTCTTCTGGTCCTCGCTGACGTCGACGCTGTCGATGCCGTTCAGGCCGCTGGCCCGGACGTCGGCCAGCCGGCGGGGGTCGCCGCACTGCACCGTGGCCATCACCCCACCTGACCGGTGATGGTGGCGGTGGCCTGCTGGCCGGTCGCGAGGATCTGGTAGTTCACCGTGACGCCGAGGGTGGCGTCGGCGGCGGTGACGGACAGCGAGACCACGGTGATGACGTCGCCGAGCCAGCGTTGCAGCGCGCCCTGGGTGCTGGCCTGGATGGCGCTGGCGAGTTCGGGACTGTTCGGCGCGAACACCAGGTCGGCGAGCCCGCAGCCGAGATCGGGCTGCACCACCCGCTCGCCGGGGCTGGTGAACAGCAGCTGCTCGATCATGTCCTGGATGTGGCGGGCGTAGTCGGTGACGGCGATCCGGCCGCGCTTATCGACCTGGAACGGGAAGGCCACATTGAGCGGCCCCGTGTTGACCGGTGTCGTCATGTCGCCACCACCTGCAGCTGGACCTCGGCCACCAGCGGAAGCGGGGGCGGCGGGCCGATCACCGTGCCGTCGCCAGGCACCGGGCCAGGCGGCAGCGACTGGACGAGCACCGGCAGGCCGCTGGCGGTGACCCGGCTGGCGGTGCCGATCCACTCCACCTTCGTGCACACCACCCCGGGAGAGGCGGGGATGCCCGGGCAGCCGGCCACCACGAGCTGATCGGCCAGGGTCGCGATCGGCGCACCGCCGGCCAGCGCCCGGGTCTGGGCGGGCGCGAACTCGACCTGGCCGCCATGCGAGCAGGTCACCGTGGCGTCGGCGGTGAGCAGGAAGCCTGGCATCGCCGGTCAGCTCGCGGTGATGGTGAGCGCGCCGTCACCGAGGTCGATCCCGGCGGGCGTCACCCTGATGGCCGGCCCGCCGACGCTCGCGGCGATCTCCACGCCGCCCTCGTACACCTTGATGTAGGGCCCGGCCGGGCCATTCAGCTGGAGCATGATCCCCCCTTGCGGTCCTGGCATGTCGGAGATGAGCAGGAAACTCTGGCCGGGAGTGCCAAACACGATCTGCGGCGTGCCGGGCGGGGCGGCCAGCGCGGCGGTGGGCACGTCGCCGCTGTCGCCGCGCCAGAACCCCGTCCACACCGGCCGGTCCGGGTCGCCGTTGACGAACTGGACCCAGACGCCTGATCCCACGAGCGGCACCACGTACGCCCCGCTCTCCAGCCCGGCGAGCGGGGCCGAAGGCTCGGCCCAGATGTTCGACACCGCGCCAAGCAGATCCTCGACGCTGACCAGCAGCCGGCCGTAGCCGTACGGGTCGACGTTGGTCACCACGACGCCCTTATAGAGCCCGGGGAACTTGCGGCTGTCCGCGCCCATTCAGGTCACCACCACAGGAGTCAGCGAGACCAGCCCGTCGCGGGATAGCGAGAAGCTCTGGTGGTACTCCCCGCGCTTGATCTCATGGGTGACGCTGGTGACGTAGTAGGCGCCGTCATAGGCGAGGCCCGCGCCGCGGACGCCGACCAGCTGCCGCGCCTGCAGCACGTGCCCGTAGCGCAGCACGTCGAGCTTGCCCTGCCCGGTGATCGCGTCCGTCGACTCCGACGTCCGGGCCATGCCGAGCAGCAGCACCTCACTGACCGGGCGGTCGGAGATGTCGGGCAGCGGCTTGGTGCGCAGCGTGACGGCCGGACGCGCGGCGAGCGGCGGGTGCAGCACGCTGATGTCGGGCACCGGCACGCTGATGCTCAGCTTGGTGGTGGGCTCGGTGAGCGCGATGGAATACTGGGTGCGGCTGAGCCCGTCGAAGCTGAACGACAGCGACTCCACGTTGGTCGCCGCGCCCATGCCGATGGTGAGCGCGGGCTGCAGCGGGCCGACGCGGACCTGCGGGCCCCAGTACGCGATGTTCGCGCCGGGCGCGGGTCCGGGCTGGATGTAGAACACGTATCCCACCTCCGAGGCCATGGCCTTGAGGTAGGCCAGGTCCGTGCTTGCCTGGACGGGAATCTGGTCGGTCGGGCTCGGCACGTCGGTGATGAGCGGCGGCACGATCGCCGGGATGATCCCGTACAACGCATACTTTGCGCAGATCACCGTCGCCCGGGCGTCACGGGGCAGGGCGGGCCACTCTATTTCCTGGTACGCCAGGTCCATCAGCACCGACAGGTCCTCTCCGGTCACGGTGAGCGCCGACGCGCCCGGCTCGTCGCTTGGCGCCAGTTCCTGGCGGGTGATCACCCCGTCCATCAGCACGGCCGGCAGTCCGGACACGATCGCGATGAGGATGACCCGGGTGCCCGGGTCGAAGAAGCCGGCCGGCAGCAGCGAGGTCGTGATGACCGAGACGGTGCTGACCGCGAACGTGAGCTGGAATCCGCTGGCCTGCCCGGCCGTGGTGGTGACCTGGGCCGCCTGCAGGGCATCGCTGAGCTGCTGCGGCACAGGCACCGGCACCACGGACCCCATCAGCAGCAGAAGCTGCAGGCTGTTAGCCACCGGTGGCCACCGTGATGCCCTGCGGCAGCGTGATCGCCAGCACGGTGCCCGGCGTCTGGGTGAGCTCGTCCGGGTCAAGGACGCGGGCGGCGTCGGCGATCCGCCAGCCCAGCTGCGGGTCGCCGAGCTGGGCGTACGCGATCAGGTCGAGCCGGTCCCCCGGGCGCACGGTGTAGCTGCCTGTCTGGGAGAGGGTGCCAGGATCGGGCAGCAGCCGGCCTGCCACGTACAGCACCTGGGTTCCGTCCGGCTGGGTGCGGGTCAGCACTGGCAGTCCGTAGTAGCGGCTGTTAGCGGCGAACACGGGGTCTCCTTAGAAGGATCTCAGGCCGAGCGCGGTGGGCGAGGTGGTGACGAGCGCGGCGTAGGCGGCCTTGCCCTGGTGGTAGCTCAGGTAGAGCAGGCCGCCTCGGTCGGTGAAACCGAGGTCGTCCACGGTGAGCACCCGGGCGGAGATCGAGACCTTGGCCCGGATGGGATTCAGCGCCACGTCGAAGGCCTCTTCGGTGATGGTCAGCTCGGTCAGCCGCACCGGCAGGACGCGGCTGGCCCCGAGCACCAAGATCGTGAGCGGCGCCTCGACCGGCGCGACCTCGATCATGCCGGCCGACGCCATCTGGTTCTCCGCGAGCAGCTGGCCGACCTGCGGGTAGATGGACATCTCCAGCGCCGACAGCAGCGGGAACAGGCCGTTGGCGGTCACGATGGGGTTGCTGGCCGGGTCGTCGAGCTGGTCAGCCGCGTCGAACTCGGCGTCCAGCTTGTACGTCTCGTGCGGCGGCGCCTTGAGCCGGAGGGCCTCAAGGCGGTCGCCTGGCTCGTTACCGATGCCCTGCGGCTGCAGCGTCCGGGTGAGCGTGTCGGGGTTGTACTGGAACACGATCGTGCGCAGCGGCTGACCCGAGGCCGGGTCGGCCAGCACGATCCCGCCGCGGGTGACCTTGGGCGGATCCGGCATCGCGGACATGGCGCGCTCCCCTACCGGTTGCTTCCGCGACGGAACACCTGGTCCCCGGTGACGGCGCCGCCGAGGGCCGCGCCGAGCGCCTGCCCGGCGACCGCCCCGGCGGCGCCCCCGATCGCGGCCCCCGCGCCGGGCCCGGCGGGCGGCAGGGTGAGCGCCGCGCGCAGCCGCGGCACCGAGATCGCCTGCGCGCCGGACAGCCGGCCACGGCCGGCCGCGCTGGCGAGCTCGCGGGCGAGCACCAGCCGCAGCTCGGCGGTGAGGGCCGCGACCAGCCCGTCGGCGGACCCCCCGGCCAGGCCGTCGGCGACCAGATGGTCAATGGACAGCTCGATTCTCATCCGGGGCACCATCCTCGTGCGGGCACTGTCTTCACGCGGGCATTGTCTTCATGCGGGCACTGTCTTCACGCGGGCACCGTCTTCCTGGCGAGGTCACGCTGCCGCAGCGGCAGCTGGAGTTTGGCGAACTCGTCCCGCGCGGAGCGCATGACGAGATCCATGTCGAGGTCGCCGCCGCGGGCGGCGGCGAGGAACGCCGCGTTCATCGCGATGTTGCGGATGACGCCGCCGTTCGCGGGCAGTTCGGCGAGCCGGTCAAGATCCAGGGCGGCGGCGCCGGGGACCGCCGCCGGGAAGGACAGCGCCCAGATCGCCCGGCGCGCGGCGGTGTCGGGGAACGGGAACTCGACGATGAACCGCAGCCGCCGCAGGAACGCCTCGTCCATCGCGGACCGCATGTTGGTGGCGAGGATCGCCAGTCCCTGGTAGGCCTCGATGCGCTGGAGCAGGTAGTCGATCTGGATGTTGGCGAACCGGTCGCGGGAGTCGGTGACCTCGGTGCGCTTGCCGAACAAGGCGTCGGCCTCATCGAAGAACAGCAGCCAGCCGCCGGCTTCGGCCGCGTCGAACAGCCGCCGCAGGTGCTTTTCCGTCTCCCCGATGTACTTGCTGACCACGGCCGACAGGTCGGTGCGGTACAGGTCGAGGTTCAGGTCGGCGGCGAGCACCTCGGCGGCCAGCGTCTTGCCGGTACCGCTCGGCCCGGTGAACAGCGCGCTCAGCCCGAGGCCGCGGGTCGTCTTCGCGGCGAAGCCCCAGTCCTCGTAGACCCGCCACCGGTTGCGTACCTGGTCGGCGATGGCCTGCAGCGACTCGGTCTGCCGCTCGCCCAGGACCAGGTCGTCCCAGCCCGCCTTCGGCTCGATCCGCTGGGCGTACCCGCCGGTGTCCGGCCGGGTGAGCGCCCGGCAACGGGCCCACGGATCCGGGTCGGCGGCCGCCGCCGCGATCGACGTGGTGTCCAGCGTGAACTGGGCGGCCAGCGCGTCCGGGTCGGCCCGGCTGTCCGGCGGCAGGTGGCGTCGCCAGGCGGTGCGCCGCTCGGCCATGGTCGGCGGGTCGATGTCGAGCAGCGGCCCGTATCCGCTGAGCGCGGGGACCGGCTCCCGCACCCGGACCAGGACGGGGACGCCGAGCCTGGTGGCGAAGGCAGCGAGGTCCGCGTCCCTGGCCGGCGGTCCGGTCGTCGCGTCCGCGCCGTCGCCGTCAACGCAAAGCAGCACCGGCGACAAGGTGGCTTCCCGGTACCAGAGCCGGGCCAGGTCGTCCAGCTCATCCGGGGAGCCGGGCAGCACCCCGGCCGGCATCAGGTACAGCTCCCGGCCGGCCTGGGTGGCGGCGTTGCTCGCGACCGCCAGCGCGCCGCGCCGGTCCGGGCCGGCCAGCTGGATCACCGGCCGCACCGGGCCCGCGGGCTGCCCGCCTGCGAGCTGTGCCGCGACCGACTCGGCCGCGGCGGCCTGCGAGTCAGCGAGCAGTGCGGCATCGGCTGGCGGCGCGGGCTGGACCAGCGCGCGCAGCCGGACGTCGAGGTGATCGATGCCTTTGAGGTAGTTGACGATCCGCTCGTCGGTGCGCAGCGGCGCGCTGACCAGTGCCTCGCCCCGAGCCTGGCTCACCTCGATCAGCCGCCAGGTACGCAGGGGACCACCAGGGGTGAGCGCGTTCCAGGCAGGGTCGGGCAGCACGGTGAGGGCGAGCGCGAACGTCGGGTAGGTCATCGCCTCGTGGCCGTGCGCGGCCGCGCACAGGCCGCGCACCGACGGGTCGAGTTCCGCCGTGGCGCACAGCATCAGCACGTCCCGCTCGAACCGGCTCAGGCCCAGCCGGGCGGCCAGCGTGACCAGCGCGGGCGGCGGCGCCTGCCCGGCCAGCTGGTCCGCGTGGTGGGCCAGTTCCGCGGCCGACCCGCCCGCCGCTGCCGCTGCCCGCCCCGACGAGGACTCCCGGCCCGACGCGGCCGGGGCCCCCGCTGCCCCCGGTGCCGACGCGGCCGGGACCGACGCGGCCTGCTCGCGGAGCAGCTTGCGGATCCATGCGACCGAGGCGGCGAGGAACTCCCCGTTGGCGGTGAGCCAGGCCTGCCGGGACAGCGGCTCGCTCATGGCGTCACCGTCACCGACTGGTCGCCGATGTAGGACGGCGGCGTGGTCGTCGAGTCGATCAGCCGGGTGTCGGCGCCGTCGACCCGCAACCGCAACGGGTAGGACCCGGCCGGCAGCGGGCCGACCGTGAAGGCCAGGTCCGATGTCGTCGCGGTGACCGGCGGGGCGGGCACCGCGGTGCCGCCGATGAGCAGGACCGCGTCCTGGCCCGCCAGCACCGGCGGCCGGCACGTCACGGTCAGCCGGGCCGAGTGCTGCGCCGCCGCCACCGTCGCGGGCAGCGCACTGGTGATCTGCGGCCCGATGCCAAGCGGGGACTCGTTGGTGAACCAGTCACCAGGGCCCGTTGTCCTGACCGACAGCGCGACGGTGCCGAAGCCGGCCGGGGCATCGGCGGGGACGGTGAAGGTCACCTGGCTGCCGGTAACCTCATCCGGCGGGAACGTCAGCGGCGCGGGCAGCACGGGATGGCTGAATCGCACCTCGGCCGCGTCGGCCAGGCCGACGCCGAGCACCTGGACCTTCTCCCCGGGCAGCGCGGTTGGCTGCCCACCCGGCGGGACAGCCGAGGTGATCGCGGGACCGGGATACCCGAGCGACGCGACGACGGCGGGTCCGCTCCCGTCGGCGCCGCGGCGCAGCACCGGGAGCGGCGCGCTGGCCGCGACGGTGCTGTCAATGAGCACCACCCGCAGCTCGAAGGCGGCCGAGACCCGGTACGGGGCCTGGAAGGCCGACCAGAGCGCGTAGATGTCCTTGTCGTCCAACGGCTGCCAGCAGATCCGGACGGACTCCACCTGATGCGCGATGTCACTGTAGGGCGCGGCGTCGGTGAGGTCGGCGGGGGTGAGCACGGGATGGGAGTGCAGCGCCAGCAGCGCTCCGCCGAGCAGCCGGTGCGCCTGGATATCATCGGCGTCCGGTGCGTACGGGGTGATCAGGTAGTACAGGACGAGCGGCAGTGCCGGGCGTCCGGTCTCGCCCGGCGCCACCCCGGCCGGCGGCGTATTGCGCAGCGCGCCGTCGATCTCGGCCTGGTACAGGTACACGTTGACCCGGGGCTCGAGCGAGGCCGTGATCGCGCTGGGCGGCAGCGTGATGGCCCGGGCGCCGGCGGTGACGCTCTTCACGCCGGCGTCGACGATGCCGCGCAGCGTCTCGGTCACCGCCTCGATGGCCCGCGCGTCGCTCATCGCTGCCCGCCGCGCTGCCGCAGGTACTCCGCCAGGTTCAGCGCGGGCTGGCGGAGCCGGGGCGCTGGGCGCGGCGGCCGGGGCGCGTCCGCCCGGTCGGCGCGGATCTCCACCCGGCCGATCGAGATCCGCACCACAGGCTCGGCCGAGCCCCGGCGGACGCCGCCCCGGGCTATGCCGCCCTGAGCCACGCCACTCGGACCTGGACCGTACTGGCCGGCACCGTACTGGCCGGCACCGTCCCAGCCGGCACCGTCCCAGCCGGCACCGTCCCAGCCGGCACCCTGCTGGCCGACACCGTGCTGGCCGGCACCCTGCTGGCGGGCGTCGCGGTGCAGCCTGGTTCCGGCGGCCGGCCGGCGGCCCGGTGCGGGGGGCTGCTGGGCGAGCGGAACCGACGTGGCCCGCGCCGGGTCGCGCGCCGGACCCGGCTCCGGTGAGTCCGCAGGCAGGGCCGGCCACCGCGCCGACGCCGCCGGGATGACCTCTCCGGTGCCGGGCGCCAGCGGGCCGGCCGGCGGCCTTCCCGCCGTGTCCGCCGGCCGCCCCGTGTCCGCCGGCTGCCCCGCGTCCGCCGCAGGCCCCGCGTCCGCCAGCGGCGACGACTTCCACGCAGCCGGGCCGACCGCAGCGGCGCCGGGCGCCGGCGGGCCGGCGAACGGGTACTCCGCCGCGTCGGTCACGTTCGCCGGGCGGACCGGATAGCCCGGCATCATCATGCTGCGGGGGGCGCGGACCTGAGCACCACCCGGTGCGGGCGCGCGCGCGGAGCCCGCCGCCGGGCGGGGCCCGGACGTCGCGCTGGTCCCGGGGACACCAGGTTCCGCGCCCTGCGCCCCGCCGCCTGCTCGGTCCGGGGTGGCCAGCTCGGGCGCGGCCAGCTCCTCCGGTCCGGCCGCGGCGGGCACGAGGTCGAGTCCGGGCTCGAACAGCGCGGGCAGCCGGGGGCGGACGGGCGCGGGGCCGTCGGCGCGGGACAGCGCGCGGCCGAGGACGCGGCTCATGCCAGGCACGCTTCCAGGTAGCAGCGGCGGCGCGCCGGGCTGACGGCGAGCACGTCCGATTCGGTCCAGCCGTACGCGCGGGCCAGGGCATGCACGTCGGACAGCAGCCGGCGGGCGAACCGGTCGACCTCGCCCCACACGAACTCGGTGACGTCGACGGGGGCCCGCCAGTCCGTCCCGCACGCGGGGCAGTCGAGGGTGAGCGCGACCGCCGCCTGCGGGTCGAGTTGGTCGAGGCTGGCCTCGATCGCCTTGAGCAGGTCCGGCTCCGGGACTCCGGGCCGCGTGTCGGTCGCGTCAGGCCGGGCGGGCGCGTCAGGCGCCGAGGGCTCGCGCGGCGGGCGGACGACGCAGCGGGCGAGCAGCCGGTCTCGGTCGCCGCCGCAGGCACCGACGTCCCGGCTGGTCAGCGGGCGGAGCCGGACCTGCGTGCCGGCTACATCGATGACCTGCTCACTGAGCTGGCCTGGCTCGGCCGCGACCAGGAGTTCATCGATGTCGATGCGGACGTCGAGCCTGGCGCCGCAGGCCGGGCAGTCGGCCAGGCCGTCGAGGTGCGGGCCGAAGCACCGCTCCCGCAGCGCGAGCAGCAGCCGGTCACACTCGCCGAGCGGCAGGTCCGCGACATCGCCCGCGCTGGCGCCGCTGGCCAGCGCCGCCAGCGTGACGGCCCGCTCGACGGCGGGACGGCCGGCTCCCGCCTCCCAGGCGGTCAGCAGCGCCAGTTCGGTGACGTGGGCCATCGGTCACGACGCCGGGTCGTTGAACGACACGGGGGTCGGCGCCGGGACGCCAAGATCCCTGACCCAGCCCTCGTTCTCCACCTTGACGTGCTCGACGGACACCGCGTTAGCGTTGGCGTCGAAGTCGCCCACCGGCTGGTACTCCGACACCCAAGCGCTGAAGACCTGGTAAGACACCACCTTCTGGCCGCTCTCGTCGAACATGTCGACCACCAGGTCGCGCCGGAAGTCCGTCAGCGACGACTGCACGCCGCCCGCCGCGTTGCGGTAGCTCCAGACCTTGTTGGCCCACGCCTCGAACTCATGGGCGTTCAGGGTGACGCCGCGTTCCAAGACGATGGCATCGTAGTCGGTCCGCCCGGGCAGCTTGAAGCTGGTGGTCGGGTCGTTGCCTGAGCGGTGCTTGACCACCTCGGTGGTGCGCTTGAACCCGGTGATCTTGCTGACCCCGAGGATCGGCTGGGTGGTGCCGGCAAACCGGACCTGGAACAGGAAGTTCTTGTACGGGTCGACGGGCGTGGTCCTTGGCATGTCGCCATACCTCTCAGGTCTGGAGCTGCCCGGCGAGCTGCTCGATTTGGATGATCACGAACTCGGCGGGGTCCAGCGGCGCGAAACCGACGAGGATGTTGACGATGCCCTGGTCGATGGTGTTCTGCGGGTTGTTCTCCTGGTCGCACTTGACGAGGTAGGCGTCCTGGGCGGTCTGCCCCTGGAACGCCCCCTGCTGGAACAGGGAGTTCATGAACGCGCCCACGTTCAGCCGGATGGCCGACCACAGCGGCTCGTCGTTCGGCTCGAACACCACCCACTGGGTGCCTTGCAGCAGGCTCGACTCGATGTACAGGGCCAGGCGGCGGACCGGCAGGTACTTCCACTGGCTGGTGAGCGCGTCCGCGCCCACCAGCGTCCGCGCGCCCCACACCACCGGGCCGATGACCGGGAAGCTGCGCAGGCAGTTGACCCCGAGCGGGTTGAGCTGGCCGCTGTCGCTGTCGGCGAGGTTCAGCGGCAGGCCGCCGGTGACGCTGACCAGGCTGGTGACGCCGACCAGCGACGCGGCGGTGCCGGCGGGCGCCTTCCAGACCCCCCGGGAGGCATCGGTGCTCGCGATGACCCCGGCGATGGTCCCGCAGGGCGGCACGGTGATCAGCAGCCCGTTCTGCGACGGGTCCGCGAGCTGGAGGCTCGGGAAGTACACCGCGGCGTTCGCCGCCGGCGCGCCAGTGAGCGGCGGGGCGTTCATCCCGGTCACCGCGTTGGCCACCGTCGTCCAGGCGGCCGGGGGATCGACGAGCAGGATCGCCCGCAGGTCGACGCACAGCGTCGCCGCGTTGGTCAGCAGTTGCGCCGGGGCGCCCGGCAGGCAGAGCAGGTTGAAGATGCCGGCGTTGTACAGCTGGTAGATGCCGGTCTTGTCGGCCTGGCTGCCCAGGTAGTCTGCGTATCCGGGCGGGGTGTCCGCGGGCGGGGTGTCCTTGGCGCCTGGGTTGCCGCCTCCGCTGGCATCGTAGGTGCCGGCGGGCGGCACCGTCGTGGGCACAGGCGCGGCCGGCGTCGCCAGCAGCGCCGAGGTGCTCAGCATCTTGTCCAGCGACTGCGGGCTGGCGGAGGCGGTGCTGACGCTCAGGTAGCGCTCGCGGGTCCCGCTGCCGGTGTCGTACACCGTCAGGTTGTAGCTGGGTGTCGCGCCGGCCTGCGGCGGAGGGTAGATGTTGTGATCGACGGTCACCTGCAGGCCGTTCCCCCAGATGCCGGGACTGGCGGCGGCGAGCGTGATCTTAGCGTCGGCGGCGGCCTCCGGGGTGATGTCGATCGTCGCCGCGACGTTGCCTGCGCTGGTGATCCGCACCACGACGGCGTCGCTGCCGCCGTTGTTGTAGAACTGGTACACCGCGTAGCTCATCGGGCTGCTGGCGGATACCCCGCCGAATGCCCGCTGGTAGTCGGCGAAGCTCCCGATGTGCACGGGCCCGGTGACGGGCCCGCGCGGCGCCGCGCCGACGAACGCGGCGACCGACGTGGGTACCCCGGTGATCGTGTGCACAGAACTGGTCAGCTCTTGCAGGTACACACCGGGATAGGTCGGGCTGATCGACATGTCCGCATCCTTAGGGCTCGCCGTCCGCTGCCTCTCGCAGTCGCATGCGGGCCATCTCACCCGCGCCGTGTCACCCCGGCGTCGCCGCACCGTCACGCACCAGGATGAGGGCGGTAGCCGTGAACAAAGCGCCCGCCGTGACGCCCTCGTGACGGCGGCGGCGGAGCGTTGCTCGGGTCCGGCATTCCTCGACATGGAGCACGCATGGGCAGTCCGGCATTCAAGCAGGCGCGTCCGGATACCGCCGGCCCCGCCCGGCGGCCCAGGCCGGCCGCCGCCGCCGATCGAGACGTCATCCCGGGAGGCAGCCGGCTGAGCGCGGCCGACCAGGCGTTCTTCGGGGCGGCTTTCGGAGCGGATTTCAGCCGCGTACGAGTGCACGCCGATGATCAGGCCGCGGCGAGCGCCGACGCGGCGAACGCTGACGCCTTCACGCTCGGCCATGATGTCTTCTTCGCCGAGGGCCGGTACGCCCCCGCCACGCAGGCCGGGCGCGTGCTGCTTGGCCATGAACTCGCCCATGTGATCCAGCAGGAGCGAGGCGGCGGCGCCGGGGCCGCCGACGACGCGTCGGCTCAACTGGATGCGAACCAGGCTGGCCGCGCCGCCGCGGCGGGCGGCCCGGCGGCCGTCACCGCGGCGCGACCGGTCGGCCTGGCGCGCCAGGCGGCGGAAAGCCCCCAGGCACCGGCCGGGGCTGCCGCGGAGGCCGGCCCGCGCATCGAGGCGGCTATTGTCCGGCGAGTGCTTGGGGCACTGGGGCTCGGCTCCACCGCCGGCCCGGTGGCGGTCGAGTTTGTCCGCGGCATGTTCGGGCAACTGGCCACCGAGCACATCGGGGGCACGCTCTGGGCGCACCTGTCGGTGATGTCCTCGGGGGACGCGGGTCAGCTCGGCAAGGGGTTCGGGATAGGACTAGGGGAAGGACTGTTCAGCCCGCTGACCGACCTGTTCGGCCTGGCCGTGTTTGGTGAACGTGTCCTTGGCATGGAACGGATGCTCTTGGTCAGTGTCCTCGCGTCCAAGGGGGACCTGTCGGCCGCCGCGCAGTGGCTCGCCCAGGAGGCTGCTGCCCTCAGCCCGGATTTTCGCGCCGCGCTGACCAGGTTGAAGTCACAGTCCGCGGCGGAGACAGTGGCGGCGATTCTCGAGCTTCCTGACGCCATGACGGGCGTGGCGGTGCAGAAGGCCCATGAGTTCGGGGTGGATGCGGCCAAGCAGATCGCCGCCGCGATGGACTCGCCCTGGCACCCGGCGCAGGATGAGAAACAGGAAGCGGCGCCGGGTTTCCTGGACGCGCCGCTGGCCTGGCTGCAGGCAAAGGCAGGAGCGCTCGAAAGCAAGGTCATCAACACGCCGTGGGCAGAGTTCGGCAAGAAAATCGGCTTCGGGATCGGGATGGTGGCGATTCAGCTCGTCCTCTTCGTTTTCACCGACGGCCTGGGCAACGCGATAGAGAAGGTGGGCGCCGCGCTCGGCCGGGTCGGCAGCCTCCTTGGCCGGCTGGGCACCGGCATTGGCGCCGCAGCCGCCCGCGTCGCCGAATTCATCGGCGCCGTCGGCAAGGGTGTCACGGTGGTCGAAGAAGGCATCGGCCTCATCCTGGGAAAGCTGCTCAAGCCATTCGAGCCGCTGCTGAAGCCGGTCGTGCGGCTCCTCGAAGATCTCAAGGGCTTCCTGCGGAAGCTGCTCGGCGTTCCCGAGAAAGAAATAGTAACGGCCCTGGAAGGTGCGGGCGCAAAGGCGGCAGGCGGCCTTTCCCGCGACACGCCGCCGGCCGCGCCCGTGCACGCCGGACCAGAACCGCATGCTCCGCACGTACATGCGACGCCAGAGTCGCCCAAACCGGCGCCCAGTGCGCTCAAAAAGCCCGGGCCGGTCCCCGGTAATGAGGAGTTCGAAGGCCTTGACAAAGCCTTCGAGGAATACACTGGGAGGCGGACACGAAGTCCCGGAACGCCTCTTCGCAAGCCAGCTAGCAATGTGGTGTCAACGACCGCGCGTGACCGATTCAATACGCTTCAGCCAAATTATGCACAGCGCCTAGGGGTCAACACAGGCGGACAGGTTCATCACGCAATTGAACTGCAAGTGCTGGACAGATATCCAGGCGCCTTCACCGAGGCCGAAATCAACGATTTCCCCAACATGCGCGGCATACCGCAGGAGAATAGCGGGCTTCGGCAGCTGCATAACTCAAAGATACGCGAGATCTGGAACACAGCTTATCGGAGAATCGATCAGGAGATAGCTATCAGGAAGCTGATTCCAGGCAGCACTGATTATAACAAATTCGTGCGTTCTGCTATGGAAGACACGCGTGACACCATCGATCATGTACTTGGCCAGTTCTTCAGCGAGTACAGGACAGGTCGTCCGCGGTCATTCCAGTGATAACCTTCGCGAACTGAAGGAGCGTCTCGTTATGGTGCAGCCCACGCAACCTCGGGTGGCGATGTGCGTGTTGCGGGTGGAGAGCCGCGGGGAGGGTGGGGTCCTGATTACCGTCACGACATCGGCTGACATCAGCGTGCCTTCGCCGGGGCGAACCCGGGCTGTTGCTGGGACTAGTGAGGCTATTGCGATGGTTGCGGAGTTCTTGAGGGAATACCGCGAAAAAACTCCATGATACCTGTATGTCCTCGCGGATTCCGCCCTCTATACGGTGACGGGCAAGTGACACTGCCGCCGTAGCGTTCGGCTGTGGCGGTGCGGCGATCCGGAGGTCAACCACATGACGCAGAACCTCGTCAGATGCCTCCTTTCTCAAGCTGACCTGGACGGCTCTCCCGCCGTACTGCTCTTCGGGGGACCATCCGCCGTGCTCAACGGCAGCCGCGTGGAAGTACCAGACGGTAGCAAGCGGCTGCTCGTCTTCGTCGCCCTGAGCAGCGGAAAGGTCGACCGGCGGTTCGCGGCCGGGTCGCTGTGGCCGGACGGGAGCGACGAGCGGGCGGCCGGAAACCTGCGGTCGGCGCTATGGCGGCTGCGGTGCGCTGGCATCGACCTCGTGGACAGCGACAG
>JBEKGC010000086.1:0-30605 GCA_050013055.1 Streptosporangiaceae bacterium
GCCCGGCTCATCTCGTTCATGTCCTCCGTCATGACCGGCGTGCCGTCGATCGTGATGGGCCTGTTCATCTACATCATCTGGGTGCTGCACTTCGGGTACTCGGGCATGGCGGGCTCGTTCGCCCTGGCCTGCCTGATGCTGCCGATCGTGATCCGCTCCACCTACGAGATGCTCCGGCTGGTGCCGGACAGCCTCCGGCAGGGCAGCTACGCCCTGGGCGCCACCAAGTCCCGGGTCACGCTGACCGTGGTGCTGCCGGCCGCGCTGAGCGGCATCGTCAGCGGCGCGCTGCTGGCCGTCGCCCGGGCCGCGGGCGAGACCGCGCCGCTGATCTTCACCGTCCTCACCGTGGAGCAGACCAACCCCAACCTGTTCAGCGGGCCGGACACCTCGCTGCCGCTGCAGATCTTCGCGAACGCGCAGTCCGCCTACACCGGCGCGAACGCCCGCGCCTGGGGCGCGGCGCTGACGCTGGTCGCGATTACGTTCATACTGATGATTGTGGCCCGCATCATCACGGCCCTATTCACCCGCAATACGCGCTAGGGATCCCATGGAAGAGCAGCAGGACCAGCTGAAGGTTCAGCAGGATCAAGAAGTCCTTCCCAAGCTGACCGTGCAGGAAACGGCTCCCCGTGAGGGGTTCGCCGGCACGGCCGTCTTCGAGGTGCAGAACACGTCGATTTACTACAGCGCGTTCCGCGCGGTGACCGATGTCACGCTGACCGTCCACGAGAACGAGATCACCGCGTTCATCGGGCCGTCCGGCTGTGGCAAGACGACGGTGCTGCGCAGCCTCAACCGGATGAACGACCTGATCGCCGGGGCCCGGGTGGAAGGCGACATCCGCTACCGCGGCGTGCCCCTGTACGGCAAGGACGTCTCGCCGACGGCGGTGCGGCGGCGCATCGGGATGGTGTTCCAGAAGGCCAACCCGTTCCCCAAGTCGATCTACGACAACGTCGCCTACGGGCCGCGCATCAACGGCATCCGCCACAAGGACAAGCTGGACGAGATCGTGGAGCGGTCGCTGAAGCGGGCGGCCCTGTGGGACGAGGTCAAGAACCGGCTGAAAAAGTCCGGTCTCGGCCTGTCCGGCGGTCAGGCGCAGCGGCTCTGCATCGCCCGTACGCTCGCGGTGGAGCCGGATGTCGTGCTCATGGACGAGCCCTGCTCCGCCCTCGACCCGATCGCGACGGGCCACATCGAGGACCTCATGCACGAGATCAAGACCCGCTACACGATCGTCATCGTCACGCACAACATGCAGCAGGCGACCCGGGTCAGCGACCGCACCGCCTTCTACTCGGTGCTGCGCGACGAGAAGAGCGACACCCGCACCGGCGTCCTCGTCGAGTACGGTTCGACCGCCCAGATCTTCGAGGACCCGCAGGACAGCCGCACCCAGGCCTACGTCACCGGCCGCATGGGGTAATACCGCGATCACCGTGGAGGGGCCCTGACGTCAATGGTCAGGGTCCGTTCTGTCGTTCCGGGACGGTGTTACTGCCGGGGGCGGCCGGCCGAGCCCGCCAGGTAGATCACGCGGCGGGCGATGTTGACCGCGTGGGCGCCGAGCCGCTCGTAGTCCCGCGCGATCAGGGCCATCTCCATCGCGACCGGGACCGCCGTCTGTCCGGCGGCGAGCTCGGCCACGAGGCTGCCGTGCAGCTCGTCCAGGCCCTCGTCGCGCTCGGCGAGGGCGGCGGCGGCGGCCCGGTCGCGCTGATACCACGAGTCCGCCGCCTGCCGCCACATCTCAGAAGCGAGATCGCCCATCCGCGCGACCAGGCCCCTGGCGCGCGCGGTGAGGTCGTCCTCGACGAGGTGACCGGCGCTGGCGGCGATGTGGACGACCAGGTCGTGGGAGCGCTCAAGCTCCGGCACGATACGCAGGACCGACAGCAGGAACCTCAGGTCGGCGGCCACCGGAGCCTGCAGCAGTATCTCCCGGTTGGCCAGCCCCTCCACCTCGACGTACAGGGCGTCGATGCGTCAGGTAGGCCTCGTTGTCCCCGTGAAGCAGCGCCTGGGTCGCCACCGGCACGCCCTCGGCGACCATCGCGAACAGCTCGATGACCTTGCCCTCAATAGCATCAAGGTCGTTGTCAAACTCCTGCCGGTGCTCACCCATGAGCAAAGACTACGGACGTCAGGCAACGCGAGCCCAAACAGCACGAGGCGAAAGGGTAACGAAACTGCCCGGCAAGGCAGGCGGGGCCGCACGGGCTGACATCACGACGGGGTGCGGCCGGGTCCGGCACGGGGCCGCACCCCGTCAGGTGAGGTGCTGCGCTACAGGGTGACGTCGACCTTGGTCACCTGACCGAAGTCCGCCTCGACCACGCGCTCCGCGCGCAGGCCGCCGGGGGCGAGCACGCGCACGGTCCAGGACCCGGGCGCGGCGAAGAACCTGAACCCGCCGTCTTCGCCCAGCGGGACTTCCGCCACGAACTCATCGCCGGTGCCGAGCAGCCGGGCGTATCCGGTCACGACCGGAGCGCCCTCGTGCACGACCCGTCCTTCCACCACGGCCTGGTCGCCGGTGGCCGCGCTCACGCTGACGCCGCCTGCGGGCGCGCCGCAGCCGTCGGCGCTCATCGTCCGTCACCCAGCTCGATCGGCACGCCCACCAGCGACCCGTACTCGGTCCACGAGCCGTCGTAGTTCTTGACGTTCGGCTGGTCGAGCAGTTCGTGCAGCACGAACCAGGTGTGCGCGGACCGCTCGCCGATCCGGCAGTAGGCGATGGTGTCCTTGCCGAAGTCCAGTCCCGCCTCGCTCTGGTACAGCGTGCGGAGCTCGTCGTCTGAGCGGAACGTGCCGTCCTCGTTCGCCGCCTTGGACCAGGGGACGTTGCGCGCGGTCGGGATGTGACCGCCTCGCTGCGCCTGCTCCTGGGGCAGGTGGGCCGGCGCGAGCAGGCGGCCGGTGTACTCGTCGGGCGAACGGACGTCCACCAGGTTGCGCTGGCCGATGGCGGCCAGCACCTCATCGCGCAGCGCCCGGAGCGAGGCGTCCTGTTCCGACGCGGTGTAGCTGGTCCGGGGGCGCTCGGGCACGTCGGTGCTCAGCTCGCGCGAGTCCAGCTCCCACTTCTTGCGGCCGCCGTCGAGCAGCAGCACCTTGTCGTGCCCGTAGAGCCTGAAGTACCAGTAGGCGTAGGCGGCGAACCAGTTGTTGTTGCCGCCGTAAAGCAGCACCGTGTCGTCATTGGAAACGCCGCGCCCGGACAGCAGCGCCTCGAAGCCCGTCTTGTCGACAAAGTCGCGGCGGACCGGGTCTTGCAGGTCCTTCTTCCAGTCGAGCTTGATCGCGGACGGGATATGGCCCTTGTCGTAGGCACTGGTGTCCTCGTCTACCTCGACGATGACGACCCCGGGATCATTGATATGGGCCTCGGCCCAATCGGCGTCCACCAGGACGTCGGATCGGCTCATGCGGATATACCTCCTTTTCCGGACCCGTCCTAAGCGGACGGCCGGACTTTTTGACGCTGGATGAAAAGATACATATGGCAGCCCAGGCAGAGATCGAAGACCGCGTTGAGGAACGCGGCGATCAGCGCGAGCGCGGTGAAAACCAGGCCGCCCGGGGTCGCGCCGACGGCGTAGCAGGCCACGCCGCCCGCCGCGATGACCATGCCCACGCCCTGTGAGAACCGCGGTGGCGCCTCGGCCTCGGTATGCGCGGGCGGGCCGAGCCTGGGCCGGATCAGCCACCGGTACACCAGGCCGTACGGCGCGTACCGCAACCCGGCGAGCGCACCGACCGCGAATACCACGAGCTGCGCGGCGAGCAGCCAGACGTTGCCGGTGACCAGGACCACCGCCAGCACGATCGCGGTGATCGCGGCTCCGAACCTCGGGCCGCGCGGGTCGATCTCCATCGTGCTGCTCCTCGCCGCTGAACGCTTTCCTGACCGGCCAAGCCGCCGTCCCAGCCCGTCCGGATACTGCGGGGCGCCGTGGTTAACCGGTACCCGGAATCAGCTCATCAGATGGGGCTAGGGCAGCAGGACGCGCGGACAGATAGCGGTGGCGACGTGGCAGAAGTCGACGGCACGCCGCTTGGTCAGCGTCTTCGCCGTCCAGGAGATCACGAACCAGATGCTATGCGGGCCCGGTCGGGCTGTCACTCCCACGGCGTGAGTTATTTCCGTTATGGCCGGCCCGCGTGATTTCACCGTCGCGGCCAGCGGCCATGTCATTCTCCGCCCGCGGACGCGGCCATCCCAGGGATCCTGGGGTTCCTGGGGGTAATGGGGTCGGGCTCGGTCACCGTACTCAGCGCGGCGATCACATCGGCCTTGCGGGGCAGGCCCGTCGCGCGGGTGACGACGGCGCCATCCGGGCCGAGCACGAGCACGGTCGGGGTGCTGTTGATGCGCAGCCGCCGCACCAGGTCAAGCCGGGCGGCCGCGTCGATTTCCACGTGGGTCACGCCGTCGGCCTGCTGGGCCACCTGCGCCAGGATCTGCCGCGTCGGGCGGCAAGGCGCGCAGAAAGCGGTGGAGAACTGGACCAGCGTGGCCTGCTGGCCAAGCCGGTCGCCGAGGTCAGCCTCGGTGAGAACATCGGGCCTGGGCGCCTGAGCGGCCGGCGCAGCCTGAGCGGCCGGCGCGGATCCAGCCGCCCGGAACCGCCCCGCCCGCCATCGCAGCATCAGCCCGAACCCGGTCGCCACGACCAGGGCCGCGACAAGCACGATCAATCCGGCAATCACGCCTATTCCAGCACCCTCGGGACAACTTACATTCCCGCCGTGCCAGCCGGGTGGGCCGGGAGCCGGACCCCGTCAGGTCGGGGTGGCGGTGAGCAGGACCCGGCTGTCGGCGGTGATCTGGAAGGCGCTGATCGGCTTGGTGCTGTCAGCCATCGAGCCCGGGTACCAGACGCGGCCTTCGTCGTGTGACGTCGTCCACGCCGCCACCTCGGTGCGGGTCCCGTCGGGGTGGACGACCCACAGGTCGCACGTGGTTCCGGCCGGTATGCCGGTGACGAGGACCTCGAAGGTGCGGCCCCAGAGTTCGCTCGCGTAGTCGATCGTGGCGCTCGCGCCGGTGATCTTGCTGGTCGTCTGGACGCTGTCCCAGCTGCCGGTGCCGGTCGGGTACTGCGCGGCGTACACCGTATGCGTGGTTGACGTCGCCGCGCGCAGGCCGCCGAACAAGCCGCCCGCGAGCACGACGACCGCGGCCGCGGTGGCCAGGAACCGCCACCGGGTCCGCCGCCGCCTGGCTTCGGCTAGGTCGAGCACCGTGCCGAGCAGCTCGCCAGGCGGCTGGTCCTCGGTCGCCGTGCGCACCGTGTCATCGACCCGGATCCGGCTGACCTCGTCGGGGTTGACCCTGGCCAGCAGGGCGGGCAGCCCGGCCAGGCCGGCCAGCTCGTCCCGGCAGTCGCGGCAGGTGGCCAGGTGGTGGTCGACCAGGGTGCGCTCGGCCGGGTCGATGGCACCGAGCACGTAGACGCCAAGCGACGGCCTGGCCTCTGTGCAGTCCCATGTCGGGGTCGCCGGGTTCATGGCGCTAGTCCTCGTTCCTGTAGCGCCAGCTTGAGCGCCTTCAATGCGTAAAACGTCCGAGATTTAACGGTACCCGGCGGGATGCCGAGGGTGGCGGCGGCCTCGGCGACCGAGCAGCCCCGGTAGTAGGTCTCCACGATCACGCGCCGGTGATCCGGCCGCAGCGAGGCGAGGGCGTCGGCGACGGCCCACGACTCGAGCGTGCGGTCGGCGTCGTCGTCCGACGGCAGCAGTTCCAGCGCCGCCTGACCGGTCTCCGGGGGCCTGGCCTGCCGCGCACGGTAGGAATCGACAGCAAGGTTGCGGGCCACGGCGAACAGCCATGGCCGGGCTGGGCGGTCGGCCAGCGCCTCGGGGTGGCGCCACGCCCGTACGATTGTTTCCTGCACTAGGTCCTCCGCACGCTGCCTGTCACCGCCGGTGAGGTGGAGGGCGTAACGAAGCAGGGCACCGCCGTGTTCGGCGTAAAGCGCCCGGACAAAGGCCTCGTCTGCCACCCGCCCCTGGCGGGGCGCGGTTCCCGCGTTCGGCACATCAGCTGGAACGTGCGGCGGACTGGGGCGGTTCAAACCGCCGGGATAATTCTTGTCACCTGGGGCGGCCCCGGGGACGTGGGGACCCGGGGGACTCGGAGGTCCGTGCTGGCTCATGCTCACCCGGCCGTCGGCGGTTGACTTCAGAACGTGTTGGCTCGGACACTTTAGGGCATTATCTCCTCAGTGTGCCGCAAAACACACGGAAAGCCCACCCCTGGCGGCGTTCTCGCCTTATCCCCCGGCGAACTGGGGCAGCACCTCGATCACCGCCGTGTCCCGCAGGACCAGGTCGGCGGCCACGTGGCGGCCCGCCGACGCACCGTCGACCAGGAAGGAAGAACTCTCGATCACCGACGCCAGCCGCCCGTCGCCGCCGCGCCGGGCCACCACGACCCGGAGCGCCTCGGCCAGCGTCTCCGCGTCCACCGACTCCGCCTCAACGCCGGCCGCCGCCTTGGCCGCGGCCCAGTACTGGATTGTTACTCTGGCCATTTGGGATATCCTCTTGTCATCGGGACCCGGGCGCCGTTGCCCCCGGGTCCTTGTCTGTTTATACAAGTAGTCACGGAGCAAGGGTGCGACCGCACCAGCGAGTGGAGGTGCCACCGAGTGAGCGACCTGCTGCTGATCACCGGCGTGCTGGAACCGTCCGCGGAAGTCCTGCCCGCTCTCGGGCTTTTGCTGCATCCGGTCCGGGTGCTGCCCGCAGACGCGTCCGCTCTGGTGGAGGCCCCGCCCGCGGACGCGGTGCTGATGGACGCGCGGCGCGAGCTCGCGCACGCCAAGAGCATCTGCCGGCTCCTGCAGACGACCGGCCTGGACTGCCCGCTCTTCGCGATCGTGACCGAGGGCGGCCTGGCCGCGGTCAACGCCGAGTGGGGCGTCGACGACGTGATCTTGCACACGGCCGGCCCGGCCGAGGTGGAGGCCAGGGTCAGGCTCGCCATCGGCCGCCGGGCCGTCGCCGCCGTGGCGGACGCGCCGGACGAGATCCGCTCCGGCGAGCTGGCCATCGACGAGGCGACCTATGCGGCCCGGCTCCGCGGCCGGGTGCTTGACCTGACCTTCAAGGAGTTCGAGCTGCTCAAGTTTCTCGCCCAGCATCCGGGCCGGGTCTTCACCCGCGCGCAGCTGCTGCAGGAGGTCTGGGGCTATGACTACTTCGGCGGCACCCGGACGGTGGACGTGCACGTCCGGCGGCTGCGGGCCAAGCTCGGCCCCGAGCACGAGGCCCTGATCGGCACCGTGCGCAACGTCGGATACCGGTTCGTGCCGGTCAAGGGCGAGCGGGCCGAACGGCCGCAGGGGGCTCTCGGCGAGGATCGGACCCGGAGCACGCCAGGCGAGGGGATCTCCGGGGTCTCTGGGGTCAGGGCCACCACCGCCGCGCGCTAACCCCCTCCGATGACCGCATGGTCGATTTCCCGTGTCGATCTCAGCGCGGCGCAGGTCGCTGGCATCGTGGCCCTGGCCGGCACGGCGAGCGCGACCGACGGGGTGCCGCCGCTGTCGGAGCCGGTGCTGCTGCATCTGCGGTACGACGGCTCTGGCTCGGGTCCCGCCGACCAGGATCCGCGGCGCGGTGGTGATTTTGTCGCCACCGCGGCCGGCGAGATCGCTGCCTACGCCCACCTGGACCCGCCGGAGCCTGAGGTCAGCGGCGAGCTCGTGGTGCACCCGGACCGCCGCAGGCAGGGCCTCGGCCGGGCCCTGCTGGCCGAGCTGGCCGCCGCGGCGAACGGGCACCTCCTCCAGCTGTGGGCGCACGGGGACCTGGCGGCCGCCGAGAGGCTGGCCGCGACGGCGGGTTTCGAGCGTTTCCGCACCTTGTGGCAGATGCACCGGTCGCTGCGCGACCCGGTGGCCCGGCCGGAGTGGCCGGCCGGGCGGGAGCTGCGTACCTTTGTCCCTGGCCGGGACGAGGAAGAATGGCTGAGCCTGAACGGCCGGGCCTTCGCCAAGCACCTGGAACAGGGCGCCTGGACCCGGCGCGATATCGAGCTGCGGGAACGTGAATCCTGGTTCGACCCGGCGGGATTCTTCGTCGCGGTGCGAGATGGCCGGATGGCGGGCTTCCACTGGACCAAGGTCCACCCGCTGCAGCCGGCCGGTAGCCGGGCCCGAGCGGGTGACGGCCTCGCGGCCGGGGCCGGGCCGGGCGTCGGGGAGGTCTACGTCGTCGGGGTGGATCCCGCCGAGCAAGGCAGCGGGCTGGGCCGGGCCCTGACCCTGGCCGGGCTGAACCACCTGCGTGATCTCGGCCTGGAGACGGCGATGCTGTATGTCGATGAGGACAACACGGCCGCGATCCGGATGTACGAGGCGCTCGGTTTCACCCGGGCCAGGACAGACGTCATGTACCGGCAGGGCCGCCCGACGGCCCGCTAGCGGCCGCGGATGCCTAGCGCCTCGTCCAGCTCCGCAGCGGTCAGCGGCCGGTCGGCGGCCGCCACCGCGGTCAGCACCTCGGCGTAAAGCTCGATCTCATCGAGAGCGACCCGGTCGTGGACACGAAGGTCCAACTGCCTGGGAATCGTGCTCACCTCCGGCGCTGATCGCGGCTCCGCTCGCTTGCGCCCCAGGTTACGTGCCGACACTGCTCCTCCGCATGACCCATCAGGGCCATTCGCCGATCACCTTCACGTGCGGTTTTACCCACCCTGGCGGTAACGATTCCGGCAAACCGCCACACAGTCGCCGTCAATCCGATAACGCGAGCCACAGTTTTAACATTCGCACCACGACCCATAGTGCTCAGTAAACTATACATGACGTATTAACGGACAAAAGCTGACAAACGTGGATATTGACCATATAGGCGGCATCCGGTTGCGGGTTCCGGCCCAGTCCTAGACGATTCGCCCCGCCCTGCCGCTCCGAGCACGCATACTACAGAAGTAGCGGTCCCCGGCGGATCGCCAGGCGAGCCTGCACCCGCGCACCCCGCTACTCAGGACACCGTTTCCGTCTCCTTCGGACTACATCACCCTCGGGAAGCCATGAATGACAACAGTGATCTCCTGCCGAACCTGGTCCACGAGGACGCATTCGAAATGCAGATGCGTGGATACAGCCGCCGTCAGGTGGATGAATATATTGCCCGCTGCCGTAGCCAGATCCGCGACCTGGAGCAGCGCCTGGCGCGCGCCCTCGACGAGGGCGAGGAACTGAGGGACGACCTGGCCACGGCCCGCCAGCAGGCCCTCGGCGCCAAGCCCGCGCACGAAGAAGTCAGTGAGCGTATCGCCCAGATCCTCAAGCTTGCCGATGACGAGGCCAGATCGCAGAAATCCAAGGCCCACGAGGATATCGCCCGGCAGCGCAACGATGCTCTGGCGGAGGCGGACAAGGCCAGGGCCGAGGCGCGCGAGCAGGCCGAGCGCATGCTCACCGCGGCCCAGGAGCAGGCCGAGCGGGCCGCGGGCCGAGGCCGAGCGCACCACCGGCGACGCGAAGAAGAAGTCCGATAGCGCCTTGAACAGCGCCCAGGCCCAGGCCAAGAAGGCGCTTGACGAGGCGACGGCCAGGGCCACCGCCATCCATGACGGCGCGGAGCGCCGCCTGAACCTGCTGTCCAACCGGCATACGGAAACGATCAAGCGGCTGACAGAGATCCTGGACGGAGTCTCCGCCCTCGTCGCGGCCGAAGCCGCCCGCATGTCACTCGAGGACGAGGTCGAGCACGTAACCGCCCAGGCGATCGGCTCGCCGGAGTCCCCGGGTGCACCGCGGCCAGCCGCGGCGGGAACCAGACCGAACGGCCCGGCGGGCCAGGACGGACCCCGCCCGGGCGTCCGGCCACCGGCCACCGCCGTGACCGCCAAGCTCGTCGCCGCTGCCCCCACCCAGATGACCCCGGTGCAGAGGGGCCCGGCCCAGCAGGCCACCCAGGCCCCGCCCGCGGCCCCGGCTCACCCGGGCCAGTCTCAGGCCGGTCCGTCCCAGCCGGGACAGCCGCAGGACAAGCGGTCCCAGCCACGCACCGCCCTCGATTCCGACGCCCAGACCGAGAACATCCGCATCCTGCCGGCCGGTGACAGCTAACCCGTCAGGCCCGGATTCAGCTGACCCGTGTCCAGGCCCTGCGCGAGCATGTCCAGGCGCCGCAGGATGACGCCCTCACGCAGGGCCCACGGGCACAGTTCGAGCTGATCGACGTCGAGCAAGTCCAAGATGGCGTCGGCCACGATGGCTCCGGCCGGCAACTGCGGCGTCCGGCTGACTGACACGCCAGGCAGCCGGGCGCGCTCGGCCTGCGACATCGAGGGCAGCCGTTCGGCCAGGGCCGCGACGTCGGCATGGCGCAGGATGCGCTTGACGTAGGGGCCTTCGCCGGACGGAGCCGCGCCGGCGATCCTGGCGAGCTGCCGGAAGGTCTTGGAGGTTCCCACCACGTGATCCGGCGCCCCCAGCCGCAGCATGCCGCCGGCCCCCCGGCCGATCTCCGCCCGCACGTGCTTGCGCAGGCGGCGTATCTCCTGGCCTGACGCCGGGTCAGAGCTGATCCAGTACCTGGTCAGGCGGCCGGCCCCGAGCGGCAGCGAGGCCACCGCGTCGGGCTCCTCGTCGATGCCCGACGCCACCTCGAGCGAGCCGCCGCCGATGTCGATCATCAGCAGCCGCCCGGACGACCAGCCGAACCAGCGCCGGGCGGCGAGGAACGTGAGCCGCGCCTCCTCCTGGCCGGTCATCACGTTGATCTGCGCACCGGTTTGCTTGCGGATCCTGGCCAGCACCTGCTCGCCGTTCACGGCCTCCCGGACCGCCGAGGTCGCGAACGCGATGATGTCCTCGACCCCCTTGTCCTCCGCGATCCGCAGCGCCTCTTCGACCACAGCCCGCAGGCTGCTCTCGCCGCGCCCGGACAGCGTGCTCCCGTCCTCCAGGTGCGCGGCGAGCTTGAGTTCGACCTTGTGCGAGAAGGCAGGAATGGGGCGTGCCCCCTGGTAGGCGTCGACCACGAGCAGATGCACCGTGTTCGACCCCACATCAAGCACCCCAAGTCGCATACTCATGACGCTACCCTGCTACCGACCGGAAGCCGGCCTGAGCGAGGGTGATCCGCGGCGCCGGATGCGACTTTCTGTGGCCTTTCAGATAATTTGTTCCGAACGAACCGTTGTGCGTCTGTCGGGGGGTCCTGGGTGCGGAACGGGGAGGTGTCCTATTGGTGGCAGTCGCACGGCCGGCCGGACCGGCGTCCGCCGCTGCCGGGCAGCGCCGAGGCCGACGTGTGTATCGTCGGAGCCGGCTACACCGGGCTGTGGACCGCCTACTACCTCAAGCGGGCTGACCCCGGGCTGAGGGTTACCGTGCTCGAGGCCGAGTTCGCCGGGTTCGGCGCCTCCGGCCGGAACGGCGGCTGGGTGACGGCGACCCTGCCTGGTTCACGCGCCAGGTACGCCAGGGCCGGGCCGGGCCGGGCGGGCGTGCGGGAGCTTGAGCGGCGGCTGCGCGAGACCGTCGACGAGGTGGGCCGGGTCTGCGCGGCCGAAGGCATTGACGCTGGCCTGGTCAAGGGCGGCACGCTCACCGTGGCCACCTCGGCGGCCCAGGACGCCCGGCTCCGCCAGGGATTGGCCGCCGCCCGAGCCTGGGGTGACGGGCCCGAGATCATCCGGTACCTGGGCCGGGACGAGCTCGCCGGACGACTGCAGGTGGCGGGCGCGGTCGGGGCCCTGTACTCACCGCACTGCGCCCGGGTGCAGCCGGCTGACCTGGCCGCCGGGCTGGCCGAGGTGGTCACCCGCGCGGGTGTCCTGCTCTACCAGGGGACCCCGGTGACGTCCATCACCGCCGGCCGGGCCCGCACGCCGGGCGGCGAGGTGCGCGCGCCGTACGTGCTGCGGTGCACGGAAGGCTTCACCGCGGAGCTGCCCGGGCAGCGCAGGACGTTGCTGCCGATGAACAGTTCGATGATCATCACAGGTCCGCTCAGTGACCAGGCCTGGACATCGATCGGCTGGGACGGCGGCGAGACGCTCAGCGACGAGGCCCACGCGTATATCTACGCCCAGCGCACCCCGGACGGCCGGATCGCGCTCGGCGGCCGTGGCATCCCCTACCGTTTCGGCTCACGGCTCGATCACGACGGGGCGGTCCCGGCGTCGACGGTGACGCAGCTGGGCACGATCCTGCGCCGCATGTTCCCGGCCGCCACGCAGGCCGGGATCGAGCACGCCTGGAGCGGTGTGCTCGGGGTGCCGAGAGACTGGTGCGCCACCGTCGTCCTGGATCCGGCCACCGGCCTGGGCTGGGCGGGCGGCTACTCCGGGCATGGCGTGGCGGCCGCCAACCTGGCCGGCCGGACGCTCGCCGACCTGGTCCGCGGCGTCCCGAGCCCGCTCACCACGCTGCCCTGGGTGGGACACCGCTCACCCCGCTGGGAGCCCGAGCCTGCCCGCTGGACGGGCGTGCACGGTCTCTACGCGCTCTACCGCGCGGCCGACAGGCTGGAATCGGCGCGCCGGTCGGCGCGCACCTCACGGCTGGCCCGGGCGGGCGACCTGATCTCCGGCATCCCGCACTGACGAAGGCCGCGGGCCCGCCCCCCTGGCCGCGAACATATTCGCGAACAATAGGCTGGGCCCATGAAGGCCATCCAGTTTGCCGGCTACGGCGGTCCCGAGGTACTGAAGCTGGTCGAAGTCGAGGCCCCGCACCCGGGCCCTGGCCAGATCCGGATCGCGGTACGAGCGGTCGGCGTGAACGGCATCGACTGGAAGATCCGGGCCGGGTTCATGCGGGAGATGATCCCGCTGTCGCTGCCGGCCGGGTCCGGGGTGGACGCGGCCGGGGTGATCGACGAGATCGGTACGGGGGTGACGGGCGCGGCCGTCGGCGATGAGGTGTTCGGCTCGGGCTCGGGCACCTACGCGGAGTACGCCGTGCTGTCGAGCTGGGCGGTCAAGCCGGCCGGGCTGTCCTTCGCCGAGGCGGCGGGCTACCCGGTGCCGGCCGAGACGGCCATCCGGATCATCAACCAGGTGGCCGTCAAGCCGGGCCAGACCCTGCTGGTCAGCGGCGCGTCCGGGGGCGTCGGCTCCGCCGTCGTCCAGATCGCCAGGCAGCGGGGCATCAACGTCATCGGGACCGCGAGCGGGTCGAATCAGGACTACCTTCGCTCGCTCGGCGCCGTGGCCACCACCTACGGCGCCGATCTCGTCCACCGGGTTCGCGCCCTCGCGCCCGACGGGGTGGATGCGGCCCTCGACATCGCCGGCTCGGGCGTCATCCCCGAGCTGATCGAGCTGACCGGTGATCCGTCGAAGGTGCTGTCGATCGCCGACTTCAGCGCGCCGGAGCATGGGGCGCAAGTCTCGTCCACGTCCACGGACTCCGCCGCGGCGCTCGCCGAGGCCGCCCGGCTGTTCGCCGCGGGCGCGTTCGGCATTCCGGTCGACCGGGTTTTCCCGCTGGCGGAGGCCGCTCAGGCGCAGGCGGCCAGCGCGGCCGGCCATGTCACCGGCCGCATCGTCATCACCATCTCCTGACGCCGACTCTTGACGCCGGTCAGGGCTCGGTCACGGCACAGACGCAGAACTGGTTGTGCTCCGGGTCTTCCATCACCACGTAGTCGTCGCCGGGCTCGCGGTTGTGACGCACGAACGTGGCTCCCAGCGCGGTCAGGCGCTTGACCTCGGCGGCCTGGTCGCCGGTGTAAAGGTCGAGGTGCATCTGGTCCCGGGCGGTCACCGGCGTCCGCGCCCGCTGAAGCGAGAGGTTGACCCGCGGCCCCCGCAGCACCCGGAAGTCGTCGCCGGCGGCGGCCGAGGAGGGAGCCAGGCCGAGGGCCTGCGACCAGAAACCGGTCATCCGCTCCATGTCCGCGCAGTTGATCACGACGCTGCCGAGCCGGATGGTCATACCGGGATCCTTTCACCCGGCCAGCTGGACCCGGGCACGCGTCGTCGTAGTCCACGACCTCGATCGCCACGGAAGCTGTCACCAGTGACCGATCTCGCGGGCGAGCTCCAGGCCGAGAACACGATCCACGAAGAGGAACGTCTCGAACTTCGCGCCGGCCGGCACGTCCTGGCCGGACTCCATGCTGCGCAGCACGTCCAGGGCCGCGACCGTGCCGAGGTCATCGTCGAAGGCGTCGCGGATCTTCCCGGCCGCTGCAGCGGGTATGGGCCTGGAGGGCTGGCCGGCCCATTCGGCCACCTGGCGCCGCCACTGGCCGGCCGACTCGGCCGCATCGGCCAGCACGGCCCGGGTGAGCGTCACTGACTGGCGGTACGAGCGGGACAACAACGCGAGCCGCAGGGCCAGCTGGTCGCCTCCGCTCCCGTCCGGCGCTTCCAGTTCTCCGGGCCGGCCGCCAGCCTCCCCGTTCGTCAGGTCCTCGACCGGACCGACGCCGATGAACACCCCGCCTCCGCCCGCACCCAGGCCGGCCGTCTTCCTGGCCAGGTGCACGTGCGCTGGCCCGCCGAGCGGCGCCTCGGCCTGCCCCGGCGCGACGTACGCGGGCGCGTGGATGCCGAGCGCGCTGACGTCCCGCTCGAGCGCCACGGGCGGGGGACTCGCCGCGGTCAGCACGGCGATGACCTGCAGGCCTTGCAGTTCGGCGATCCTGGTCAGCACGTCCGCCGCCAGCAGCACCCGCAGATCCGCCCGGCCGGACCACCTCCCGTCGGCGGGTCCGTGAATGCACACCCGCAGCGGGATGGCGGGGTCGGCGGCGAGCTCGGCGTACGAGCCGGCCCGGTCATCCCACAAACGCAGCATGCCCTCCAGGCTAAGCCGGCCTGACGGCCGCCGAACCCGGGCCGTAAGTCACTACCGCCGCGAACCGGGCGGGGAGAGGATGCAGTCGGATGAAAATGACCGCACAGCTGGCGGCCCGCCGGTGCCGCCATCAGACAGGAGACACAACCATGCCTGCTTTCAACGTCGCGGATCTATCCGCGCTGGAGATCCTGGACTCACGGGGCCGGCCCACGCTGGCGGTGACCGTGCGGCTGGCGGACGGCGCGACCGCCCGCGCCGGGGTCCCGTCCGGCGCCTCGACAGGATCCAGGGAAGCGGTCGAACGCCGCGACGGCGACCCGGAGCGGTACGAAGGCAAAGGGGTCCTGGGCGCGGTCTCGTCCGTCAACACCGAAATCCGCGACCTGCTCGGCAGCCGGTCCTGGACCTCGCTGGCCGAGGCGGACCAGGCCATGATCGACCTCGACGGCACCCCGAACAAGAGCAGGCTGGGCGCCAACGCCACGGTGGGAACCTCGATGGCGCTCGCCCGCGCGCTGGCCGCCTCGGCCGGAACGCAGCTGTGGCAATGGCTCACGCCTGAGGGTGTCACCCCGTCCCTGCCGGTGCCGCATTTCAACGTGCTCAACGGCGGCGTGCACGCCCCCAACCTGCTGGACTTCCAGGAATTCATGATCGCCCCGGTGGGCGCGCCCTCGATGGCCGAGGCGGTCCGCGCGGGCGCCGAGGTCTACAGCGCGCTGCGCCGTGAGCTGACCGGCCGGAAGCTGTCGACCGGGCTGGGCGACGAGGGCGGCTTCGCGCCCGAGGTCACCGAGCCAGAAGAGGTTCTCCGCCTGCTCGTGCAGGCCATCACCGACGCCGGCTACAAGCCGGGCGAGCAGGGCGTGTCCATCGCCCTGGATCCGGCGTCCTCAGAATTCCGCCAGCCGGACGGCCGCTACCGGGTGGCCGGCGAGCTGCTGTCAAGCAGCGACATGATCGACCGGTACGCGGCCATCACCACGCAGTTCCCCGTGCACCTGATCGAGGACGGTCTCGGCGAGGACGACGACGACGGCTGGATCGCGCTCACCGCCCGCCTCGGCAGCACCACGGAGCTGGTCGGTGACGACATCTTCTGCACCAACCCGGCCATGATCACCAGCGCGATCGAGCGGGGCATCGGCAACTCCTCGCTGATCAAGCTCAACCAGATCGGCACCGTCACCGAGACGCTGCAGGCGATGGCGATCTGCCGCCAGGCCGGGTACCGGCAGTTCGTCTCCCACCGGTCCGGCGAAACCGAGGACCACTTCATCGCCGACCTTGCCGTCGGCACCGGCTGCGGTCACCTCAAGACCGGCGCCCCGGCCCGCGGCGAGCGCGTCTCCAAGTACAACCGGCTCATGGAGATCGCGGCCAGCGCGCCCGCTCTCCGTTACGGCATGCCCGTAGGCTGACCAGCCCGCGCGGCGACTCAAGGAGGCATCAGGCCAGGGCGGTGACCACGGCGATGACGGCGACCAGGGCGATGAGCATGTACAGCAGGTAGGCGTCCAGGCGCCCGGACTGGAGGCGCTTGGCGGCCGTCACCACCGCCATGAACAAGCCGAGCGCGGGCCGGTACAGGTAGGTCTCGACCACCTCGATGACGTCGGAGGCGTACCTGAGGTGCGCGGCCGCATCCGGGCTCAGGTCGCCGCGATCCGGGGCGCCTGAGCCATCGTCGCGGCCGTCTTCCGCCATCATGACCTCGCGCAGCTCGGCGCGGGTGTGCAGCAGGCCGGCCAGCACCCGGCGGGTCGGGTTGGCGTAGCCGAAGGCGGTGTAGGAACCGGCGCCTTCGACGCCGATCGTCGCCGACCGCCAGGCCGGGACCCGGCGCACCCGCAGCAGCCGCCGCCCGGACAAGGCCAAGGACAGCAACCCCACCAGGAGCAGCATCAGCGGCATCTCCACCCACAGCCAGGACGGCGACAAGATGGAGAACCCGGCGAACACCGGTTGCAGCACCCACGGGGACTTCAGCGCGCCCAGGGTCACCGAGGCCGGGACCGCGGGCGACAGTCCCGCCGCGATCACCCGGATCTCCAGCGGTGTCACCGCCGCAATCCCCAGACACCCCCCCGCCAGCAACCCCACCGCCCCCCTCCCCAACAAACCCGGAGCGCCCCCCGGGCCCGACGGGCCGGGGGGCCCAAGGGGTACGGGGGGGCGGGTAGCCCCCCCGTGAGCAGGGGGGGTCTGGGGGGGATCGTTCCCCCCGAGGCAACAGATTCTGGGGGGGATCGTTCCCCCCGAGGCAACAGAGTTCCCCCCGAGGCACAACATCCCGACGAGACGGACGAAGGTGACGCCGGCGAAACCGACGGTGAGGGCGACCGCGGCGCCCGCCAGGGCGAGCACCAGGCGGTAGCCGAGGCCGGGCACCCGGAACTGCTGCATCAGGGCTTCCAGCAGGAACCACTCGGACACGAAACCGGCCGTGGGCGGCAGCCCGGCCAGGGTCAGCGAGCCCACGGCCAGGCCAAACCTGCTCCACGGAGTGCCGCGTCCCGCCGGGCTGGCCCGGCCGCTGCCGCGCAGTTCCTCCAGGTCGTCGTGGCCTGTGGCGGCCTCGATCCCGGCGGCCGAGGTGAACAGCAGCGACTTAGCCGCGGTGTGCGCGACCACCTGCAGCGTGGCCGCCAGCAGCCCGGCGGCGACCAGGCGCCGGTCCCCGGTCGCCGCGCCGGTGAGGGCGACGCCGAAGCCGGTGACGATGAGCCCGGTGTTCTCGATGCTGGAGTAGGCGATCACCCGGGTCAGCTGGTTCTGCACCGCCGCGTGCGCGATGCCGAGCAGCGCGCTCAGCGCGCCGAGCACGAGCAGGCCGCCCGCCAGCCAGCCCGGCGGGCGTCCGAGCAGGGCCAACGTGCGCCACATGCCGTAGAAGGCGACGTTGACGCAGATCCCGGCCATGATGGCGCGGGCCGGCCCGGGGGCGGCGGCGTAGCCGCGCGGTAGCCAGATCTGGAACGGCACCAGCCCGGCCTTGACCGCGAACCCGGTCAGCAGCAGCACATACGCGGTGGTGCGGACCGCGCCGCCGGGGACGTGCGCGAACGAGGCCAGCATGATCGAGTGTGACCTGGTCGCCAGGAGCAGCAGCCCGGACAGCAGCGCGGCCCCGCTGACCTTGCCGAACGCGAAGGTGACCTGGGCCGCACCCGCCCGGCTCGGCTTGTCCGGCCCGGCTCCGGCGAGCAGGTAAAAGGCGAGGGTCAGCGTCTCCCAGCCGAACAGCAAGGTAAAAGCATCCCGCGCCGTCACGATCACCGCGACCGCCTCAAGCGCCAGCGCCAGGCGTGCCCCCAGCCTGTGCTGGCCCGGCGGGACGACCCCCCCGAACCCGCTGACCCAACCGGCGAACGCTACCGAGACAGGCCAAGCCGCGCCGAAGGTCAGCGCCAGGAACATGCCGGACAGCCGGTCGCCGGACAGGGCGGCCGCCTGCTGGCCGGGCACCGGGTCGCCGAGCCAGCCCGCGACATCGAGCCGGACAGGCCGGCCGGCCAGGGCGAATCCGCCCAGCACGGCCAGGCACGCCGAGCCGGCGGCCCCGAGCAGGTACGGCGGCCAGGACCCTAGGAGCCGCGCGAGCCGGCCGCCGGCCAGGTCGGCCACGGCGGCTAGGGCCAGCAGGATCAGCCCGGCCGCGAACAGCCCGCTCATTGTGGTTCCCCCGTTCGCTTCCCGCCGCCGGCCAGCTTGCCCACCGCGATCAGCAGGGCATTGAGCAGGCCGAACGGGCTCGGCGGTGAGCCCGGCAGCCAGACATCGACCGGGACTATGGCCGCGATGCCCCCGGTGACCGCCTCGCTCTGGGTCAGCAGGCCGCCGCTGACGGCGTCCGCGCCGGCCGCGATGACGACCTTCGGATCGGGCATGCCGTCGTAGGTGGTGCGCAGCGGGCCGGCCATGCCGCGGGCGCCCGCGCCGGTGACCAGCAGCACGTCGGCGTGCCGCGGGCTGGCGGTGAAGAACACGCCAAGCCGGTGGATGTCGTAGACCGGGCCGAGCAGGGCCTGGATCTCCCACTCCTCGCTGCCGTCGGAGCCGGCGTCCACGTGCCTGATGTGCACGCTGCGGCGCAGCGCGGTGGTCCGCTCGCGCAGCCGGGCGCGGGCTGCCTCGACCGCCTCGTCGGTCTCTTCCGGCACGACGAGGGCCTCCCGGGTCAGCGCGGCCGCGGCCGGGCCGGTCGCGCCCTGGGACCAGGCGAACTCCCCGGGCCGCTCGGCCACGCAACGGCCGCACAGGATGCACTTTCCCTGGTCCACCCGCAGGGGTTCGGCCGAGATCGCTCCGGTCGGGCAGAGCGGGAGGGGGCCTGCGCCAGGGCGGGACGTCGCGGCCAGCGCGGGGCCGCGCCAGGTGTCGGCGTAGGCGTCAGGCTGGCCGGGCCAGCGGGTGGTGACGACGCCGTCCCGCAGGCCGCGCAGCACCCAGATACTCACAGGGCCACCCCCGCTACCGACAGGCCGAAGCTCGCCTCGATGAACGGGAAGTCGGTCAGGATGTCGCCGGCGAAGACCTCGTGCATCAGCACCAGGTTGTGAAACGACGCCGACCTGGGATGGCAGCGGACGATCCGGCCGGCCTCGATCCGCACGTCGTAGGTCACCTCGCCTTGCGCGGCTTCGGCCCAGCCGACCGCCCGCCCCGAGTAAGCGCCGCCGCGGCCGGGCTCGCAGCTGACGTGGCGGAGATCGCAGGACCGTTCGGCCAATTCTTCCGCGACCTGCCTGAGCAGGCAGAAAGATTGGTCCACCTCGTCCCAGCGGACCCTCAGCCGGGCCGTCGCGTCACCGGCGGTATGACCGCGGACCGGCGGGACGGCCAGCGACAGGTACCCGTCGTAGGGACGGGCGAGCCGGGCGTCGTCGGCGTACCCGGCGGCCTTGCCGACCGGGCCGAGCGCCCCGTGCTGGCGCGCGCGCTGCGGCGTCAGCGGGCCGGTGCCGCGCAACCGGTCAAGGAACGAGGAGGTGTCCATCAGCGCGGCCGCATCGCCGGTGACCGCGCGGCGGAGCTTGCCGACCTCGGTGCGGATCTCGGCGGGTGACAGCCGCGGCGGCGCGCTGACCCCGCCTGGCACCACCACGCCGCGGCCGAACCGGCTGCCGCACAGCCTGCTGACCAGCCGCAGCACCCGTTCCTTGTGCAGCGCCATCCGGGCGGTGGCCACCGCGAGCCCGGCCGCGTCAGCCAGCCGGACCGCGACGTCGAGGTGGTTGGCGATCCGCTCGAGCTCGGCGTGCAGGACCCGGACCAGGGCCGCGGCCGGAGGCGGCGGGCAACCCGCGACCTGTTCGGCCGCGTGGCTGAAGGCCAGGGCGTGGGCGACCGACGCGATACCCTCGGCGCGCTCGGCCAGCAGCACCCCGTCCGCCACGGTCATCCCGGTGAACCGGTCCTCCACCCCGCGATGCTTGTAGAACACCCGCATGTTCAGGTGCGGGATCGCCTCACCCGGGGTCTCGATGAGGTACTCGATCGACTCCATGACGCCGGAGCGGACCGGGCCGTGCGGGATCGTGAAGATCCCGTAGCCCGCGACGTGCCGGGGCAGCGCGTAGTCGGCCGCCGAGCCGGGCCGGATAAGAGGCGCCAGCCTCGGGTGCCCCGCCGGGATCACGCCGAAGCGGTCACTGATCTCGCGCTCGTACCAGAACGCGGCGCCCAGCCGCGGGGTGAGCGCGGGATAGCTGGCCGCGCCGGGCGGCAGCGGCGCTTCCAGCGTGTCGATGCCCCCGCCCGCCTCCCCGTCCCCCTTGGTCGCGACGTGCGCGGACAGGACCAGCGCGCCGCCCTCGGGCTGACTGCCGAACAGGCCGGCGAACCGGTCTCCGGCACCGACCCTGGCCAGCAGCTCATCCCACAGCGCGGTGACGTCCGGCTGAGTGGTCGTCATCGCGCCGCCCCCAGCTGAGCCACCGCACGGTGGATAAGGCCGGTCAGCTCGGCCGGGGGATGCAGGCCGAGTCCGAACAAGACCACGACGCCCGCGACGACAGGGAGCACCATCCAGATGCTCGGCTCGCTGCGGCTCAGCGCGTGCGGGGCCGGGGTGAACAGCATCCGCGTGGCCGAGGCGGTCAGGCCGAAGAACGCCACCGTGACCAGCAGGATCAGGACCGCCGCGGCGGCGTAGTCACCGGCGCCCAGGCCGCCGTAGACGATCTGGAACTCGCTGCGGAAGATACCCGACGGCGGCATCGCCGCCAGCGCGAACACCGCGAGCAGGAACAGCGGCCCGCTCCACGGCAGCACGCCGAGCCCGCCGCGCAGCGCGGAGATCTCCTTGCTGCCGAACTTCACCGCGAACACGCCCGCGCCCATGAACGCGTTCCCCTTCGCGGCCGCGTGCGCCAGCACGTGCAGCATGACGCCGGCCAGCGCCACCGGCGCGCCGAAGCTCACCCCGACAGCCAGGATGCCCATGTGCTCGACGCTTGAGTAGGCCAGCAGCCGCTTGATGTCCCGCTGGCCGAAGACGTAGAGCGCGGCCAGCAGCAGCGAGGCGACCCCGAACACCAGCAGCGCGCCGCGCGGGAAGCCGCTGCCCAGGCTGGCCGCGGCCACCTGGTAAAAACGCAGGATCGCGTAGAAGCTGACCGCGAGCAGCGACCCGGACAGCAGCGCGGAGATGGGCGTGGGCGCTTCGGAATGCGCGTCCGGAAGCCAGGTGTGCACCGGGAACAGGCCGACCTTGGTGCCGTAACCGAGCAAGGCCAGCAGGAAGGCCAGCCGGACCGGGGTGTGCGGCAGGTGCGGGCCGGCCGCGATAAGCGGCCCGATGTCCAGGTTGTAGTGCTGACCGAGCAGCTGGGACCCGGCGAAGTACGCGAACACCGTACCGAGCAGGGCCAGGCCCAGGCCGGCGCTGGCGATCAGCACGTACTTCCAGGCGGCCTCGGCCGCGCCGTCTGTGTCTTCGATCGCGACAAGCAGCGCCGAGATGACCGTCGTCACCTCCACCGCGATCCAGAGCAGGGCCAGGCTGCTCATCAGCGGCGCGGCCAGCATCGAGGCGGCGAACAGGTTCAGGCCGGCGTAAAAGCGCCTGGCGTACAGTTCCTCGTGCCGTTTGGTGTAGCCGACCGCGTACACCGCCACGGCCGCGTACAAGAAGCCCGTGGCCAGCAGGAAGATCACGCTCACCGCGTCGACCCGCAGGTAGGACAGGTAGCTGAGGTCCCGGTGCGCGGCCGCGGGGACAAGCGCGAGGATCAGCGCGAAGCAGCAGGTACCAGCCGCCACGGTGACCGCGGCGGTCACCTTGACGTACCGGGCCGGCAGGACGGCGCAGGTGATCCCGGCGGCCAGCGGGACGACCAGCAGGGCGAGCACGACGGCGATCACCTGCTCACCCCCGCAGCCTGGTCAGGTCGGCGGTGGACAGCGACTCGGCCCGGGAGTGATGCGCCCGGATCAGCATCGCGAACACCACCACGGCCACCAGCAGGTCGAACAGGAACGCGGTGGCCAGGATCAGCGGAAGCCCGGCCGCCACCACCAGCGCCGCCAGCGAGATCGCGTTCTCCAGCGAGAAGAACCCGATGGCCTGGGACGCGACGTCCCGGCGCACGATCATCAGCCCGAACGCGACCAGCACCATCGCGCCCGCGATCGCGAGCGCGGTGTCGGGCGCGGGCGTCGGGTCCGGCCCGCGGAGGCCGAGCGCTCCGAAGCTGAAGAAGCCAAACGCGGCCAGCACGATCCCGGCCAGCACCGCGGAGGCCGGGCTCAGCGTGTGGCTGCCCGCCACGCCGAGCGGCTCCTCCCCGGCGCCGAGCGGCTCCTCCTCATCCCCGCCGGTACGAGCGAGCAGGCGGCGCAGCACCAGCGGGACGGCCACCACCTTCAGCCCGGCGGACAGCGCCGCCAGCGCGTACAGATCGGGCAGGTTCCTGTCCGCGGCGATGACCACCGCGAGCACCGAGATCAGCGCTGACTGCGCCGCGTAAAGCCGCACCTGGTCCCGGGCCAGCGCCTGGCGCAGCATGCCAAACTCGATCAGCAGCATCACCGCCGCGATAACGTTCGCCGCACCGGCGTAGACGCCTGGCGCCTGCCGCGGATCCATCAGCCACCCCCTAGGTACAGCGTGAACACGCCGAGCACGGCGAGCAGGAACGCGCCCGCCGCGAACTCGGTGATCTTGAACAGGCGCAGCTTGGCGAAGGAGTTGTCGAGCACCGCGACCACGCAGCCGATCGCGGCCGCCTTGGCCAGCAACGCCGCGACAGCCAGCGCGACAGCGCCGAGGTCCCGGCTCGAGGCCAGGCCCCAGGGCGCGAGGAACACGTTGGCCAGGATCGTGTACAAGATCAGCTGCTTCAGCTCAGAGCCCCAGGTCAGCAGCGCGAAATACGGCCCGGAATGCTCGAATGACCGGGCATGTTCGATCATGCCGAACTCGAGGGTGCCGGTGTGCGTCTCCACCGGGATCCGGCCGGTCTCGGACAGGATCACCATGAACAGCGCGGCCGCGGCCAGCAGGTGCGCCGGGCGGATGATCTGCCCGGCACTGAGGCGAACCGTCGCCGCGAGCGCGTACGGCAGGTCGGTGCCGGTCAGCAGGGCCACCGTGAACACCACGAAAAGCACCACGGGTTCGGTGATGGCCGAGAATGTCTTGGCCCGGCTCGAGCCGAGCTGCGCGTACGGGCTGCCGGTCTCCAGCGCCGCGGTGGCGATGACAAAGCTGGCCAGCGACAGCAGGAACCCGCCGCCCAGGATGTCGCCCATGTAGCCGAGCGGCAGCCCGTAACTGGTCAGCACCGGGATCAGCAGCGGGATGGTCAGGTAGGCCGTCACCGCGATCAGCGGCGCCGCCAGGAAGAACCAGCTCGCCCCCGCCGGGGCCAGCGCCTCCTTGCGGAACAGCTTGGCCAGGTCGTAATACGGCTGCGCGATACGCGGCCCCCGGCGCCCCTGCAGCCGCGCTTCCACCTTGGCGATCACGCCGGTGATGCCGGGCGCGCCGAGCGCGACGGTCAGCACCTGCAGCAGCTGGATGAGGGGTACCGGGAGGGCCGCGCTCACCACGCGGCCCCTTGATGATGGCCAGGCGGTTCCAGCGCATCACTCATCTGATGCCTCCTACCTTCATGTCTGCGACACGGGTAGAGGCCATCAGCGCGACCGTAGCCCCGCGGTTATGGCGAGCCTCATCGCCAAGATCTCATTGTTCTACACGCCGGGCCCAGCCCGCAATCGTGGCCCAGTGGACGTCTCCGCGGGAACGCGGTACGCCCTGCGGCGGCCTGGCCGCACCGGATCGCCATCGGGGCGATGTTCGGGACATGATGATGGGTATGGAGACCGCCACGCGCAGGCTGCACCGGCTGACGTCTTATCAGCCGGGCCGGGACTGGGATGTGCCGGTGGACGATCCCAGCGTGCGGCAGGATCTGCAGGTCAATGACTTCGGCCGGCTGCCGTGGTTCGTGAAGCGATACCCCGGGGGCCTGCCTCGCATCCCGTTGCCCCGGGAGCTGCCGCAGACGGCGGCGCCGGCCCTGGCCGTGCTGGCGGGCACGGCCGGAGTCAACCGGGCGGCGCTGGACCTGGCTCAGCTGTCCCGGTTGCTGTACCTGTCGGCCGGGGTGGTACGCACCATGCAGCGGCCCTACGGGATCCACCCGTTCCGCGCGGCCGGGTCGGCCGGCGGCCGTTTCCCGCTTGAGGTGTACGTCGCGGTGCCGCCGGGCGGGCCGCTGCCCGCGGGGGTGCACTGGTATGACCCGTGGGAGCATGCGCTGGTGCGGGTCGGACCCCCGCCGCGCGCGGGCGGCCCGGCCGTGGTCGTCACCGGCGTGCCGTGGCGCACCGGCTGGCGGTACCGGGAACGCGGCTACCGGCACGTGTACTGGGACGCCGGCACCATGCTCGCGCAGCTGCTGGCGCTGGCCGACTCGGCCGGCCTGACGGCCGCGCTGTATACCCGTTTTCCCGACGCGGGGGTGGCGGCCCTGGTGGGAGCGGACCGGGTGCACGAGCTGCCGGTGGCCGTGATCGGCCTGGACGAGGCCGCTCCCGCCGTCGAGGCGGGCGGCCGGGCCGTGGCGGGGGACGTAGACGCCGCGCCGGTGGAGTTCCCGCTGGTGACGGCGGCCCAGCGGGCCGGGGAAGGCGACCGTCTCGGCCGGCCGTGGGACCGGGGCGATCCGGTGGCTGTGCGGGTGCTGGCCTCGGCGCCGGTGGACAGCGTCATCGCCGCGCGCGGGTCGCAGCGGCGGATGGACCACACCCGCGGCCTGTCACAGGACCTGCTGAGCACCTGCATGGGCGTGGCCGTGCGCGGCCTGGGGCTGCCCCACTGGGTCGTGGTGCACGACGTGGCGGGCCTGCCGTCCGGCGTGTACCGCTGGCCCGCCCTCGACGCGCCGGTCCGCGCGGGCGCGCTGCGTGACGAGCTGCACCGGGTGTGCCTGGGCCAGGCCCTGGCCCGCGACGCCGCCTTCGTCGCCATCGCCGCGACTGACCTGGCCGGGCTCAGCGACCAGGAGTACCGTGCGGCGCACCTGGCGGCCGGGCTGGCCGAAGGCCGGCTGCACCTGGCGGCCTACGCGCTCGGCGCGAGCGCCTCCGGGATGACCTTCATCGACAGCGAGGTGCCCGCCGTTCTGGGTGAGCCCCTGGACGCCCTGCTGTTCACCTGCGTCGGCGTACCCCTGTACCGGTCCTCGCCGGCCGGCCCGCCCGGCGCGCCGACCACGGTGCGCATGGTCCCGCCTGCGGGCTCTCAGTGAGTCTGGGTTAACCGCCGCAGGCCAGGGATCGAGCGGGGCCGGGGCGGGCCTGACCGGTGCTTGCCGGTACGGGGGCGGGCAGCGGCGTGGGACGATACGGAAGATAGACAGGGACACCGTGCAGATCGACACCGAGCGGGCCGATGCGGTGGCCGCCCCGGCGGACGCCGCGCCCCGTGCTGCCGAGGCGCTGTGGCGGGCGCTGGCGGTGTTCCGGTTCGCCAGCCTCGGTTACGCCGTGCTGCTGCTGGCCCTGGTGAACCGGACCGACTATTCGCGGCCCGACTGGGCCTGGGCGGCCATCGCCGTGATGGCGGCCTGGACGGTGGTGACCACCACGGCGTACGCCCGCCCGCAAGGCCGGACCCGGCCGCTGCTGAGCGCCGACCTCGCGATCACCGCCGGGCTGCTGCTGAGCACCGAGGGCTTGCAGTACCCGCACGCCATGCGGCACGGGGTGATGCCGGTGACCGCGACCTGGGTGGCCGGCCCGGTGCTGGCCTGGGCGATCCAGCACGGCCGGCGGGCGGGCGCGGTCACCGCGCTGCTCCTGTCCGGCTGTGACCTCGCGCTGCGCAGCGAGGCCGTCACCGTGGTACTCAACGGGGTGGTCCTGCTGCTGCTGGCCGGCGTGATCGTCGGCCACCTGGCCCGGCTCGCCGCCGAGGTGGAGGCCGAACGCCGGCACATCATCCAGGTCGAGGCGGCCAGCCGGGAACGCGAGCGGCTGGCCCGCGACATCCACGACTCGGTCCTGCAGGTGCTGGCGCTGGTGCAGCGCCGCGGAGCCGAGGCGGGCGGCGCCGCCGCTGAACTCGGCGCGCTGGCCGGACAGCAGGGGGCCGCGCTGCGCGCCCTGGTCGGGGGGATGGCCACGGCGGACACGACCGGCGACGCTGACCTGCGCGCGCTGCTCCTGTCCGCCCAATCCACGCAGGTGACGGTATCGGTACCGGCGGGAATCGTTCGGCTGGACGGCAGGGCGGCAGGCGAGCTCGGTGCGGCGGTCCGGGCGGCGCTGGAGAACGTGCGGCAGCATTGCGGCGAGCAGGCCCGCGCCTGGGTGCTGGTGGAAAACGAGCCCGGCCTGGTCACGGTGACGATCCGGGATGACGGCCCGAGGCAGAACAGCGGCCGCCGGTCCGGGTCATGGTGGTGGACGACCACCCGATGTGGCGCGACGCGGTGGCCAGGGACCTGGCCGAGGCCGGACACGAGGTCGTCGCGACCGCCGCAAGCGGCGAGGCCGGACACGAGGTCGTCGCGACCGCCGCAAGCGGCGCCCAGGCCCGGCGGCTGGCCGACGCGGCCCGGCCGGACGTGGTCGTGCTCGACCTGCAACTGCCGGACATGCCGGGCGTCGAGGTGACCCGCGGGCTGCGCGCGGCCGATCCCGCCGTGCGGGTCCTGGTCCTGTCGGCCAGCGGCGAGCAGCAGGACGTGCTGGACGCGGTGAAGGCGGGGGCCATCGGCTACCTGCTGAAATCAGCAGGCCGCCCCGAGTTCCTCGAGGCGGTGCGGCGCGCGGCGGCCGGAGACGCGGTGTTCACCCCCGGGCTGGCCGCGCTGGTCCTCGGGGAGTTCCGGCGGCTCGCGGCCGGGCCCCCGGACGGGCCCGCAGGAGGAGACGGCGGCGCGCCGCAGCTGACCGAGCGGGAGATCGAGATCCTTCGGATGGTGGCCACCGGCCTGTCCTACAAGCAGATCGCCACCCGGCTGGTGATATCACACCGCACCGTGCAGAACCACGTCCAGAACACGCTAGGCAAGCTGCAGCTGCACAACCGGGTCGAACTGGTCAGGTACGCCATCGAGCATGGCCTGGCCGACGAGCCAGGCTCCGGCTGACAGGCCTCGGCCGGCCACCCCGCCTTCTGCTGTTACTCATCAGTAGGTTACTTATGAGTACGCGGGACATCCCGGTTGAGTAGCAGCACCGATGCCGGGCGGGCCGTCGGCCGGCAGGCTGATGGTCATGAACCTTTCCGCTGGTGCCGCCGCGGGCGGCCTGTACAGCTTCAAATCCTGGTACGCGGGCCGGCTGGCGCCGGTCCGGCGCCGCCTGGTGGCGGCGGGCGTGGCCCCGGCCGCGATCACCGCGGCGGGCGTCGTGTTCGGTGGCGCAGCGGGCGTGGCGCTGGCCACGCTGCGGCCAGGACCCGTCGCCGGCCTGGTGGTGGCCGCCACTCTCCTGGCCCGCCTCGGCTGCGCCAACCTCGACGGCGGGGTGGCCCGCGACGGGGACCGGGCCACCCCGTTCGGCTCTGTCCTGAACGAGGCCGGGGACCGGGCCGCCGAACTGGCCGCACTGGCCGGATGCCTGGCCTTGGCGCCGTTCGCGCTGGTCGTGGCGGCCGCACTGGCGGCCACGCTGCCCTCGTGGGTGGCGCTGGCCGGCGCGGCGGCCGGTCTGGGACGAGTCCAGGGCGGGCCGGTCGGCAAGACCGAGCGTTGCCTGGTCCTCGCCCTGCTGGCGGGGTTCGGGCACCCGGCCGTGTTCCTGTCCGTGCTGGCCGGCGGGTCCGCGCTGACCGCGGCGGTGCGGTTGGCCCGGGTCGCCCGGTGGGCCCGCGTCGCCCGGTGGGCCATAACCGCCGGGCCGGCCTGTCTCGCCGGCGGCCCCCCGGAAGGTGAGGAGGAGCGATGAATCCGCAGACGGGGACGGCGCTGTGCCTGGCCGGAGTGCTGGCGGCCGGCGGCCTCGGCGCGCTGGTGTCGCGGAACGGCGAGGTGATCCGCCGGTGGCGGACCTGGTTGGTGGCCGCCCCGCTGGTCACCGGCTGCCTGTGGCTGGGCGCACCCGGCGCCGTGCTGCTGGCCGCCGGGCTCGGTGTCATCGGCGCGGTGGAGTACGGGCGGCTGACCGGTCTCAGGGCGGCCGACTCGGCGCTGATCGGGATGGTCGCCGTGGTGCTGCCGCTGGTGGCCTGGCGGATGCCCGGTCAGCTGGGCCGGGTGCTGGCGGGCGCGCTGTTGGCGGCGGCCCTGGTACCGGTGTTCGGCGGGGACGCGGCCGCCGGGGCGCGGCGGGCCGCGGCCGGGGTATTTGGCACCGCCTGGATCAGCGCCCTGAGCGGGCTCGTGCTGCTCGGCCCGGCCGCGCTGCCGGTCGTCTTCGCGGTCTGCGTGGCCGACGTGGGCGCGTGGTGCGCGGGGCGGTGGTTCGGCGGGCCCGCGCTGTCGGCCCTGTCACCCGCCAAGCGCTGGACCGGCGTGGCCGGCGGAGCGGTGGCCGGGACGGCGGCGCTGGCCGCGGTCGCCGCGTTCAGCGTCTGGGGCGGCGTGTTCACGCCCGGGCACGTGATCGCGGTCGTCGCGGGCGCGCCGCTGGGTGACCTGGTGGAGTCGATGGTCAAGCGGGGCGCCGGAGTCAAGGACGCGGGCCGGTGGCTGCCCGGGTTCGGCGGGCTGCTTGACCGGATCGACTCGTTGCTGGTGGCGCTGGCCGTGGCGGTGATCCTATGATCCGGGGACTTAAGATCCGGGGGCTCGCCGGGGCGGCGACGCGGAAGGCGCTGTGGCGGGTGGTGTTCGGGCTGACTGGTGGACTGCGGGTGACCGGAGCCGAGGAACTGCCCGCCGGGCCGTGCGTGATCGTGGCCAACCACAACTCGCACGCGGACACGGCCGCGCTGATCGCCGCGCTGCCCGCCCGGCGCAGGCCAGCGGTAGCGGCCGCTGCGGACTACTGGTTCCGGGGAGTGCTCCGGCCGTTGGTGGGCCGGTGCCTGTCGGCGGCGTTCCCGGTCCGGCGGACCGGGGGCGGCAGCGCCGACCTGGCCGCCGCGGCCGCGCTGCTCGCAGCCGGGCACGACGTGGTCGTCTACCCGGAGGGGACCAGGTCACGAGATGGCCGGACCGGGGAGTTCCATCGCGGCGCGGCCCGGCTGGCCGCGGTGGCGGGCGTACCGCTGGTGCCCGCCGGAATCAGCGGGACCCGGACGCTGCTGCCGCCGGACCGGTCCGGGCCCCCGCCTACGCGGGCCACGGTCACGGTGCGCTTCGGTGCGCCCGTCGGCCTGGCCTGCGCTCAGGACGCGCCGGCGGCCCAGGGCTCAGGCGTGGCGGGCGGTAACCGTGACGCGGTGGCCGGGGCCACCGCGCTGGCCCGGATGCGCGTGCAGATGCTGACGGCGGGAACCCCGCAATAGCCTGGCGGCAAGGCGGCGTCTGGCCGCCACGTGAAGGGAGCAGCGGGTGTTCGCTCATAAGATTGTGGACTTCACCGGCCCCGATGACGTGCGATGGACCGAAGCCGACGAGCCGGCCCCTGACGGTGGCGTGCTCATCGACATAGCCGCCGCCGGTGTGTCGTTCGCGGATCTGCTGCAGACCAGGGGCGGCTATCAGATGAAGGTGCCCCTTCCGTACACGCCCGGCATGGACGCCGCCGGGGTGGTCAGGTCCGCCCCGCCCGGCACCGGGCTGGCGGCGGGCCAGCGCGTGGCGGTGCTGCTTGACTACGGCTGCTGGCAGGAGGTCGTCTGCGCCCCGGCGGCGAGGGTGCTGCCGTTGCCGGACGACATCAGCTTGGAGGCGGGCGCGGCCGCTCCCCTGAACTACCTGACCGCTCTGTTCGCGCTGGTCAGACGGGCACAGGCGCAGCCGGGTGACACCCTGCTCGTGCATGGCGCGGCGGGAGGCGTCGGGACCGCCGCGATCCAGCTCGGGCGGGCCCTCGGGCTGCGCACGGTCGCGGTCGTCAGCGACGAGGCCAAGAAGGAGTTCGCCCTGCGGTGCGGCGCGCACCACGCCGTGCTGACCGACGGCTGGCTCGCCGCGGTGCGTGACCTGACCGGGGAACGGGCGGTCGACATCGTCCTTGACCCGGTCGGCGGGGACCGGATGACCGACAGCCTTCGCTCGCTGGCACCGGAGGGCCGGCTGGTGGTGGTGGGATTTACCGGGGGCGAAATCCCTGCCGTCAAGGTGAACCGGCTCCTGCTGGGCAACACCAGCGTGCTTGGCGCCGCCTCCAGGGAGTTTTTCGAGCAGCAGCCGGCCACGGTGGCCGGCCTGTGGTCCCAGCTGGTCAGGCTGCGAC
>JBEKGC010000087.1:0-17420 GCA_050013055.1 Streptosporangiaceae bacterium
CGGTACAGCACCCGCAGCTGGGACAGCTCAAGCCCGCTGATGCGCTCAAGCTCGCCGGCCAGCTGCGGGTCATCGCCCGACTCGTCGGCGAGCCGCGCGTGGAGCTGGCCGGCGTAGCCTGCCAGCGCGGGATGCTCGCGTTGCAGGAACTCTTCGAGCCCGGCTCCCTTTTCTGCGAACGGTGAGTACACCATGCAGACAAGCTGCGTTTCGGCCAGTCCGAAGGTCGCGATCGCATAGTCGGCCGCGGCGGCCCGCATCCGGGCGACCGCGCCGGGGCCCTCGTACCGGCTGCGCATCTGCCTGATCAGCTCGGCCGGGAAGTCCTTCCTGCGCATGAGGTCGAGGGCGAACTCGACGTATTCCGCCATGCCGTCCGCGTAGGGCCGCTGGTACACCCGCTCGCACTTCAGGCCGCGCAGGTGCGCCATGAGGGCCGGGTTGCCGCAGTCCGATTCGGTGAAGCTGAACGCGAGATCGTCGAACTCGAAGCCGAGAAAGCCGGTCAGCAGCTGCAGGTGGTCACCGGCCTGGTAGGCGGTGTCGGAATAGATGGAGAAGAACCGCAGCCGGGCCGGCACCGCCGTGGTGACCCGCCGCTCGGTCAGGGCATCGGCCGCGTCCGGCCCGTGAATATCGGCGAAGTACGACTGCCCGATCCTGTCCAGGTGGGACAGCAGGCGTCCCAGGCCGTTCTGGCTGGCGGCCGGGGCGGCCGGGGCGCCCGGCGTGAGCTGCCGGGCGAGCCTGCTGACCCACGCGGTGTACTGACGCTGCTCCTGCTGGGAGTCGCCGGTGATGATGATGTCGGCACCGGCGCCGTACGAAGCCGCCACGCCGAAGGAGTTCAGCACGCTCAGGTTGCAGGCGTTACAGAAGGTCGGGCGGCCGTCGGCGAACGTGCGGTGACCGGTCATCAAGATGTCGAGCCGGTTACGGCGGATGACGGCCGCACGCTGCGGCGTGTCCACGTCGAACGGCGTCACTTCGTTGCCGTCGATCAGCAGCAGTTCGCAGTCCGGGTCGGCGTCAAGCCGCAGCGCACGGTACGCGCGGTCGACGTTCTCCAGGACCGCGCGCGGCATCCCCGCGTGGCGGTTGGTCGCCACCCTCAGCCGGAAGGTGGTGCCGTGGTCGCGGAACAAGATGAGCTGCATCGCGCGGACAAACGCCAGGGTGTAGGAGCTGTCCTTGCCGCCGCCGTACGCCACCATGACCAGGTTGCGATCCAGCCGCTCGGTGTCGGGCAAGACGGCCTTGAGCCGGGCGCTGCACCTGACCGCCGCGGCCATATTGGCCGCGGGCATCGCCGTGGATAGCGTGCTGAAGGCCTGGGCACGCAGAGGTGCCGTTCGGAATTCTGCTTGTGTCTCTAGCATGGTGCTTTCCCTTAATCCAGCGGCTGGCTGGCGGCGTACGCCGTGGCGGGCAGGTCCGCGCCGCCGGCGCGGTGGGCGATGATGTCCAGGGCGATGTCCTGCGCGCGATGGGCGAGCACGCTGAGCAGCGAGTCGCCGATGCCGTGCGTGGCCTCGTTAACGCCCTGCAGGTAGCAGGCCGCGGTGGACGGCTCGTCCAGGATCAGCTGATACGCGCGGGTTACCCGCACCTGGTCAATCCCGATGGCCGCGGTCAGCCCGCGGACCAGGCGGGGCGTCTGCCAGGCGAATCCGGTACCCAGGAACACCAGGTCGCGGTGCAGTTCGGTGACGGCGCCCGTCCTGCGGTCGGTGAGCTCGAGCACCACCTCGTCCGCCACCTCGCGCGCGGCGGTGACCTCCGCCATGGTGATCAGGCGCCGGTCATGGCGCTGGCCGAGCCGGTCCAGGTAAAGCTCGGTATAGAGGGTTTCCAGCATCGCCGGCGTGACGCAGGAGTAATTGGTCTTGTACATCTCCTGGAGCATCCGCTCGCGTGCCTCCGGCCGGGACGCGTAAAAGTCGTCCACGAACGAGGGGTAGTAGAACTCGTTGGTGAACTTGCTCGACTGGTCGGCGGTCAGGGCCATCGCCCGCATCACCCAGGCGACATCGCAGTCCGGCAGGTCCTGCCGCAGCGCCCGGAACATCTCGGCCGCGCTCTGCGAGCTGCCGACCAAGGCCACCCGGTAGGGCATCTCCTTCGACAGCCCGGCCACGCGAGGGCGGTACGTGGTGCTGTGCACGATCCGGTGCCCGGGCAGGCCCGCGAAGACCGGCGGGATGTGCGCGTCCCGGCCGGTCCCGATCACCAGGTACCGGCTGGAAATCGATGTCCCGTCGGCGAGCGTGGTGAGCCATCCGGTCAGCGTTCCCGCGGCGTCCCGCTGCGGCACGACGGACACGCAATCGCATCCCAGCTGGTAACGGACCTTGCTCAGGGAGTTCGCCACCCAGCGCAGGTAATCGGCGATTTCGAGGCGATACGGCGTGAGCTCGCCCATGTTGATGAAGTCGTCGAGCCGGCCGGTGGCGTGCAGGTGGCTGAGGAAGGAGAACCTGCTGCGCGGGTTGCGCAGCGTCACCAGGTCCTTGACAAAGGCCACCTGGCTCTTGGCCCACGGCAACAGCATCCCTGGCTGCCATTCGATCGCCGGGTTGCGGTCGATGAGCAGGGTGTTCTCCGCTATCTCGGGCGCGAGTTCCTCCAGCGCCACCGCAAGCCCGAGATTCGACGGACCAGCGCCGACCGCGAGTAGCTCGACTTCACGTGTGGCCATTCCGCTATCTCCCAACGTCGTAATCACTCAAGGACGAATCAGCGCCGCCCTCTGCCCGGTGAGAGGGCCGGTCCCGGCACCGCTGATACAGCACCGTTCGGGGTGCAGCCAGCCGCCGGCCTGGGCCTGCGCGGCGGGGTGAATCGGGGTGAAGCTAGCCGCCGGACTGGGCGTGCGCGGCGGGCAGGCCGGAGTCTGGCGGTGCGCTGGCCGGGCGGGCCGCGGGTGCCCACAGGCCGAGCCAGCGCAGCGCAGGGCCGGCCATCGCGGTGGTGATCAAGGCCATCATGATCAGGACGGTGAACCCGTTGCCATTGATCACCCCGGCGCTCAACCCGACGCCGATGACCACGATGTCGGTCACGCCGCGCGCGTTCATCAAGACCCCGAGGCCGAGCGCGGACCTGCGGGGCATCCCGCCGGCCGACGCCACCACCATGGTGCCGCCGAGCTTGCCGGCGATCGCGGCCAGCAGCAGCAACGCGCCGCCGGTGAGCACCGCCGGGCGCGCCGCCGCATGCCACACGTTGACCTGCAAGCCGATCGAGACGAAGAAGACCGGCAGCAGCAGGGCGCGGTTTACCGCACCGAGTTGCGTGGTCACCGGGCGGAGCAGCGGGGTATCGCGCGGCAGCACCAGGCCGGCCAGGAAGCCCCCGAAGATATCGTGGATCCCGATCTTGTCGGTGACGGCCGCCAGCCCGAAGATCAGGCCCACCACGAGCACCAGGCGGACCGGGCCGGACACCGGTGCACCGGCGTAACGGCTGGCCAGCGCGGCCACCAGCGGCCGGGCCGCCAGCAGCACCGCGCAGAGCGCGGCGGTCAGGCCAAGCACCCGGAGCACTGCCCACGGGCCCTGCGCCTTGCTCATCGCGAGCACCACCGCCAGCGCGCACCAGGCCAGCACGTCGCAGACGGCCGCGCAGAGCATCGCCATCGACCCCAGCCGGGTGTTCTTGAGCCCGGCCTCCTGCACGATCCTGGCCAGCACGGGAAACGCGGTCACGCTGAGCGCGGTGCCGATGAAGATCGCGTACGGCACGACCCTCGTGCCGTGCCCGGCGAACGTGGCGTACAGCGGCACGGCGACCGCGATCCCGAGCGCGAACGGGACGACCATCATGGCCTGGCTGGCCGCGCCGATCACCCCGCCGTGCCGGCGCAGCATGTCCCGGTCGACCTCCTGGCCGACCGAGAACATGAAGATCACCAGGCCGGCCTGCGCGAGCATGCCCAGGCCGGGCCGCACCGCGGCCGGCAACAGCGCACGGATGACCCAGGGCGCGAGGGTGCTGAGCACCGTCGGGCCCAGGATCAGCCCGGCCACGATCTCGCCGACCACCTCCGGCTGCCCGGCCCGGCGGGCGAGCCCGCCGCAGGTCCTGGCCACCGCGGCGATCACCGCCACCGCCAGGAACAGCCGCCACAGCAGCTGCACAGGCGACGACGCGGTCGCCTGTGCGGCGCCGGCGGAGGCCGCCACGTGCGCCGGGAGCAGCCACCCGGTGCCGAACGTCACCGCGATCAGCGCCGCGGCGGCGGCGGTCAGCGCCGCGGCGACCAGGATCCCGCGGGCAGGCGCGGGCAGCAAACGCTGCTCCGCCTCCTCCAGGAGGGTCTGTGGTCTCATGTTCTTGCTCCGGCTCATGTCGCTGCTCCGGCGGACAGCAGGGGCTGAACCCGGTGTGCCTCGTCAGCCGCCCCGTCCCGGTGGGCCAGGATGTCGTGCACGATGTCGCTGGCCCGGCAGGCGACCACGCTCAGCAGCGGATCGCCGATGCCGTGGGTGGCGTCGTTGACACCCTGCAGGTAGCACGCGGCGCTGGACGACTCGTCCAGGATCAGCCGGTACTGGCGATTGGCCTGGATCTCCGCCAGGCCCAGGGCGTCGCCGAGCCTGCGGATCAGCGCCGGCATCTCGCGGACGAACCCGGTGCCGAGGAACACCAGGTCCGTGGCCAGCTCGGTGACGGCACCTGTCCGCCGGTCGGCCAGCTCGAGCGTCACTTCGCCGACGGTCTCTGTGACGGCGTTGATATCCGTCATCGTGATGATCTTCTTATCGTCGGCCTTGGTCAGACGATCGAGATAGGCATCCTCATAGAGGCTGTCCACGAACGGCGGCTCGATGCCCGAATAGTTGGTCCTGTGCATCTCCCTGAGCAATTGCTCGCGCGCGTCGGGGCGGCCCTGGAAGAATTCGTCAACGTAGCCCGGATAGTACAGCTCGTTAGTGAACTTCGTCTTCTCGTAGGCGCCAATGCCGATCGAGCGCATCACCCAGGTGATCTGGGCATAGGGCAGATCCGTCTGGAGCGCCCTGAACATTTCCGCGGCACTTTGCGCACTCCCGATCACCGCGACGCGATAGCGGGACTCCTTGTCCAGGCGCGCCACGAGCGGGCGGTACTGCGTGCTGTGCACTAGATGACGGGCTGGCACCCCGGCAAAGACGGGCGGCACGTACGGGTCGCGGCCGATGCCGATGACCAGATACCGGCTGGACACCGTCGATCCGTCGGCGAGCCGGGTCAGCCATCCCGTCAGCCCGCCGTGAGCATCCCGGCGCGGCTCAACGGAGCTACCGCCGCAATTCAGCTCCACAGAAACCTTAGAAAGTGTGCTCGCCACCCAGGAGAAATACTCGGAGATCTCCTGACGATACGGAGTGAAGCTGCCCATGTTGACGAAATCGTCGAGCCTGCCCACGGTGAAGAGGTAATTCAGGAAAGAGAATTCACTCTGCGGGTTCCGCAGGGTCACCAGGTCCTTGAGGAATGAGGCCTGGCTCTTCGCCCAGGGCAGCAGCAAACCTGGCTGCCACTGGACCGCCGCGGCACGCTCGATCATGAGCGAGTTCGCCGCGAGGTCGGGCGCGAGCTCTTCGAGAGCAACGGCCAGAGCGAGGTTGGACGGGCCCGCCCCGACAGCCAGCAACTCGACTTCGCGGTCAGTCATGTGAATCTCACCAACGTTTCTGGATAGCAGGCTTTGGCTGCGGCCATGAGGGGTCTGGCGTACAGGCGGCCAGTCCGGTGGACGGCCAGCTCGGTGCGACGGCCGGACGACCTCATGCCAGATAAGAGGCTGAGCGGTCGGCCGGCAGATACACGCGCCGAAGGACGGCGCGTGTATCAGGGCAGAACGCGTTCGCCCTCTGCCGTGGTATGGATTGGCCCATCACGGACCTGGATCAAGTACCGGCCCCCCGCCTTGACCCGTTCACGGATAACTACTCAGCCGGCGCGGGTGCCATGGTCTCCTCGGAAATCAGGGCGCTGTTTGCGCTCGCCGCGCGCCCCGAGGTCATCTCACTGGCCGGCGGGATGCCCTGCGTCTCCGCCCTGCCGATGGATGTCGTCGGCCACATGGCCGGTCAGCTGATCGGCAGTCGCGGCTCCGCCGCGTTGCAGTACGGCACGGCTCAGGGTGACCCGGGCCTGCGGGAGATTATCTGCGACGTGATGAAGCTGGAAGGCATCCGCGCACGTCCCGATGACATCGTGGTCACCGTCGGCTCCCAGCAGGCGCTCGACCTGATCGCCCGGATCTTCATCGACCCGGGCGACGCGGTCCTCGTCGAAGGGCCCTCCTACGTCGGTGCGCTTGGTGTCTTCGCCGCCTACCGGGCCGAGATGATCCATGTGCCGATGGATAACGACGGGCTTATCCCCGAAGCGCTGGCGGCAGCCCTTCACACGCTGGCCGCGGCGGGCAGGCGCGCTAAGTTCCTCTACACCGTGCCCAACTTCCACAACCCGGCTGGCGTCACTCTTTCCTCGCCGAGGCGCGGCCGGATCGCTGATATCTGCGCTTCGGCCGGGCTACCGGTCATCGAGGACAACCCGTACGGCTTGCTCGGCTGGGCCGGGGATCCTGGGCAGGCCCTTCGCGCCATCAACCCGCACGGCGTCGTGTACCTCGGCACCTTCTCCAAGACCTTCGCTCCTGGCGTGAGGGTCGGCTGGGCCGTGGCCCCGCCCGCCGTCCGGGACAAGCTCGTCCTGGCCGCCGAGTCGGCCGTGCTGTGCCATTCGAGCCTGACCCAGCTACTTGTCCGTGATTACCTATGCGACCAGCCCTGGCAAGAGCAGATAAAGGTCTTCCGTGAGCTCTACCGGCAGCGCCGGGACGCGATGCTCGGTGCGCTCGACGACGCCATGCCAGGCGGCTGCCAGTGGACCAGGCCCGGCGGCGGTTTCTATGTGTGGCTGAGGCTCCCGGACGGGCTGGACGCCAAAGCCATGCTGCCGCATGCCGTGTCCTCGGGCGTCGCCTATGTGCCAGGAACCGGCTTCTACGCCGATGGCTCGGGCCGGAACTATATGCGGCTGTCGTATTGCTTCCCCAGCCCTGACCGGATCAGGGAAGGTGTCCGGCGGCTTGCCGAGGTGGTCGAAACGGAGCTGGAGCAGCGCCGCATCCGCGGGTTCGCGCAGGCCGTTGAAGTCGCCTAACCAACTGGCCTTACGCCGCCCGGCCGAATTCGCGCTCGCTCCATGCCGCGTTTGCCTGCCATGCCCTTTTAGGGCCGTGGCTGGTAACGTTCGCCCGCCTCCCGCCGCCGCCAGCCCCGATCCTGACCACCACGATGGACCATTGTCCCTGCGGGAACAACTACGTTGGACCATCGTTGTGGCTTGCCAGCGGGAGCCGGGCGGCACGGGCGTGCAGGACGGGGCGGGTGTGCAGGACGGCCCGGATGGGGCGGGCGGGGGCGGGTCAGCGCTTGGCGTAGTACCAGTTCTCCGGGTTGATCATGCCGTACGGGTTGACCGGCTCGAAACCGCGCAGGTTGTTGTCGACCGCGAACACGCGCAGCGGGAAACCCGGCGTCCAGATGACCGGTGCCTGCTCGGCGATGTAGCCCTGATAGTCATGGAGCGCGTCGAGGTCGTCACTGACCACGGTCCTGTCGATCAGCTCGTCGGCCTTCGGATCGCTGTAGCGGCCGTAATTGCTGCCGGCGCCGGTCTTGAACAACACCTCACCGGTCGGATGGCCGTAGAACACCCACCCGCCGTTCCAGCACTGGAGCTCCCACAGCTGCGGTTTGTCCCCTTCGCTGTGGTCCTGGCCCACCAGAACCGACCCGTTCACCTCCTGCAGCCGGAGCTCGATGCCTGCCTCGGCGGCATCTCGCTTGAACTGGTGCATGAGCTGGGTCAGCGCCACCCGTCCCGCTGCGTAGCGCACCGTGAAGGAGAGCCTGGTGCCCGCGCCGATACCCTCGCCGGCGCAGCCGGGCCCAGCGCCGGGGCGGACGCAGACGGCGGGCACGCGGTTGATGTCCCAGCCGTGGTCGGTCAGCAGCCGGCGGGCACGCTCGATATCGAACCCGATCGTGTGGCCTGACTGGGCGTGAGATAGCCGGTCCCGGTCAGGGACGACGGGAACCGGCCCGGTGGTCGGGTAACCGTAGCCATGGAAGATGTCGCGGATGGCGGTGTCCTGATCGAGGGTGCACTGCAGGGCCTGCCGGACGTAGGGCTGCCTGATCATCCGGCCGGCCACCGTGGGGTTGCCGAAGTTGAGCGGCATGTAGTTGATCAGGCAGACCTGCTGCGGGACGAGCCGGTAGGACCTGGGCGGCTCGGGGGGCAGGCCATGCGGGAGGAAGCCAACCTGGAGTGCGCCCGGGCCGTGCGGGCCGCTCTGGAGCAGGCGGTACTGCTCGTCGTCGGAGCTGGTCGGCACCTGGCGGAACTCGTCCAGGTAAGGCTTGTTCGGCCCGCAGTAGTGCTCGTTCGGCACGAAGGTCACGGTGCCGTCGAGGGCGAAATCCTGCAGCCGCCATGGCCCGTTGACCACGCTCCACACCGGGCTGGACGGCCACGTCGTCCGGAGCTCGTTGCTCTCCTGCGTCCATTCGCCGTTCTGTGCGACCAGGTAGTCATAGACGGCGGGGATGTCGGCGAGGTCGGCTGACGCGTTCGCCGTGGTGTCGTGCGCGGTGCGGTCCCAGGCCCTGGGCATCGGCGTGATCAGCGTCAGCTGGTTCATCAGCACCCAGGTCTTGGAGTACGCGCGGTCGAAGTCCAACCGGACCTTGTCCTCGGCCACCTTCTGGTAGGACCTGAGGTTATCCGGCAGGTAGCCGGGCGAGTAGCCGCCGTACCTGGAGCCCTTGACCACCATCATGTTGATCCAGAACATGACGTTGTCAGCGCAGATGGGCTCGCCGTTGGACCACTTCCACGGCTTGAGGGTCACCGTGACGCTGCGCCCGTCGCCGCTCCATTCGGGCGGGCCAGCGAGGCTGAGATCGTAGTCCACCCCGGGCTGGCCGCCGCGGCCGAGCCAATACAGCGGCCGGTACATCAGCGTCTGAAACTCGAAAAGATTCCTGATGCCCATCCGCTCGGGAGGGGTGAAAGGGAAAATGGTTGACGGCGGGAAGCCGACATGGCATGCCCATGCAGCCGTACCGCCTTTGACCGGCCCGGCGCTGTCCGCCCCCGCCGCCGGCCCGGCGCTGTCCGCCCTGGCCGCCACCGTTGAGGGGCTGGCACCGACCCTGAGCAGCTCGGCCTCGCGCTTGGTCATCCATCACTCCTGTGTCTGGGCCGTCCGGCGAGACGGTCATCAGTGTCGGCCTCCGGAGCGGGTTTCCGCTCCGGAGGCCTGTGACCGTTGAGAGAGCGGACCGGCAGGCGGCTGATACAGGTGCCGGGAAGGACTTCAGCGGCGAGCCAGCCACACCGCGGCGATCGGGGTATTAGCCGCGGCCTCGCAACTCCTCTTCCCAGCAGGACAGTGCCTATGAAAGCGGAGAGGTCAATGCGAAGAGACGACGGTGTGGTGCTGCTTATCAGCAGCGGGCGGCGGGCTTACCGCGAATACTTGCTCGCCGGCCTGGCGGACTGCGTGCCCGTGTGGCTCATCGATGAGCAGGAACCGACGTGGCAGCGTAGCCACATAGCCGGGAGCAGCGTGGTCAGCCTGCTGGACCACGCGCGCATGGTGCCCGACGAGGATGGCTTGTTCGCGGCGGCGGCCGAGGTCAGCCGGGCGCGGCACGTTCGCGGGATATGCACGTACGACGAGGCGTTCGTCATCGCGGCCGCACGGGTCGCGGCCCGGCTGGGCCTGCCTGGCCTCACGGTGACAGGAGCGGGCCGCTGCCGCGACAAGCACCTCACCCGGGCCGCGCTGACCGGCAGCGGCCTGCCCCAGCCGCGGTACGCCCTGGCGGGGTCGCTCAGTGAGGCCGACGCGGCAGCGCGGCGCATCGGCTTCCCTGTGGTGCTTAAGCCGCGCGGCATGGGCGCGAGCGCCGGCGTGGTCAAGGTAGGGCAGGCCGGCGAGCTGGCGGAGGCGTTCGCCGTGACGGCGCGGGCGAGCCACGCCGGGCCGCCCGCTTTCGAGACCGGGCTCCTGGTCGAGGAGCTGGTGGAGGGGCCGGAGATCAGCGTGGACGGCGCGGTCGCGGCGGGCGAGTACCGGCCGTTCTGCCTGGCTCGCAAGCGCCTCGGGCCCGCTCCTTACTTCGAGGAGATCGGGCACATCGTGGACGCGGCGGACCCCCTGCTCGAAGATGCCCGCCTGCGTCACGTGCTGGCTAAGGCGCACCGCGTCCTAGGCCTGGCGGACGGGATCACCCATACCGAGGTGCGGATGACCGGGCGGGGCCCGGTGATCATCGAGGTGAACGCCCGCCTCGGCGGAGACATGATTCCTTACCTGGGCAAGCTCGCGACCGGCGTGGACCCGGGGCGGGTGGCCGCGGACGTGGCCCGGGGAGCCCGCCCACCGCTGGGGGCATCGCGCCATCAGGTGGCCGGGATCCGGTTCCTGTACCCGCCCGAGGACTGCCGCATCGTGGACATCTGCCTGCCCGAGCCCGGTGCGGTGCCCGGCCTGGTCAGCGCTCAGCCGATGGCCACACCGGGTGAGGCCGTGTACCTGCCGCCCCGCGCCCACCTCGGCCGGTACGCGCTGCTGATCGCCTGCGGCACGGACCCGGCGGCGTGCGAGGCGTCCCTCGACGAGGCGGCGGCGCTGGCCGGCGTTCACTTCGAGCCCCTGAAGGTGGAGGAGCTGGTTCCCAGCCGGCTGCTGTAACCTGCGCCACGGATGGGTCATGACAGCGCTCTCGCCAGTGCCCGGGCACTGGCGAGAGCGCTGCGATGGGCCTCTGTCAGCCGACCGGGGCCGCGTCGGCCAGCTCGGGCGCGGGCTCGATGCCGGGCACGGCGGTCGGGCGGCGCATTCCGAACTGGCCGATGACGGTGGCCACGAGCGCTATTCCAGCGAGGCAGAGCCATGCTCGCTGGCCGAGATGCTGGTAGAGCGCGACGCCCAGGAGGGGGCCGAAGGACAGAGCCGCGCCGTGCACGCTCAGCAGCGCGGCGAAGTACCGTCCGCGCAGCTGATCGGGGGCCACCTTGCCGGGATACGCGAACATCGTCGGCACGCCGATGAGGTCCGAGACCGTCCAGGTCACCGTGCCGATGATGAGCACGAGCGGCACCATCGCGATCGCGTAGATACCGTAACCGACCGCGAGCAGGCCGAAGCCAAGCAGCTCTATCAGCAGCAGCGGCCACTTGAGCACGAGCTTGGTCGCCGGGATCTGGCATATCCCGCACATGGCGCCGTTGAGCGAAAGGACCACGCCGTACCACCACATGCTCAGCCCGGACTGCTTGATCGCCAGCGGCAGCGCCGCGGTGTACTGGCAGTACACCGTGGCCATCAGCAAAAAGGCGACCAGGAAGGTCAGGTAGCGCCAGTCGGTCAGCACCGCCATGTACCCGCCGCGTGCTTGCTTTGGCGTGGCCGACGCCGGCTGAGCCGGCTCTGGCTGGCCCGGCTTGGCCCCGGCCCTGATCCGGCGGGGCAGCGCCAGCACCGCGATCAGGCCGACGGCCAGGAGCGCCAGCCCTTCGGTCCAGAAGAGCAGGTAGTAGGACACCGCCGCGAGGGCGGTGCCGACCAGCGGCGCCACCACGATGCCGATGTTGAAGCACTGCAAGTACATCGCCGTCACCATGACCTGCTGCCCCGGAGGGGTCAGCTCGGTCATCAGGGCCTGCGCGGCCGGCCGGTAGAGCTGGCCCGCGGTGCTCGCCAGCAGCACGGCCAGCAGGAGCAGGAGATAGACCCGGATATAGACCAGGGAGATCGTCAGCCCGGCTGCGCCGATACTGCTGATCATTATCGTCGTCCGGGCGTTAATCCGGTCGCAAAGCCAGCCGCCGGTGGCGGCACCCGCTACCACCCCGGCACCCCATACCCCTAGGGCGAGGCCGGCTTCGCCCGAGGAGAGGCCCCGGTGCTTGAGGAACAAAAGCAGGAAGAGCTGCAAGAAGGCAGCGAGTTTGCTGACTAGCACGCACGCTAGGACCGCCTTAACCTGCCTGGGCGTCTGCCGCCAGGTGGCCAGGGCGCCCAGAGCGCTGCCCCCGTCCGCTCGGCTATCGCCGACTGCTTCGTTAGTCATTAGCGCTTCACTCTCTATCCGTACTCGCCGCATTTTTGGGGAGGCACGCGCCGACCCGGCCGGGCGGCCTTGGGGCGCCTTGGTAGGAGAGAGGACAGATCGCGGCGACGCTGATACGGATCCGCCGGGGAAAGCGTGTATCAGAGGCACCCCCGCCGGCCCTCTGAGAAGTTGTCAGTGGTCGCGGCCGTGCGGCGGTGGCCGCTGCCAATTCTGTCGCCGGCCGGAAGGAAGCTCACCCGATGAACCGGACCACCCTGACCGCCTTGTACCTCGATGAGATCAAGCGGAGCGGGCTCCAGGTCGGCGACCTAGTCGGGCGGCAAGCCGACTCCGTGCTGCTCAATTCCCTCTACCAGGGCCGCTTCCTGGGCCGACCGCTGTTCCTCGGCCAGGCCGAACGTGACCAGCTTGAAACGGACCTGCGGAACCTGCGCTCCGCGCTGGTCAGCCTGCCCGGCCGGCTGTACGGGGGGGACCTGGCCGAGTTCGCCCGCGCGGCCGGGATGAGCGAGGTCCAGGTATCGGCCATCCTGCGCACCCAGGGAACCGCCGTGACCAGCCTGGCCCGGCCCGATCTGTATGTCGACGAGAACGGCTTCCGGCTGCTTGAGTTCAACATGGGCAGCGCGATCGGCGGCATGGACAACGCCGACATGATCGTCTCCTTGCTCGAGCATCCCCAGCTGGCCGAGTTCGCCCGGGAGCACCAGCTTGAGTACGTCGACACGATGCGCGAGGAGGTCAGGACCATCCTGACCGAGACCGGGTTTGAGCCGGACTCAGCTCCGGTGATGGTGATGACCGACTGGCCGAGCAGCTACTCGTTCCTCGAGCCCTATCTGCGCGAATACGCGGTGCGGCTGTCCCAGCTCGGCCTGGACTCCTCCGCCGCGCACATCGGGCAGCTCGAGGTCAGGGACGGACGGGTCTGGCTGGGCCAGCGTCCCGTAGACATCATCTACCGCGTGTTCATGCTCGAGGACCTGCTGGAATCTCCTGAGGCCCCGGCCCTGATGGATCCGATCCTGGACGCCGTCGCGAGCGGCGCGGTCAAGCTCTTCACCCCGCTGGACGCCGAGATGTTCGCGAGTAAGGGTGCGCTCGCGATGTTGTCGGACGAGAAGAACAGGTCGCTGTTCGATGAGCAGGAGCTGGCCAGCCTGGACCGTATCCTGCCGTGGACCCGGATGGTGCGGCCCGGGCCGGTGACGCTGGAGGATGGCAAGCAAGCCGACCTGCTCCACTACGCCCTTTCTCACCAGGACGACCTGGCGCTCAAACCGACCCTGCTACACGGCGGTAACGGCGTGCTGCTCGGCTGGCGCACCGACACAAGCCCGCAGCTTTGGGAGGAAAGGATCCGGGCGGGGCTGGACGGCCCGTACGTCATCCAGCGCCGGATCCGGCCTGTCCCCGAGTTGTTCCCTGGCGATGACGGGGACCTCACGCCGTGGATTGTCGCCTGGAGCGCGTTCACGATGCTCGGCCGCTACGGGGGGGTCTTCGCCCGCGCGGCATCGGTTGAATCCAACGTCGAGGTGATCAACGTCATGGGCGGCAAGGCACATGTCACCAGCTGCCTGCACGTCCGGTCCGGCGCTTAGGAGTCACGGGGAAGTTCCCGTGCGGTTCCTTGCGGCGGCGTAGGCACGGGTCATTCCTGCGCGCCAAGGTGGTCCAGTTCAAGCCGATCTTCGCGCAGCCGGTTAGCCAGGTCGAGCTTCGTACGTGCGGGACGGCCTGCCTCGCTGTACTTATGCTTGACTCGTTCCAGATACACCCGGGCGGTTCCGTAGGCCACTCCCGCGTGGCGCGCCGCAGCGTGCAGGGTGCTGCCCCGCGCGTAAGCGCTGAGGACTGCCTGCTCTTGCGGCGAGAGCCGCGGCCGGACTGGCCTGCGGTCCTGGCTGAGAACGAATGCCAGTTCCGGGGTAAGGACCGATCCCCCATCGGCGACCTCGCGCACCGCGTCGGCGAGCGCTGCCAGGTCGTGATCCTTCGTAATGTATCCGCCGGCGCCGGCCTCGATGGTGGCGAGCACGTGCTCGGGGTCAGCGATGGCGGAGACCATGAGAACCCGGGTGCCTGCCGCACGTAGCCGTGCCACGTTGTCGGCCGGCACCGTATGGTCGCGCAGGTTGAGGTCGAGCAGTACCACCTGCACATCGGCGGTGCCGACGCCGGCCGCCAGGAAGTCGCTGACCGTCTTCGAGGTGCGCTGCACCTGCAGGTCGCGCACTGGCCGCAACCAGGCGGCCATCCCGTCGAGCAGCATCTGGTCGTCATCGACGATACCGAGACTGACTATCCGGGCCATCGCAGCTCCACACAGGTGCCCTGCCCGATCTCGCTCTCCACCACGCTCGAGCCCCCCGCCTCTGCCATCCGCGCCTTAATCGAGTGGCTCACGCCCAACCCCCGGCTTACGGAGTCCGGATAAAAACCGCGCCCGCGGTCGACCACCGTGATCACGACGGCTCCGTTCTGCTCGGTGTGCGCGGTCAGCCATGCCTCGGCCGTCCCGGCGTGCTTGGCGACGTTGTTCAGTGCCTCCCGGCACGATCCGGCTAGCGCGGCGATGGCCTCAGGCGGGAGTGTTTCCGGTACTTCCGCCATATTGCTGTGCACACGCAGACCAAGGGCCGCCTGGTGGTGGACAACGACCGCCAGTTCCATAGTCAGGTTCGTAGTCGGCTGGCCGTTTCCCGAGATCATGCTGCGCAGGAAATCGGCCTCGGCGGCGCACCGTTGCCGCAGCCGCGCGCTGTCCTGGATTGCCCCGCGCGCAATGGTGTTCAGCGTGGACAGAACGGTGTCGTGCAGGAGCCGGTACTGGGTACTCCGCTCGTCATGGCGCGCATGCTCGGCCGCGGCACGCTCCCGTACGCCGAGCATGGCCGCGGTCGTCGCGGCGATGGTCTCGGCCTGGCTGAGCAGCAGTTTGGTGATCAGGCCTGCCACTACCGTAAAGCCCACAAGCGACAGGACGTTCCCGAGGGCCGTGACTATCATGGGCGAGTCAGGGCGCAGGTTGGGCAGCATCCCGATGAAGTAGCACGCCGCGAGCAGGATGCTCGCCGCGACGGCCCGCAGACGCCACCACACGACACCGGTTGCGAGGGCGACTCCAACAGCGGGATAGACGGCAGAGTTGCCGAGGACACTGCCCCTGGCGGTAGACCAGCCACGGCCGGACACCACCAGGCATGCGCAGGTGACCGCGACATCCAGCGCCATCAGCCAGTTCGGAAGGGTGCCCTTACGCAGGGACCGGGCGGCGTAGAACAGGGACCATCCCGCCTGCAGGCCGTAACCGGCGATGGCCAGCCCGATATGGGGTGCGTTGAAGCGCACCCCCAAGGCGAACGCAATGGGCCACGGAAGGAGCTGGACGAGACGTATCCCGGCCAGCATCTTGACCAGCAGGCGGAATGTCCTGGGGCGCACGTCCGCCATGGTCGTCGCCGGGACGGCGATCCCGCACGGTTCCTCAAAGCACGAAGAAAGACTCACCGGGCCGCGAAACCCCTTGTCTACCCTTTCCCGGCGTCCGCCTGCCCCCAGCGGTCGCGTCCAAGTCTCGACTGGCTCGTGCATGCTCACCATCAAAGGATTCCCCGCCGTTGGCCTGGTCGTTTGACTATGCCGCCATGCCGCCATGCCGCGCGGTTCCCTTCCCCGCGACATGCCTCCGCTACTGATACGTACCGTCGGTCAGGTCGGTTCAGACCAAGCCGGATATTCACGTTTTCTGACCGCCAGCGGCGGGCCACGTCCCTGGAGTGCACGAGATGATCGCTTCACGAATTATTTCCATTTAATCAGGAATAACCTCAGTTATCAATCTAGCCTCACTAAGTTAGTCTTATCCTTTCTCATATCAGCCTGGGCGGCTTTGCGGAAGGCGGCGAGAATATCCAGTCCCTATATAGCGGCGGGAATCCCACCGAGGCCAGCGCCCGCTCCGCGCGTGCCGGTGCTCCGGGAACGACAGGCAGGCCAGTCACAACTGGACTAGTGCCGCATCAATCAGCGTTGGCCCGGAGACCCGGCAGCGAAGGGTCGCGCCCGGACGACGACTGGGCGTCCTGCGGACGTCCCCGTGAGCCACGTCCTGCACGCCCGTGCCACCCCGCTCCCGCTCGCGAGGCGCCACAATGGTCCATCATTGTCGTTCCCGTGCCACAGGCCGACGGTGAACACCGGCCCGCGCGACGGCTCACGACCGAGGCGGCGGTCACGCCCTGAAGGCCCGAAGCACCGTACTCCAGCCGTCACCCCCGCCGCTCCCCGCACCCGCAACCCACCTGTCACAACTGTCGAAAAAGATCGTGGAATATTCGGCTTACCTGGAAGTTTTGGTACCCTATCGGGTACCAAACTATCCGCAGGCGCCCGATCTTCCACGCGAAACCGGCGGCCCAGCCCGCCTGACGCCCGGCCGGACCAGGCACGGCATACACCTCGCATCACCACCCCCCGCCGCCACCGCACCACCAGCACGACCGCGACGGACCCGCCGCCGGGGCCTGACCAGCGAGCCCCCGCAACAGCAACGGACCATCGTCGTGGCCGGGCCCGGGGCCGACAGCGGCAGGAAGCCCGGCGAACGTTACCGCGGCACCAGCTACCCCATACACCACTTCCGTCGACGTGAACCAGCGGGACGGGGACGACTGCGCGCGGCCGCGGTACGCCGACAGTTCTGCCGACAGCAGGATATTCGACACACAAAGAGCCGACTGTTGGCTGCCGGGAACTGCCATTTAAATACGACCAAGAGCCCGGCGCCCACCTGCAACTCCGACGTCCACCCCGCCGAAATCGCAGAGTCATTATGTTGACCGGACAAAAGCCACCACGGTGCAGGGCCCGTGCCGTACTCACTGCAGGGGCTCACTGCAGTCGTCGTTGCAAGACCTCCCGCCACGATGAGTTCCGGCAATAAGGAGAAGTGGATTTCGGTCAGTCCGGAACCGGCGGAAGGAATCGCTTCAGAACCCGAAGAGAACCCGATGGGGGATTCACCATGTCACCAGATCGTGCGGTCGTCGCTCGCGCCGAGGCACTGTTCGTCCGGAACGGGCCCGCCAGCGAGCTGCTGGCCGATGCTAGCCAGGGGGAGTGGGCCGCCTGGGACCAAATTATCAGCCGGTATGGAGGGCTGGTCATCCACACGGCGATGAGAGCCGGCCTTAACCACAGCGATGCCGCGGATGTGGCCCAGCTGACCTGGCTGCAGCTGTGGAAGCACGGTCATCAGGTCAGGGA
>JBEKGC010000088.1:0-33085 GCA_050013055.1 Streptosporangiaceae bacterium
TGATCAAGGAGTTCACCGGGGTGTCGGATCCCTACGAGGAGCCGCGGGACGCGGACCTGGTGCTCGATACCTCGGCCATGACACGGCAGGAGGCCATCGACGCGGTCCTGGCGCTGCTGACCACCGGCGGATGGCTGGGCGCTACCGCGGACCAGCCCGCCGAGCCGAACGGAGCCTCGTCGATCAAGGCATCGACGTCGACGCTCCGGCTGGGTCCCGCAGTCAGGCGGCTGTAACCCCGCCGCCGACACCCGGCCGCGTCCCGCGGCCAGGCAGCCGTAACCCCCGCCACCGGCACCCCGGCTGTAACGCGCCCCCGACCCTCGCGACGATGCCTCCGAAGCCCGCGATGATGCTTGTGTGGTTCGTGGTGGACCAGGGATCCGTGTAGCGCCGCACTCCGAGAAGATCTTGGAAGATTTGGCCCCTGCGGATGATTTGGTACCCAATAGGGTACCTATTTCTCCACTAAAGCCGAATGATCCGCGAAAACACTCATCCAGATCAGACTAGTGATCGAATTATGATCCTGATGGGGTAAGACGGTCTGGTGAGACGCACGAGGGCGCGAGTCGGCCGCGGGGACGGCTCCGGGCGAATCTGGGTCCAGCCAATCCATGGGCCAGCCGCGCGGTCAGTCGTCGTCCTCGGCCCGGGCGCCTTCGTCGAGCCTGGCGCGCAAGCTCGAGCCGCGCTGACGCCGGTTCCCGAGCCGCCCCATCAAAGCTCCTGACATCTTGTCCCGCTGCCGGGACAGCAGGACGAAGCTGGCGATCCCGCTCACCACGAACGCGAGCGCCAGCAACAGCAGGCCGCGGGCCCCCACCAGGTAGAGCAGGATCATGGAGACGACAAGCAGCAGGATCCGCGCGGACGTGTAAGCCAGAGTGGTACGCATGACCTTCCCAGCATAGGAGCTGACCGGCGAGCTCGCGCCCAGGCCGGCCCGGCGAAGCGGGGCGCCGGTTAGCCGGAGGCCAGGATCGAAGCCAGCAGGGCTGGATCGATGTTGCCGCCGGAGAGCACGGCCACCGGCGCCGTGGCCCGGGGCAGCTGGCCGGACCGGAAGAGCCAGGCCGCCACCGCGGCCGCTCCGCCGGGCTCGGCGACCAGCCGGGCCTGCCCCGCGAGCCGCCTGACCGCCGTGAGCATCTCCTCCTCGGTCACCGTGACGATGTCGGTCACCAGCTCGCGGATGTGCGCGAACGGCAGCGCACCGACCTGCTCCACCCGCAGGGCGTCCGCGATCGTGCGCTGAACCTGCGCCGCGGGCCATGCGACCGGCTCGCCGCGGCGGAAGGAGTCGCGGGCGTCCGCGGCCAGTTCCGGCTCGACGCCGACCACGGCCGCCCCTGGACAGCAGGCCCGCACCGCGGCCGCGATCCCGGCGATCAGGCCACCCCCGCTGACCGGCACGATAACCAGGTCGGCCTGCGGGCAGTCGGCCGCGATCTCCAGGCCGACGGTGCCCTGCCCGGCGATGACCATGCGGTCATCGAACGGCGGGATCAGCACGTACCCTGCCCGGGCCACGAGTTCCTCGGTAGCGGCCAGCCGGGCCGCCAGCGTCGGGGCGACCGTCACAAGCTCGGCACCGTAGGACTCGATCGCCTGGGTCTTGACCTGCGGAGCCGTGCTCGGCACCACCACCACGGCGCGGACGCCGAGCCGGGCCGCGGCGTAGGCCACCGCGTGGCCGTGGTTTCCGCTGGAATGAGCGATGACTCCGTACCGCCTGGCCGCGGCCTCGCTCGCCATGATCGCGTTGTAGGCGCCCCGCAGCTTGAACGATCCGGTGGGCTGGAGCGACTCGGGCTTGATCAGCAGCCGGGGTTCCTGGCCGGGAAACGGGATCAGCGGCGTCCGCACCGCCACCGGCGCCAGCAACCGGGCCGCGGCCCTGATCTCGGCCAGGCTGACCAGCCCCGGTTCGTCGTCACTCATCTCGCCGCCTCTGTCCCGCGCCTCATGCCTTGTCCCCATGCCTCAGGCCGTCTCGCCCTCGGGCCGTGTCCCCGCGCCTCGGGCCGTGTCCCCGCGCCTCGGGCCGTGTCCCCGCGCCTCGGGCCGTGTCCCCGCGCCTCATGCGTGTCCCGGGTATTTCCAGACCGCGACAAACTCATATTCTCGCCTGATTCAGGGTGGCCCGAGCGCGCCCTGAGGCCGTAGAGCCGGGCAAAATCCGCTAATTCATGCGAAAACTACTTAATGCATTTAAATAATTACTAGTTGTCGTCGGATTACCGCGAATCGTTGACCTAATTTCCAGAAATCTAGGTAGAAAGTACTCGTTCAGCGCCAAACTAGAGGGATATCTGACCAGAGGCTTTAAGGCGACAGTCGGAGGGGACTGAACGTGGACGGCAACAACGAGCGTCTGCTCACGCCGGGAGAGGTAGCCGCATTGTTCCGGGTGGATCCGAAGACCGTCACCCGGTGGGCGGCATCCGGGCGCATCACGAGCATCCGCACCCCCGGCGGGCACCGCAGGTTCCGTGAGTCTGAAGTGCGCGCACTGCTGCGTGGCGACAGCGAACCAGCACCGCAGGGCCACCCGGCGGCCTGACCCGCTTAGCCCGCGCTTACCCGTTAACAAAACCGGATGAGGCCAGCAATGGTCTCTCCGGTTTTGGGCTCTACCGGGCTGGGATTCCGGTGGGTTTTTGGCGGCCGGCGGAATTCCCCGGCGCCGTCGGGTCCGGCCGCGATGACTCATGCGACCTGAGCTCAGGGCTCGTCGCCGTCCGGCCACGAGTACTCGTCGTGCCGCCGGGCGAACTCGAGGAACTCCTGACGCAGCGCCTCGTCGTCCTGCCGCCACCGGTCGCGCCGCTGCTCGAACTCTTCCGGCGTCAGCGCCTGCTCGGCCAGCCGGGAGTAATCGGCGTCTTGGGGCCCGATCTCCACGTAGACGTCGCCGAGGAGGCGCCCGTCATGGGCGATCGCGGACTGCGGGACTCTGAGGTTCCCGTTCGGCAGTCGTATGACAAACATCGTTGATCACCCTAGATGCCGTAGCGCCGGTTGAAGTACAGCATGACCCTGAGCGCCGTCCGCGTGTCGCCACTCAGCATGTCCACAAGCGCCGGCCGCTGCCGGGACGCGATCGCGGCGAACGCGTCCGCGAAGAATTCCTTGCGTCCCAGGCCGCCGGGCTGGCGGTGGAAATCGCTGGCGAGATGTGGCTGGCACTGATCGTAGACCATGCGAAACTCCGCAGAGTCAGATTGCCACTTACCCGGCGGGCTGTCGAGATCATCAAGCGCGTGTCCGACCTCGTGACACATGACGTCGGGGGTCGGTGACGGCTGGGAGCCCACCACGATCTTGCGCTCGCCGTACGCCCCGGCGCAGGCGTCCCAGGTCGCTCTCCCGGCGGGGAGCGCGACCCCCCGCAGTCCGGTCATATCATCGAGTTCGGGTACCCCGCCCGGCCCGATAAAGATCGCGTCGAGGCCGTCGGCCAGCCGCTCCTTGATCCGCTCGGGTAGCTCCGCCAGCCGGTCGACCGCCTCGATCACCTCGGCGGGCGGCGCGGCGGCCGCGTCCCACTGCCGCCACAGAATGCGCTCGATGGAGCCGCAGTTCCGGCGGCCGTCGGCGGTGCGCGGCCGCTCTCGCGCGTGCGGCGCGGTAAAAGGCAGCCTGGTTCGCAGGGCCGCCCCGGCCGCCCGCAAGGACGTCCGGCTGCGCCCGTCGGGCTGACGCGGAACGCCGGCCGCTACGCGGGCGAGCTGAGCGTCCCGCGTGTCCGCCCGGCCGGCCCCAGCCGCGTGCGCCGGACCAGGCCGGGTGGCCTCATGGGCCGGACTAGGCCGGGTGGCCTCGTGCCCGTGCGGACGGGAGCCGGACAGTCCCGGCGCGGCCGGGGCCTGCGCCACCTCACCAGCGCCGGGTGGCGCCTCGCGGATGCGCGCCCGCGCCGCCCCGGCCCGCACCGCCGAGGCGCCGGAAGCCCGGCCAGCTCGCCGGGACCGCGTATCTGACCGCGACACGTTCGTGCCGTCTGCGACCGCCGGAGCGCCTGGGGCGGACGCTACCGGGGAGCCGTCAGGCGGCGGGGAAGGCCACCCGCGGGGGGCCGGCTCTCCCGCCGAGGCGGGCCAGTTTCCATCAGGCCCGGGCCGTTCACCCGCCGCTGCGGACCAGCTCGCGCCCGGGTCAGGCCGAGCCGCGGCCGGGGCGGGCCAGTCCGCCGATTCCGTCCCCCGCGTGGGCCAGCCTTCGCCCGCGGGTACGGCGTCCCGAGGCGGGCTCCCGGATCTGGGCGGACCCGACGAGGTCGGAGGATCGGCAGGGAGCGGAGGTCCGGAGGGAGCCGAGGACGCGGGGCTCTGCGCCCGGCGGTGTCTTCCCTGTCCCCCCGGGGGTGTTTCGTTCTCGGGCCGACGGCGGTGAGCGAGCCTGCGGATACGGTCGAACAGCCTTAGCCGCATGTACCGGTCTCCTGCTCTCTTTGCCCTCTGATGGTCAGCGTATGCCGATATCACCCGCCGCGTCATGTAATGAGCTCAACGGCCAGGCGCGAGGGGCCGAGCACGGACAACTTGACTAATTCGGGCACGCGGGCTACAGGCGTGCCGTTAGGCTTCCGCCATGTTGCTGTCTGGAGCCCTATTTGCCCTGTTCATGACGGGCTTCTGGCTTTACTGCCTGACAGACGCCATCTTGACGCCTGCGCCGGAATGCCGGGGCTTGCCCAAGCCCGCCTGGATCGTCATTATCACCATGACGTTCATCGGCGGCGGGATCGCCTGGCTCATCGTCCGGCAGCCGGTGCGCAGCCCCGCCTCCGGGCCGCTGCCCGCGCCCGCCGGGGATCCCGATAGCTCCGGCGACGGCGCCGGGTTTCTGAACGAGCGATGGACCGCCGAAGACGATGCCGTGGCGCGTCACCCGGCAGGGCGGGCCAGGACGGCCGGCGCCTCCCACGGGGCGCCCAAGGGCCCAGACGACGATCCGGTTTTCCTGCGTGCCCTGGACCGCGTGATCCGCGGCAACTTCCAGACGGGCGAAGAGGTCTGAGCACGACGGCAGCCCCGAGGCAGTAGCCCCGGCGCCTGCGCGACTAGCCCGGTAACGCGGCGGGAACTGGCACCGCCCGGTCAGCTCACGCCGGCGTAGGAATGCAGGCCGGCGATGAACACCTGCACCACCAAGATGTTGAACGTCAGGCTGAGGAAGCCGAGCAGCTGGATGTAATGGGCACGCCGGCCTCGCCAGCCCGCGGTGGCTCTGGCGTGCAGGAACGCGGCGTACAGCACCCAGGTGATGAAGGCCCAGGTCTCGACCGGGTCCCAGCCCCAGTACCGGCCCCAGGCCTGGTCGGCCGGGTGGCCCGGCTGGGCCCGCCCGGCCGCCACCCGCTTGGCGTACCTGTCCAGGATGAGGTACACGACGCCAAGCACCGCCGCGACGAAGAAGATACCGGTCGCCAGGGTCATCGCGGTGACGTGGATATCCAGCCAGTACGACTGCAGCGCGGGGACCAGTTGGCCGGCCGCCGTGTAGATGAGCGTCTCGGCCAGGCCGAGCGCGACCACCACGGCCCCCATGACGAATACGCCGAGCATCCAGGCCCGGTACCGGATCATGGCGTAGAGGAAGAAGATCGCCGCCACGCAGGTCAGGGCGGTGACGAACTCGTACATGTTGCCCCAGGGCGCCCGGTGCACGGCCAGCCCGCGGGTTACCACGGCCACCGTGTGCGCCACCACCCCGGCGGCGCTGAGCGCGACGGCGGCCTGCACCCACCGGCCCGCCGCGCCGATCGCCCGCAGCGCGGGGAGCGCCACCTCGGGCATCGAGTCGGTGCGGCCGGAACCCACAGCGGCTGAACCCACAGCGCCGGACCCGGCCGCGTCCTGTGCGTCAGCGGGCACCGCCGTGGCCGTGCTGCCCGCCGTCCCGACCGTGGCCAGCGCGGCGGCTCGCTGCTGCGCCAGCTGAACCTGGCCGGAGGACTCGGCCCGCCTGGGCCGCCCGAAAGCGAAGTCGCCGGCGAACGCGACCACCGACAGGGAGTAGATGACCAGTGCCGCGATCAGGAAGTCATTACTGACGTGACCTAGGGCAAGGTTGACAGGCATAGCCCTTACTCTTCCTCGGGTGGGGTGGCCGTGGCCGGAACGTGCGGCGGCGCCGCCTGATCCTGCGCGGCTTGATGGTGGGCCGACCGTAGCTCGGCGGCGAGCGAGGCGAACTCATCCTCGAAGCCGCCGCTGGCGTCGGTCCGGGTGAGGCCGCCGACGTGCATCGTGGTGCCATCCTGGCCGGCCCGGGCCCGGACGAAGACCCGCCTGCGCCGGACCACGAAGGAGAGCAGCAGCCCGCCCAGGGCGGCCATGCCGCAGATCAGCGCGGGCAGCTGGCCTGGATCATGCGTGATGGCCAGGCTGACCCACTGGCGGTAGCCGGTGAAGGTGATCGTGCCCTGGCCGTCCGGCAGCTTGGCCGACTGGCCGATCCGCAGCAGCAGCGGCGACGCCGTCAGCTGCCGCATCCCGGCGGTGTCCATCTGGTAGACGGACTGCGGGACGCCGGTATCCATGCCGAGGTTGCCCGCGTAGGCGATCAGGCTCACCACCGGGTTGTCGGCGGCGGGAAACACGGACTCGAGCGTGCCGCCGATGTCCACCGCGGTCGGCACGAAGACGCCGGTGAAGCCGAGCTGCTCCGGCTGCGCGCCAGGTACCTTCAGCACGCCCTGCGACAGGAAGTTCCCCGTCGCGCCGGCCACGAAGGGCTGCGGGCCGTTATAGACGACCTGGCCGCGGGCATCGGTCACCTTGAACTCCGGGGCGTACCCGTGCCCGATCAGGTAAACGCTCGCGCCGTCGACCGACAGCGGGTGGTTGACCTGGATGCGAGCGGAACGTACCGGCCCGGTGGGTTGCGCCGTGTAACTGACCTGCGCGTCGAACGAGGACGGCTGGCCGCGCTGGGTGCCGGAGGAGATGTAGCTGGCGTCGAAGCGGTTCAGCGTGATGGTGAACGGCGGGAGGTCGGCGGCGGTGACGAGCCGGCCCGGGTGGAACTCGTCCAGCGCGCTCTGGGTGTCGGCGAAGCTGTACCCCTGCACGAGCAGCCGGTCGGCCTTGTAGCCGAATAGCCCGCCGAGCGCGACCGACACCAGCACCCCGAGCAGCGCCAGGTGGAAGATCAGGTTGCCCGCTTCCCGCAGGTAGCCCTTCTCCGCGGAGATCCAGTGCTCCTCCGGATCCCCCGGCCGATCCCCGGCACCCGGACCGCCGCCGGAGTCAGCGGTCCCGGCCGGCGCAGCGGTCCCGGCCGGCCCGGCGGGCGCGGTCGGGCGGCGGAGCCGGAACCCGTGGGCGGACAGCACGCGCGCCGCCGCCTCGGCCGCCGCCGCGGGCGGCAGCGAGGTGGCGTACTCGGCGAACCTGGGCAGCCGGGACAGGTTGCGCGGGGCCCGCGGCGGCAGCGTGCGCGCCGAGCCGGCCAGCCGGAACGTACGCGGCACCACGCAGCCCACCAGTGAGGCGAACAGCAGCAGGTAGATGGCGGCGAACCAGGGCGCGGCGAAGACGTTGAACAGCCCCAGGTGGTTCAGCCACGGGGCCAGCGCCGGATGCGAGCTGAAGTACTGCTGCACGCCGACCGGGTCACTGCCCTGCTGCGGCAGCATGGATCCCGGCACGCTGCCCAGGGCCAGCAGGAACAGCAAGACCAGCGCGATCCGCATCGAGGTAAGCTGCCGCCAGGCCCACTTCAGCCAGTCAGCGAGCCCGAACGGTCCGGCCGCCGGGGAACCAGGGCCCGGCCGTGGCGGGCCGCCGGAGTCGGCCGGGGCGGAGTCGAAGGGGTCCGTCTCCGGTACCCGCACGTCGGTCACCGGCTCACCGCCACGGCGGCCGTCTTCCCGGTGACCTTCGCCAGGATCGTGGTCAGCACCGGGTACGTCGCGGAGCCGAAGACCGCCCCGGCGATGTGGCCGGTCCGGTCGATCACCAGCGTGGTGGGGGTGGCGGCGATCGGCACCGCCGAGGTGAAGTCGAGCGTGATCGACGAGCCCGGATCGGCCACGCTCGGATACGTGATGCCGAAGCTGCGGGCAAAGGCCTCAGCGCTGGCCGTCGTATCCCGCACGTCCACGCCGAGGAAGGCCACCCCGGACGAACGGTAGAGGGCCGCCACCGAGGCCAGCGTCGAGGCCTCCGCACGGCAGGGCGCGCACCAGGACCCCCAGAAGTTGAGGACGACGACCTGGCCGCGGTAGGAGGAGAAGTTCAGCCGGGCCCCGGTCAGCGTGGTCCCGGTGAACTCGGGCGCGACCGGGCGGTGGCCCGCCGTGTACATCACGGCGCTCTGGCTGCCGTCGACATCAGTCACGTCGCTGTGGCCGCCCGTCGCCCACCCCGCGACCAGCACCCCGATCAGGAGCACCCCGGCGAGCACGGCCGCCGCCAAGACGACCGTGCGGCGCCCAGCTAGCCATACCGGGGCTTTGAACACGGGCGGATCCTTGCGATCTCCTACAGGGGGTAGTACAGGTTTATTGTGCCGCATCGCCCTGGGCGACCTGTCGCCGGGCCGGCACCGCGTAAGACACACCGGTCAACCGGTCACCGGAATAGCTGAAGCTGGTCACGCTGCCGGTCGCGCACTCACGCATGGCCGGGTTGTGCCACAATCGCTTGCCTTCGGCCATCCGCCTGGTCACCCAGATGGGCAGCTGATGGCTGACGCACACCGCCTCGGCGCCGGCCGCGGCCGCCCGCGCGACCTCCATCATGGCCAGCATCCTGGCCGCGACCGCCCGGTACGGCTCGCCCCAGGACGGCCGGAACGGGTTGATCAGGTACGGCCAGTGCGCCGGGCGCCGTAGCGATCCGTCCCCCACCCCGAACTTCAGGCCCTCGAAGTGGTTCGTCGACTCGATCAACCGCCCGTCCGTGACGATGTCGAGCCCCAGCCGGTCCGCCACTGGCCGCACGGTCTCCTGGGCTCGCTCAAGCGGTGAGCAGAACAGGGCCACCACCGGTCGTTCGGCGAAAAAATCCGCAGCGGCGCTGGCCATCAGGCGCCCCTCCGCGGACAGGTGATATCCGGGCAGCCGCCCGTAGATGACGCCGCTCGGGTTTTCCACCAAGCCGTGCCTGAGCAGGTGAACGATGGTTGTGTCGGACATAGCCCGGCCAGCTTACCGGCGCGGCGCGGGTCAGGCGGTCAGGACGGCGGCGGCGGCCTGGGCGGCGGCGGGCAGGGCCGCCTCGATGCGGGCCAGGGCCCGGTCGTCGTGGGCGGCGGAGAGGAACCACGCTTCGAAGGGCGACGGCGGCAGGTAGACGCCGCCGTCGAGCATGGCGTGGAAGAACGCGGCGTAGGCGGGCGCCGACTGCTCCCTGGCGTCGGCGAAGGACAGCACGGGCGCGGTCCGGCCGAGGAACACCGAGAACAGGTTGCCCGCCTCGGACAGCCAGAACGGCACGCCCGCCGAGGTCAGCGCGGACGCGGTCAGCTTCGCCACGGTGCCGGCCGCGGCGTCCACCCGCGCGTACACCTCCGGCGTGCACGCGCGCAGGGTGGCCAGGCCAGCCGCCACCGCCAGCGGGTTACCCGATAGCGTGCCCGCCTGGTAGACCGGGCCGGCCGGGGCGAGCCTGGACATGATCTCAGCGCGCCCGCCGAAGGCCGCGCACGGCAGCCCACCGCCCATCACCTTGCCCAACGTCACCAGGTCACCCGGCACCCCGTCGACGCCGTACCAGCCCGCGGCGGTGACGCGGAACCCGGTCAGCACCTCGTCCATGATCAGCAGGGCGCCGGCCGACTGGCACAAGGACGCCAGCGCGGCGTTGAACCCGGCGGCGGGCGGCACGATCCCCATGTTCGCCGGGCACGCCTCGGTGATCACGCACGCGATCGAGTCGCCGCGCGACGCGAACACCGTGGCCACCGCATCGATGTCGTTGTAGGGCAGCACGACGGTGTCCGCGGCGGCGGCGCCGGTGACGCCCGGGGAATCGGGCAGCCCGAACGTCGCCACGCCCGAGCCCGCCGCCGCGAGCAGCGCGTCCACGTGCCCGTGGTAGCACCCGGCGAACTTGACCACAAGCGGGCGCCCGGTGAACCCGCGGGCCAGCCGGACAGCGGACATCGTCGCCTCGGTCCCCGAGTTGACCAGCCGAACCTGCTCCACCGGGGTCCGCGCCACGATCTCTTCGGCCAGGTCCACCTCACCCGGCGTGGCCGTGCCGAACGAGGTCCCGTCCCGCAGCGCGGCGGAGACGGCGGCAAGCACCGGCGGATAGGCGTGGCCCAGGATCATCGGGCCCCACGAGCAGACCAGGTCGACGTACTCGCGGCCGTCCACGTCGGTCAGGTAAGGCCCGGACCCGCGGACCATGAACCGGGGCACGCCGCCGACCGCGCCGAACGCGCGCACCGGGGAGTTCACGCCGCCCGGCGTGACCTCCCGCGCCCGCGCGAAGAGGGCGTCGCTACCATCGGTCACGTTAGGCCTCGCAGGCGTCGACGATGAATTCCAGCAGCCGCAGCGCGTCCGGCAGCGGATGCTCCTGCGGGGTGCGGACCCAGCGCGAGCCCAGCGGGCCGGCGTAGCGGGACGGCGGGCCGAGCACATAGCTGTCCCGGCAGTGCCACCGCAGGCCGTCGGCGACGCTGGCCGGCTCGGAGTCAAGCCCGCACGACCACCACTCGTCTTCGTCGGCGGGTGATCCCCTGGTGACCACGAAAAACAGCATCCGGTCCTGGCCGAGCACCGCCACCGGCCCGACCGCCACCCCGGCGGCCTCGATCCGCATCAGCGCGGCGGCGCCGGCCGCGACCGGCACGTCGAGCACATCGAAAACCCGCCCGGTGACGAGTATGACGTTCGCCTCCGGCCGGGTCTCCCACCAGCTCGCGATCACATTTTCATCGACGGTCGCCTGCATCTGCCAGGCCGGCGACACCGGATGCGCCCCCGGCGCGGGGCACCCGACCCGGTCACATGAGCATCCCCGGCTCGGCTCGAGCGCGGCGGCCTTGCCGCGGTACGGGTGCTCGCCCGCGCACACGGGCCAGCCCATGGCGGCGTACTGGGCCGCCACGATGCCCAGCGACTGATCACGTTCCGCCGCCCGGCCGCGAACACCACGGCCTCGGCGCCGCACAACGTCGACCATAAATTCCCGCCACTCTCCTGATTCGCCTTGTTACCTATCGTAGAACACGCAGCACGGGCCGTTCGGCCTATTGAGCGAGGTGCAGCGGCCCGCACGGTCACGGTATGCACAACCTCAGCGGGTTAATGGTTCACAGCCGGCGAGCCACCTCGGCCGCCCAGTAGGTCACGATGACGCTCGCCCCGGCCCGGCGAATGGCGGTCAGTGTCTCCCCGATCACCCGGTCCCGGTCCAGCCAGCCGTTGGCCGCGGCCGCCTCGACCATCGCGAACTCCCCGCTGACCTGGTACGCCGCGACCGGCAGCGACACGGTGTCCGCGACCCGCCTGATGATGTCCAGGTAGGCCAGGGCCGGCTTGACCATCACCATGTCGGCGCCCTCGTCGACGTCAAGCGCCACCTCGCGCAGCGCCTCGATCGCGTTGGCCGGGTCCTGCTGATGGCTCGCCCGGTCACCGAACGCCGGCGCACCCTCGGCCGCCTCGCGGAACGGGCCGTAGAAGGCTGACGCGTACTTGGCCGAGTAGGCGCAGATCCCGACCCCGTCGTGACCCGCTTCATCCAGCGCGGCCCTGATCGCCGCGACCTGGCCGTCCATCATCCCGCTCGGCGCCACCATGTGCGCGCCCGCTCGCGCCTGCGCCACCGCGATCGCGGCGTACCGCGCCAGGGTGGCGTCGTTGCCGACGTCGCCGGCCGGGGTGAGCAGGCCGCAGTGGCCGTGGTCGGTGTACTCGCACAGGCATAGGTCGGCCATCACGACGCAGGCGTCGCCGATCTCCGCGCGCAGGTCGGCCAAGGCGAGCTGGGAGATGCCCGCCGGGTCGTCAGCCGCCGACCCGCGGCCGTCCTTGGTGCCGGGAATCCCGAACACCAAGATTCCGCCTACTCCCGCGGCCACCGCCTCCGCCGCCGCCTTGCGCAGGCTGTCCCTGGTGTGCTGGACCACGCCCGGCATCGAGCCGATCGGCTGCGGATCGCTGAGCCCCTCCTTGATGAACACGGGCAGCACCAGGTCACCTGGGCGCACCGAGGTCTCGGCCACCAGTCTGCGCAGGGCCGGGGTCTGGCGCAGCCGCCGGGGACGCGCGACGGGATATCCACTGCTCATATCGCTCCCTCCGGAATGTGGCGGCGAGCCTCAGCGCAGCCGGCGGCGGGCGCCGCGGCGGCGCTCGCTGGGCCGCCTGACCGTTTCGCCCGCGTCAGCCGCCGCGTCCCGCAGGCTTGCCCCGTACCTGGCCATCGCGTCGACCAGGGACGCCATCGACGGCTCAGCCGCCGTCACGTCCACCCGGAGCCCGAACTCGGCCGCGGTCTTGGCGGTCTGCGGCCCGATCACCCCGATCACCGTGACCGCGTGCGGCTTGCCCGCGATACCGACCAGGTTCCGCACGGTGGAAGACGAGGTGAACAGGACCGCGTCGAAGCCTCCGCCCTTGATGGCCTCGCGGATCGGCGCGGGCGGCGGCGCGGCCCGGACCGTCCGGTACGCCGTCACGTCCTCGGCTTCCCAGCCGAGGTCAACTAGCCGCGCGAGCAGCGTCTCGGTCGCGATGTCGGCGCGGGGCAGCAGCACCCGGTTGATCGGGTCGAGCAGGTCATCGTAGGGCGGCCAGACCGCGGCGAGTCCCTCGGCCGACTGGTCGCCTGCCGGGACCAGATCCGGCCGGATGCCAAACTCAAGCAGCGACGCGGAGGTCTGCTCGCCCACGGCGGCCACCTTCACGCCGGCGAACGCCCGGGCGTCCAGACCGTACTCCTCGAACCGTTCCCGCACCGCGCGGACCGCGTTCGTCGAGGTGAACGCCACCCACTGGTACCGGCCCGTGACCAAGCCCTTGACCGCGCGTTCCATCTGCTGCGGGGTGCGCGGCGGCTCCACCGCGATCGTCGGCACCTCTTCGGGCACGGCACCGTACTCACGCAGCCGCTGCGACACCACCGCGGCCTGCTCCTTGGTCCGCGGCACAAGCACCCGCCAGCCGAAAAGCGGCTTGGTCTCGAACCACGACAGCCGGTCCCTGGCCGCCACCGCGTCCCCCACCACCGCGACGGCCGAGCCCCTGGTGTTGGCCAGGGACACCCCGGCCGCCTTGAGGTCGGGCCCGATGCGGCCCAGCGTGGAGACCACCGTCTGCTGCGCGCTCGTGGTCCCGTCCCAGGTAATGGCGAACTTGGTCGTTTCCGGCCAGCCCGCCCCGACCAGCATCTTGCCCAGCTCGGCCGGGCCGGCGTCGGCGCCGAGCACGACCAGCGTGGCCGGGCTGTACGCCAGCTGGCTGACCTCGGCGGCGTGGATGATCCGCAGCTCGCCGTTCCGGTCGCTGGCCAGCGGGATGCCCGCGTAGGCGGGGACCGCGGTGGCCGCGGGCACACCAGGCACGATCTCGAACCTGACCCCCGCCCTGGCGCACGCGGCCGCGTCCTGGGCCGCACCGTTCAGCAGCGGATCGCCCTGGTACAGCCGGACCGCGAGCCGCCCGTCCTTGGCCGTCTGCACCAGCAGCCGGGCCGTGCCCGCGTCGGCGGAGTCCGCCAGTGACGCGTCCGGGCTGAGGTAGCGCCCGACGATGGCCGCCAGGTCCGCTCCGGCGATGACCAGGCTGGCCTGACCGAGCAGTTCCGCCGCACGTACCGTCAGCAGCCCCTCGTCGCCGGGACCCGCGCCGACCAGCGCAACCCAGCCGGCCTGCGGCCGGTCCGGGGCTACGGGCGCCGGCCGGCGGCCGGTTTCCCGCGGCCCGGTTTCCTGCTCTGGCTCGTGCTCCGGTGAACCTTCACTAACGCTCACTGCGCATCATTCCCGCTGCCCGTCGGTGCCTGTGGCACGCTGATGAGATCTCTTGCTCCGGACTGGAGCAGCTCCGCCGCCAGGGCCCGGCCGAGTTGGCCCGCGTCAGCAGCAGGTGCGTCGCCGCGCGCGCGCAGCACCCGGCTTCCGTCGGTGCTCATCACGGCGGCCCGCATCCGCAGCTGGTCAAGCCCGGCCGCGTAGGCGCCCACCGGCGCGCTGCAGCCGGCTTCGAGCGCCTCAAGCAGGCTGCGCTCGGCGGTGACGGCGGCCATGCTCGCCGGGTCAGTCACGGCTTCGAGCAGCGCGGCGAGCTCACTGGAATCCGCCCGGCACTCGACCGCGAGCGCTCCCTGACCGGGGGCCGGCAGCATCTCTTCCGGTTCGAAGACCTGAGTGATGGCGTGCACCAACCCGATCCTGACCAGGCCGGCGTAGGCCAGCACCACACCGTCGAGCTCACCGTCGGTCACTTTTCCCACTCTGGTGTTGGCGTTGCCGCGGATCGGCACGCACCGCAGATCGGCGCGGAGCCCGAGTAGCTGCGCGGCGCGGCGCGGCGAGCCGGTGCCGATCCGGGCACCGGCCGGGAGATCGGCCAGCTTGGCGCCGTCCCGCGCGACCAGAGCGTCCCTCGGGTCGTCCCGCGGCGGTACCGCGGCCAGCGTGATGCCGGCCGCGGGCCCAGTCGGCAGGTCCTTCAGCGAATGCACGGCCAGGTCGACCTCGCCGCTGCGCAGCGCCTCACGCAGCGCGCTGACGAAGACGCCGGTCCCGCCGATCTGGGTCAGCAGCGCCCGGCTGACGTCGCCGAGCGTGGTGACCCCGACAATCTCCACGCCACGGCCGGTCCGCGCGGTGATCATGTCGGCCACCTGGCCGGACTGAGCCAGGGCCATCGGGCTCTTGCGGCTGCCGAGCCTCAGCGTGGTGGCGTTCACCGTGAGCCTTCCTGCTCCGGGGCGGCGCGGGTGACCGCCTCGACTGCGCGCGGATCAAGATCGAAGAGAACTCGCAGCGCCGCGGCGTACTCCTCGCCCCCCGGCGAGCCTGCGAGTTCCTGCACCCGCACCGTGGGTGCGTGCAAGAGCTTGTCTACCACTCGCCGCACCGTCTGGGCTATCTCATCCAGGGCATGCCCGCTTACACTATCGACGCTCAGCCGGCCTGTCAGCCTGGCCAGCTCCGCGTCGACCACCTTGGCCGCCTTGGCCCGCAGCGCGACGACCGTCGGGGTAACCCGGGCGGCGTCGATGGCCGAGTGGTACGCGGCGAGTTCGGCCTCGAGGATGGCGCGCACGGCGGCGATGTCGTCCTCGGTGGCGGCGGTCCCGTGGGCGGCGAGCAGGTCCATACCGATCAGCACGACGCCGGGCAGCCCGCCGACGGCGGGTTCCACGTCCCGCGGCATCGCGAGGTCAAGCACGATCAGCGAGCCGGCCCGGCCCGCGAGCGTCCTGGCCGCCACCGCGGCGGACACCAGGCCGGCGGTGATGACCTGTCCGGCCGCTCCGGTGCAGGAAATGACCACGTCCGCGGCTCCCATCGCGGCAGGCAGGTCGGCCAGCGCGGCCGTGGTCGCGCTCACATCCGCGGCCAGCCGCGCCGCGTGGCGGCGGGTCCGGTTGGCCACGACGATGCTCGCCGCGCCGCTCCTGCTGGCCGTCGCCGCCGCGAGCGCGCTCATCGAGCCCGCGCCCACGATGAGCACGTCGCGGCCCGCGAGCGGGTCAGGGCCGGCGGCCTGGCCCAGGCCGGCCGCGGCGAGGTCGATGGCCACGGTGAGCAGGCTCAGGCCGGCCCGGCCGATCCCGGTCTCGGCCCGGGCCCGCTTGCCGGTCCGCAGCGCCAGCCGGCCAAGGTCGGACAGGACCCGGCCCACCGTGCCGTGATCCCCGGCGACCTTGAGCGCCGACCGCACCTGGCCGAGTATCTGCCCCTCGCCGACGACCATGGAGTCAAGCCCGCAGGCCACGGCCATCAGGTGACTGACGGCACGCTCCTCGTAGTGCACGTACAGGTGCGGGGTGAGCTCGTGGGCCGGGACCCCGCAGTGCCGCGCGAGCATCTCGCAGATCACCGTCACGCCCGCGTGGAACCGGTCCACGTCGGCGTAGACCTCGACCCGGTTGCAGGTGGAGACGACGAAAACCTCGGCCACGGGTTCGGCTTGGATTACGTCACGCAGCAGCTTACTGAGCGTGTCCCCGCTGACGGCGACGCGCTCCAGGATGGCCACCGGCGCGCTCTTGTGGCTAAGGCCGACTACCAGTACGCTCACGTGTCCACCACCTAGCCTCTGGCCGCAAGTTTATAAGCGGTGACCCTAGAGTTTCCCTCAACTGTTCGCGGGCCGACGGGCCCGGGCTCCGGCTTGGCCGTCGACCTGCGCTGGGCGTGGAAGGCGAGAATCTGGAGCTCGATGGACAGGTCGACCTTCCGCACATCCACCCCTTCCGGCACGCTGAGCACCAGCGGCGCGAAGTTGAGGATGCTGGTGACGCCCGCTGCGACCAGCCGGTCACAGACTGGCTGCGCGGACCCGGCTGGCGTAGCGATCACGCCGATCGACACCTGGTGCCTGGTGACTACGGTTTCCAGCTCATCGACGTGACGGACGATCAGCCTGGCGATCCTGCTGCCCACGATAGCGGGGTCGCAATCCAACATGGCCGAGATCGTGAAGCCGCGGGAGACGAAACCGCCGTAGTTGGCCAGGGCCCGGCCGAGATTGCCCGCGCCGACAATGACCACCGGCCAGTCCTGCGTCAGGCCCAGCGTCCTCGACACCTGGTAGACCAGGTAGTCGACGTCGTACCCGACACCGCGGATGCCGTAGGAACCGAGATGGGACAGGTCCTTACGGAGCTTGGCCGAGTTGACCCCCGCGGCCGCCGCGAGCTCCTCGCTCGCCACCGTGCCGATGCCCCGCTCCGCCAGGCCGTAGAGCGCACGCAGGTACACGGGCAGTCGCGCCACCGTAGCTTCTGGGATCCCGTCAGGACGGCCGCTGACCTCGGCCTGCTCGCTGGCCTCAACCTCACCGTTGGACCCAGACGGCGTAGCGTTACGGTGCATCGCGGCAGCGCTCCTGGGGGTCGGGCTCGAGGGGTTGGCAGGAGGCGACGGTAGGAGCCCGCGTCAGCCGACGTCTCTTCCAAGGTACGCCTTTGTGCATCTATTCACAAAGTCGGTACCACGCCCCCCTGGAGAACCAGCCGACCCGGTAACACGCCCGGCTTGTCTGCCTAGCTGGACGGCTGGCCTGCCTAGCTAGCCGAGCGCCTAGCTAGCCGAGCGCCTGGCTAGCCGAGCGCCTGGCTAGCCGAGCGCCGCCCGCAGCCGGGCTTCGTTCACCCACCAGAAGTCGACCTGCACTCCGTCGACCAACACCACCGGGATCTTGTCCCAGTAGTCCCGCGTGTCGGCGGGCGAGGCGGTGATGTCGCGTTCTTCCCAGCCGACGTCGAGATCGGCGGACACCCGCTCGATCACGACACGAGCGTCATCGCACAGGTGACAGCCCGGCTTGGCCAGCAGCGTGATCCGAGCCTGAGCCGGCACCTTAGCCACCCCCGTAACGCCGGCCCGCCGGGGCCGGGGCCGGGGCCGGGGCCGGGGCCGGGGCCGGGGCTGGGAAGGGCGCGACCTTGGCGTGTGTGAGCCGCAGTTCGATGACGTTGGTGGCGAGCACGCAAGCCCGGCGATCCGCCACGAACCGTTTCATGTAGGGCTGGTTCTCATGCCGTTCGAACGCCACCTGGTCACGGTAGACCTCGTAGAAGATGCGTTGCAGAGGCGCGTTCGGCACCAGGTGGATGACGTAGACCAGGGTGTCCGGCTCGCCGGTCCTGACCTCCTCCGCCACTTGCCCGGCGAGCCGGTCGAAGTCGGCGATCCGGTCCTCGATCACGGTGAAGATCAGGATCCGGCCGTACGGCCTGGCGGCCGGCCTCTCTGGCCAGGCGGGCCCCCGGCGGCCTGGCTCAGGGCCGGCCGCGAAGGCGGGCCGACCGCCGAGATCGTCCGGCCTGGGCGGCTCATAGGCCGCGTAACGGTCAGCGGGAACACCGGAACCGGTTTCCTGCGACTCCCGGCCCGGTACGTCCTTGAGCCTGCTCATGCCGAACCAGGCCAGCGCCGCTGCCATCAGGCTGAGCAGCGGGTACGCGGACCTGTCCGGCAGCGAGTAACGCAGGGCGACCGTCGCGAACACGGCCAGGCCGACCGGGGCGACCGCCGTCAGCGCCGGCCACCAGCGCGGATCTTCCCTGGCGTAGACCAGGACCAGGGCGGCGCTCAGCAGCACGGCCAGGACCGCTACCGCCTGCACCAGGTCTAGCGCGTAGTGCGAGAACGGCTGTGAATGGGCGTCGGCGGACGGCCAGGACTTGCCGAACGGCTCCGCGGTGAGCGGATCGGTCGCCAGGATCACCGCGGCCACCGCGGCCAGGGCGCCGGATACCAGCCGCGTGCCGAACCTGACGGCCCCGCTCTGCGCAACCAGCTCGACCGTGCCCCAGGCCAGCGACAGCGGCGTGAGCAGGAGCGCGCACAGCTGGACCGCCCGGAAGGTAGCCGGGCCGAAGCCGCTGGCGAAGCCCATGCTCTGCGCCGCCAGCGCCACCGTCAGCCCCAGCGTGGCGACCGCCCAGAGGATCACGTCAGCGCGTGGCTGGCGTACGCACCGCCCGGCGAGCATGCCGGTAGAGACGGCCGCGACCAGCACGCCCGCGAATCCAACCAGGACAGGAAGAGACATTAACCCTTATGGTGCACGATGCCCGGCTCCGCCGGGACCATGACGAGGGAGTCGTTACTTCTTGTTCCGGCGCTGGATGCGAGTCTTCTTGAGCAGCTTGCGGTGCTTCTTCTTGGCCATGCGCTTGCGGCGCTTCTTGATGACAGACCCCACGGGACCACCCTTCCTTGGCACTGCGGATGACGGGCACGCCAACGCGCTCGCCCGGTAAGGGCGGCTGGACACACACCCAACGTTAGAGAGTACCCCCGATGCGGGGTGCTGGGGCGGCCGGTCGCCGCCATCCGCCTGGTGCCGGGTATGCCCGCATGCCAGCCGGACCCCTGCGGGACAGGGATCCGGCTTGGTTGAGCGGCCGATAAATCTACACGGCCTCAACCGGTGCCGACGAAGGCAGCCCTCAGGTACTGATTGACTGCCGACTCAGGGACCCGGAAGGAACGACCGACGCGGATCGCTTCCAGCTCGCCGGAGTGCACCAAGCGATACACGGTCATCTTTGACACGCGCATGATCAAGGCCACTTCGGCGACGGTAAGAAATCTGACGTCGCTTAGGGGGGTTTCACTTGCCATCGAGTTGCCTCTTCCGCACGAAGCCGAGCACTTGACGGGATTCGGCGCACCAGTCACGTACGTCTCCAGGGTAAGTCCCGCACAGAAAAGAGCAACCCCGTGCATAGCCTCATTGTTGTTACTGTTTGGACGCTATGATCACCACGGTGGCGGCGAAATCGCCGTTCGGAGCCGCTGAGCTGCATCTTTCGCAGAACTTCTTTCGCCTGTGATCTGCCGGCATCGCCCGGCGCAAGAGGAACATTCCCCGAAACTGAGCACGCCGGCCGGCCGCTAGGCCAATTGGATCTCGGCCAGATCAGGGGAGGATGGTCCGCGCCGGTAAATAACGGCCGGTGCCTGTTCATGATCACGACAGCAGCGGGATCTTGGAGATCAACGCCGTCCGAATCGACGCCGAGCTCCCGGCCCCGGTCCCTGGCCGCCTCGATGGCCGCGAGGAACGCGGCGCGCACCCCGTGCTTCTCAAGCTCCCTGATGGCCGAGATGGTGGTCCCGCCGGGCGACGTGACCGCCTCGCGCAAGATCACCGGATGCTCGCCTGACTCCCGCAGCATGGTGGCCGCACCGTAGACCGCCTGGGTCACTATCTCCAGCGCCGCCCCGCGCGCCATGCCCAGCAGGATGGCGGCATCCACCATCGACTCGACCAGGTAATACACGTACGCCGGGCCGCTGCCCGACAGCGCGGTCGCCGCGTCCTGCTGGGACTCGGGAATGCGGAGCACCTTGCCGACCGGGCGTAGCAGTTCTTCGGCCAGGCGCAAATGCTCCTCGCCCGCGTAGGCCCCGGCCGAGATCACGCTCATCGCCTCGTCGACCAGGACCGGCGTGTTCGACATCACCCGGATGACCGGGACATCGCCGGCCAGCCGCCGGCCGATGAACGCGGTGGTGATCCCGGCCGCGACCGAGATGACCAGCTTGTCCGGCGGTACGACCGGGGCTATCTCGTCGAGCAGCCCGGCCATGTCCTGCGGCTTGACCGCGAGCACCAGGGTGTCCGCCATCTTGGCGGCCGACGCGGCGTCGCTGGCCTGCACCCCGTAGCGGGCGTGCAGTTCCGCGCCGCGGTCCTCCCGGCGGACAGCGGCGACCACGGCCGACGGGGGCCGGCCCGCGCGAAGCAGGCCGGACAGCAGCGCCTCGCCCATTTTGCCGGTACCGAGAATTGCGATCACGAGGCCAGCACCTACGTTTCAGACCGGAGGGAGCGCAGGAAGAGCGCGAGGTTGCCCGGCCGTTCCGCCAGCCGGCGCACGAGGTAGGCGTACCAGTCGGCGCCGTACGGGACGTACACCCGCATCCGCGCGCCGGTATCGGCCAGCCGCCGCTGCTCGACCGGGCGGATGCCGTAGAGCATCTGGTATTCGAAACTATCCGCGGCCCGCGCGGTCAGCAGGGCCAGCGACCCGGTGATCTCGACCAGCCGCGGGTCATGGGTGGCCACCATGGGGTAGCCCGACCCGTTCATCAGCGCCCGCAGGCAGCGCGCGTAGGAGGTGTCCACGTCACGGCGAGCGCTGTAGGCGACGGTGTCCGGCTCGCGGTAGGCGCCCTTGCACAGCCGGACCCGCTGCCCGTATCCCGCCAGCGAGCGGCAGTCCGCCTCGCTGCGGCGCAGGCAGGCCTGGACGACACAGCCGAGCTCGGCGTACTCGGCCCGGAGCTGGGTCGCGATCCGCTGCGTCGGCTCGATCGCCGCGAACTCCTCGGCGTCGAGGGTCACCGTGGTGCCCGCGTCCCTGGCCGACGCGCAGATCCTGGCGATGTTCTCCTTCGCCATCCGGGTGCCGAGGAACAGGCCCACCGCGGTCGGCTTCACCGAGACCTCCGCGGCCCCGCCGTGCGTCAGTCCCTCCGCGCTGAGCTTGCCGAGCAGCTCGATGTACTCGTCGGTGACGGCCGCGGCCTGAGCCGGGTCCTTGGTGTCCTCGCCCAGGTAGTCCAGGCTGACAAGCAACCCCGCCGCGCGCAGTGTCCGGGTCACCCGGACCGCGTCGTCGGCGGTTTCGCCCGCGACGTAGGAATCCACGATGGCGCGCGTTTGCGGCGCGGTCGTGATGAGCCGGCGCAGCCGAGAACTGGCTGACGCCGCGAGCAGGGCCCTGCGCAGCACGGCGAGCTAACCTCCCGTTCGGTTCCGATCTTAGCTGACCTGACGGCGGCGCAACGTGACCTGCACGTTAGCGCCGGCGTCCGGCGGCACGATAACCTCCTGGGCCGCGGCCACGCCCGCGGCGAGCAGCGTCGCCTCCACCGGTACGGTGCGCTTGACCAGGGCGAGCCCGATCGGGCCGAGCTCGTAATGCCGCGCCGCCGATCCGGTGAACCCGACCACGGTGGCACCGGATCCGGAGTCGGCCAGCTCCACCGGATCGCCGTGCGCGGGCAGCCGGTCCACGCTGCCGTCCAGGTGCAGGAAGACCAGCCGCCGCGGCGGGTGACCGAGGTTGTGCACCCGGGCCACCGTCTCCTGGCCCCGGTAACATCCCTTGCTCAGGTGGACGGCCGTCTCGATCCAGCCGACCTCGTGCGGGATGGTCCGGTGATCGGTGTCCAGGCCGAGCCTGGGCACGTGCGCGGCGATCCGCAGCGCCTCGTACGCCCACATCCCGGCCGGCACACCCCCGCGCCTGACCAGCTCGGCGACCGTGTCAGGCAGCAGGTCCCGCGCCACGATCAGATCAATGGATCCGAACGAACCCGGGTTAACCTGCCCGAGCACCCCGTCGAGCCCGGCCGTGATATCAGCACCGGCGGGCCCCATCACGGTCAGCACCGCGCAGTCCGCGCTGCGGTCCGCGACGTCGACCCGCAGCATGAACTTCATGGACTCAAGGAAAGCGGCAAGAGCCGGCCCGGTCCCTGGTTCCACGTGAACCCACACCGACGTGCCGTCGTCGGCCAGCTCCAGATGATGTTCCACGTGCCCGGTCGGGCTGAGGATCAGGGCCTGCGCGCTCTGACCCGCGATAAGCCCCTGCAGGTGCTGCGTGGTCAGGCTGTGCAGCCAGCTGAGCCGGTCCGGCCCGGTGATCGTCAGCACGTCACGGTTCGACCGGTCCACCAGCCCGGCGGGCATGTCCCCGGCGCCGTCGAGCGCGCGCTGCTCGCGCGCCGGGTCTCCGTAGTGCGCGGCCACCCCGTCCTTCATGCTCGCCTCTGGCGTGCTCACCGGCACCGTCTTTCCCTCGTCACTCATTTTGCTCCGTCTCCCCGCTCGCCTGCGGACCTTGAGCCTGTCACGCCTTGCTCAGCTATGGGCGGGCGCTCGGCATTCCGCGCAGCGGCCGAAGACGGTGAGGTGGCCGACGTCGGTCTCGAAGCCGTGGCGCTCGTCCAGGCCGGTGATCAGCGGGCGGATCGCGTCCGGGCCGATCTCGGTGACCCGGCCGCAGTCGCGGCAGACCAGGTGAACGTGGTCGGCGTCGCGGTAGATGGTGGAGATGTTGACGCCGCGGGCCGTCTGCTGGACCTGGGTGCCGATTTCTTCCGGGGTCGCGTGATCCAGCCGGGCCACCGCTTCCAGGACCAGCTGGCGCTGCGGCGTCACCCGGTAGCCGCGGGCGCGCAGCTGCTCATCCCACTCGCGTGCGGGCAGGCTCGGGGACGGTGCGTCGGCCTCCATGGCCTCATATTAGATCCGCTGGTGTGATCCGGCGCACGGCAAAATGGTCTTGCCTGCACCCCCGCTTCGCGGCTAGCGTTCTAGCTACGCGGGAAAGGAGGTGGTCCAACAGCATGCATAGACAACGGACTCGTGAGGTGGCTGTCAGCTAGCCGCCTATCCGCCGGCATGACGTCCAGCGAGGCGGCGGCCGGCTAAAACCTGACAGGCACCGAGTCCCCGGGCTGGCCGACCTTGTCCAGTCGTCCCCGGTACGGCGGAAATCCGCCACACCGGAGTCGCCCGGGGATTTTTTATGTCTGCGGTCTCATTCTCCTCAGCCCGCCGCCTAGACGCTTGAGCTGACTCGCTTGAGCTGTGCGGAAAGGTGCGGCTGGAGCTTGTGTCCCATCGCGGCCATGTCGTAGGCGTAGGCGAGATCCTGGTTTCCCGGCCCGGTGAGCCCGTAGAGCCGGTGCCCGGCCGTCACTTCCTTGGCCGTGGCGGTACGAGCGACCACGTCGGTGGCCATCTCGATGCGAGCGCCCGCTATCTCGCCCAGATAGATCTCGATAATCCCGGTGGGATGCGCGAGCATAACCTCGACCTGGTTATCGGGCCGCGGCCGCCAGAAACCGGTCTCGGTACCAAGCGGCGCCCCGATCCGGCCCTCGTCATCCAGCCGCCAGGTCCGGCTGGCGTAGCTGAGGAACGGCTTGCCGTTGTGGCTGAAGCTCACCTCCTGACCAAACCGGAACGACTCGATGGTCGGGTACCCGCCGATCCCCGCACCTTCCCAGCGGCCGAGCAGGAACTCAAGCGGCGCGAGATCGGGATGCACCGGCGGCAGGCCGGACCCGAGGTCGCCGGACCCGAGGTCGCCGGACCCGTCGCTGGTCATCAGCCGTCCTGCCCTGACCCGGCGGCCCGGCCCCGGCGTGTCCCGGCTAGGTACACCCGGACGACCACGTACAGAAAGGCGGCGGCCGCCACGGCGAGCACGCCGATCACGATGGCAGCACTCAGCATCCCGTGCATGGCCCGCAGTTTACGGCCCCACCGCGCCGACCACACGCAGGCGCGCCGGACCGGGCCCCACCGGACCCCTCCCCGGCAGGCTTCTGCCCTACTCTGGCGCGATCGTGGATCGTTACCGTCGAAATCAGAAGCTAATTATCCACAATCCCCGTTTGGCGCGAAAGGGTGGGATGGCTGAGGCGGGAATGGCTGGAGGGTATTACGGTGGTCGCGTCAAGGCTCGCCCTGCCGGTTGCCTGGGCGGCGGGCTAGAGTTCTGCCATGCCGGAACGCTCCCTCGTTATCAAGGTCACCGCGGGCAAGGACGAGCCTGAGCGCTGCAATCAGGCCTTCACGGTCGCCGCGACCGCGGTCGCCAGCGGGGTCCGCGTCTCGCTGTGGCTCACCGGAGAATCGGCCTGGTTCGGGTTGCCCGGCCGCGCGGAGGACTTCTCGCTTCCGCACGCCGCACCGCTGGCCGACCTGCTGGCCGCGGTGCTGGCGGCCGGCTCGGTGACGGTCTGCACGCAGTGCGCCGCACGACGGGACATCGCACCCGAGGACCTGATCAGCGGGATCCGGATTGCCGGGGCGGCCACGTTCGTGGCCGAGGTCATGACCGAAGGCGCCCAGGGCCTGGTCTACTGAGCCGCCCGCTAGGCCGGTGCGCCCTGGGCCGCCAGGCGCTCGCCGCGCAGCTTCAGCACCAGGTCCTCCTGCCGGGGGTCAAGGGCCGGAAGCGGGCCCGCCACCCAGCCCAGCAGCAGGTCGGCGAGGCTCGGGTTACGGACGAGCGCCGGGCCGTGCAGGTAGGTACCGACCACCCGCCCGGCCTGCGCGCCCTCGGTCCCGTCTCCGTTACCGACGCCGGTGAGCACGGTGGCCAGCGGCTTAACCTCCGGCCCGCGCCTGGTCACGCCCTGGTGGTTCTCGAACCCGGTGAGCCGTTCCACGCCGAGGGCCGGATCCACGTCGGCCGTTATCTCACCCACCCCGCGCCGTTCGCCCCGGGCGCTGCGGATGTCGAGCAGGCCGAGCCCGGGAACCGGCTCGCCTTCCGGGCCGCCGAACTCGGTGCCGAGAATCTGGTAGCCGGCGCAGACCGCGAAGATCACCGCGCCGCGGTCCGCCGCGGCGGCCAGCCCGCCGCCCGCCCGCAGCCGGCGCGCCGCGAGCACCTGCGGCAGGTCCTCACCTCCGCCAAGCAGGTAGATGTCACCGTCCACGGGGACCTGCTGGTCGGAATTGACCTCCGCGACCTCGATGGCGATACCACGCAGCCTGGCCCGGCGAGCCAGCATGAGCAGGTTGCCGCGATCACCGTAGGTGCTGAGCAGGTCAGGGTAAACCCACACCAGCCGGATGGCCGACGGTCCGCGGGCGCCATGGCCAGGTCCGGGGCGCACGGGTTCGCCGGAGCGCGGCGGACCCGGCGGGGCCGTAGATTCTCGCGGTCCCTGCGGGCTCTTGGCCCCCATCCGATGCCGCCCTTGGCCCTCGCTCATCGTTCCTCCCGCCGGTCAGGCCGATTCTGTCCGCCCGGCACGTCGCTGCCGCCGCGGGCTCGGGCCGTTTTCAGTCCGTGCGCCCGAGAACCGCGCGGATGTACTGGAACGCCGTGTAGTTCGCGATCACTTCCATGGTCGGGCTGCTGGCCGCGTCCACGGCCTCGTCGACGGTAGCCACGACGCGGAAGGCGACCTCGTCGGCTTCCAGCCGGACCGCGAGATCGATCTTGCGTTCCCCGGTCACGAACACCGGCCGCCCGCGCAGCCTGCGGTAGTCCACGTCCCAGAGCCACGAGGTGTCCCGTCCGTCCGGCACCTGCGCGTTCACGGCCAGCAGGACAGGAGCGGGCGGCGGCGCCAGGATATCGAGCGCTTCCAGCCAGCCCGCCGGGTTCTTGGCCAGCAGCAGCCTGAGCGCGCAGCCCCGGCGCTCGATCTGGGTGTACCGGCCGGCCACCGACCGCACCTGCTGGACCGCGCCCATCGCCTGGGCGACGCCGACCCCGAAGACATCCGCGACGGCGAGCGCGACCACGGCGTTGGACCGGTTGGCCCGGCCGGGCAGGATCAGGTCGAGCGGCCATGATTTGCCGGTCGGATCGATCACCTCCTCCCCGGCCAGCACCCAGCTGACCGGAGGCCGCCGGTTCGGGCACTCCCCGCAGGTCCAGTCCTCGCCGTCCCGCTGCAGGTGCGATCCGCACAGCGGGCAGCACCAGGAATCGTCGTGCCAGCGCTGGCCCGCCGCCACCCAGGTGACCTGGCTCGCCTGCCCGGCCGCCCAGGCCACGAGCGGATCGTCGGCGTTCGCGATGACCCGGCAATCCGGCGCGGCGGCCAGAGCCGCCCGCCAGCGGCGGGCGAGCATCCAGATCTCGGCGGCCCGGTCCATCTGGTCCCGGCTCAGGTTCAGCAGCACCACGACGCGCGCACCCGTGATCTTGAGCATGGACGGTACGTATTTCTCGTCGACCTCGAGCACGGCCAGGGTGGCATCCGGCGCCTTGGCCAGCGCGGCGACCAGCCCGGCCTCCATGTTGGCACCGAACGCATTGGACGCGATCTGCTGTCCGAGGGCGCCGAGCGCGGCCGTGATCAGCCTGGTCGTGGTGGTCTTCCCGTTCGTGCCGGTGACCAGGATGACCTGCCGGCCGCGAGCGAGCAGGGTCAGCAGGTCGGGCTTGAGCCGCAAGCCGATGACCCCGCCGATCACCGATCCGTCGCCCCGGCCGGCCAGCCGGGACGCCCGGCCGGCCGCGCCGCCCACCGTGGTGGCCAGGCGGGCGCGCAGGGGAAGACTGAATCGCCGGGACGGCGGGCTGCTAGTGCTCATCTCGGCCCGATGCTATCCGGTTGCGCCCGGTGCACGTCCGAGTTCCGGGCCGGAGGAGATGATCTGATCCGGCCACGCCCGTCCCTGACCCATGAGCCGGCCTGAGCCGGTCAGGGTCGCTGTTTACGCCAGTCCAGGCGCGGCGGCGGCGGGCCGAGGTTGGGCGACGGCTGGTTGCTCCCAGCACGCCAGCTCACCGGGGCGGTCTCGGCGGGCAGGCCGGTGAACTCCTCAAGGGTCAGCGGGGTCGCGGTGCTCAGGGCGGCCAGGCCCGGATTGGCGTCGGCCATGACCGCCTGCGGGCCGGCCGGCCCCGCGTAGGTGATGATCATCGCGCTGGCCGGGAGCTGAGTGAGCTCGTGCTGCTCCGCGCGGAACTCACGAGAACGCTGCTGGGCCCGGGCCAGCGATTCACTGTCCCCGGTCACCTTCGAGGTGGACTGGCCCCACGCGGTACTCGAGCTGATACCGGCGCTGACCGGGTCGCTCTCGCCGGTGCTCCACGGGGCGGACGGACGTACCGAGCCCGTGCTGCTGGTGTAGGAGCTGCCGGTGGTGTCGGCGACGGAAAGGCCTATCGTCTCGGTGAGCTGGGACAGCACGAAGCAATGCCCGGTGCCGAGTTGTTCGCTGGCCGCCTTGGCATCCTCGGCGTTGCCGGGCCGCATGAAGGCGACCGCGGCGTTCCCGCCTCCGAGCCGCTGCCTGACCTGCGGGGGGATAGTGCGATAGGCGAGGACCAGCCCGGTCCCCGTGCTCTCGCACACGTCGCTGAGCCGGTCGAGAGTGTCGCCGCACAGCCGGTCCGCGGCCAGCACGAACAGCGTGTGCTGCCAGCGGTGGCCCCGCTCGGTGCCGCGCAGCGCGTGCGTCAGCGCGACGGCCAGGTGGGTCCCGAGCAGCCGTCCTTCGGCCGCGTCCGCCTGCTGGCTCAGGGCGACCACGCGCAGCGTGCTGCGCGGCAGCGGCGCCAGCGCGGTGCCGACGTCGAGCCCGGGCAGGTCGTCGGGCAGCACCCAGACCAGCGGGTCGATGCCGGAGGTGCGGGCGAAGCCGATCAGGTCCAGGGCGACCGAGCCTTCCGTCAGGTCAAGCACGGTGACCTCGGCGCCCGCCGCCAGCCGGTACGCGCCGGCCGTGGCGAGCATGGCGGACCATCCGGACAGCGTGCCCCCGGCGACGTCGACGCGGTGGGCGCCGCTCGGCGCGCAGACCGCGTACCACCGCTTCTGGTGCTCGTAGGCGACGCGGCGCGCCTGCCACTGCCTGACCCGGTCGGCGTGCTCGGATTGCCGGGCGAACAGCTGGCTCTCCTGGGCCGCGCGTATCCGCTCGACCCGGACCCGCTCCTCGGCCAGCCTGGACCGCAGCGCTCGCTCACCCTGCCAGATGGCGCAACCGCTCACGACCGCGACGAGCGCGCAGCAGATCACGCCGAGACCGGCCACCAGCACGTCGATCACGCCCACGGCGGCGAGGAGGACCGCCAAGGCGGCGACGGCCGCCGCGACGGCGACGGCCGTCTTCAGCGGCCGGTGCAGCATGCTCTCCACACGCCGCTGGGCCATGACCCAGTCCGGGTCGAGCCGTTCGGGCTCCGGCGGGGTGGGCCGGCGCGGCGGCGGACCTGGCTCCGGATAAGGCGTCGCGTACTGCCAGCCGAGGTACAGGCGGTCGGCCCCCGGGGACGTCACGTTCCCTCCCGGCCGTGCGGTCCCGTCAGCGCTGGTCGCGGTGGCCCGGCCGGCCTGCGCTCGCGGGCCGGCGGCGGGATCCGCGCCCGGACCAGCTGCGCGGGCCCGACCAGACGCTTCGGGTGCTTGACGGCGAGGAGAAACTCACCCGGGCGGAGCGAGGATGCCGGCGTGGTGTCCGCCGCGCCGGTCATCCGGTGCGCGACCACCACGTTGGTGAGCTCCGCCAGCTCCGCCGCGGCCCGCGGGGACGTGGTGGCGGCGAGCACAGGCAGCCCGGTGCCCGGGCCGCGGGCGATCAGGTCGGTGACCGCCTGCCTGGGCAGCGAGCCGCACTCGGCCAGCCAGATGATCCCGCCGCCGGCCACGTCGATCGCGTTCGGCGCCGCGCCCGTGGCCAGCAGATCCTGGCACACCAGCCGGGTGAGCATCGCCGAGCCGGCCGCCGGGGCGCCGGGTCGGGCCGGGTCCTGGCCGCCGAGCCGGAAGAGCACCACGGCGCGTTCTGTGACCGCCCGGCCGAGATCGATCCCGGCCGGCTGGCCCGGCCGGGGAGGGCGCAGCCAGCGGCCGAAATTCGAGGCCCGGAGCTCGCGCAGCTGCCGGCTGAGCTGCGCGGTGGTGGCGGGCTCGGCCTTGAGCAGGCTCACCGACACCCGGGTGCGCTCGGCCAGGGCCGACCGGCGCGGGTGGGCCGCGGGCACGTAGTCCATCCGCGCCCGCATGGCCGTGGGGTTCAGCAAGTGGATGACCTCGTCGAGGACCGGGACCCGCGGGTCGCCTGGGGCGGCGTCAAGCAGCTCGAAGACGTCCTCGAGGTAGGCGGCACAGCTAGGCCGGTACTGACGGCCCGGGCCGTCCCAGCTCAGCATGGCCGTCACCAGCGAAGCCCGCCAGGCGGGATCGCCGTGCCGGAACGGCTCGTAGCAGGCCGGCCGGAGCCGCGGGTCAGCGGTGGCGGACCGCTCGGCCCCGGCCGCACCGAACACCTGCAGCGGGGCGCCTGACCCGGCGCAGACCGCGGCCAGTTTTCCTGGCAGGTCCTGATCACCGCTGAGATCCACCGCGAGCACCGGCTTGCGCTGCCGCACCGCGGCGTACACCAGCTGAAAGCTCGCGGTCAGCACGTCCCGCTCGGCCGAGCCGCACACCGCTATCCCGCCGGCCGCCTCGGACCAGGACAGGGCGACCCGCGCTCCGGAGCCCGGCAGCACCCCCAGGGATCCGCCCTCCCTGGTCACGACGCCGCCGCCCCGGATCGCCCGCACGGTGGCCGCCCGCCGGGCCGCCGCCATCAGGCCGGGCCGGGCCGGGCGCACGTTCCACTCGTCGGTGTGCAGCCAGCTCAGGCCGCCCGCCAGCGCCGCCTCGGCGGCGCCCGTAAGGATCGCGAGCGGAAGCTGCCTGGGCAGCCAGCGGGCCATCCCGGCGAACGCGCCGGTGACGTGGAACAGGTGACGGACCTGCTGGCCGCTGGCGCCGAGGTAGCCGACCACCTGGGCCGGGCCCGCGGCGAACCCGGCGGCCGCCGGGCGCAGGCCGACCGCGACGGTCCAGGCCACCGCGGCCGCGGCCGGGACCACCAGCCACGACAGGCGCCATCTGGTCACCTTGGTGATCAGGTAGAACGCGACGGCCAGGACCATTGTCAGCTGCCCGAACACCACGTGCGCCACGACGACGGCCAGCACGCAAGCAGCGAGAATCTCGCCACGGCGCGGCAGTCCCCTGGGCAGGAGGTATCGGGCCCGCCGTGGCGTGCGTTCCGCCCCTGTCACGACCTCAGCCGACATGTCGGCTCCAGCGTCCCAGCTGCCAGGCGGGCGCGTCCAGACGATGACTGCTTCCCGACAGATAGCCGTAATAAGGATGTTCTAGCAGGCGACTCGACAGTATCGATGACAATCCGGAACAACTCTGGTCTCAACATCACCACCGTGAGCCCGGCCGGCTCGCCGGTGCCTGCGTCGTCGAACCTGGCCGTCACCGTGATCACCGGCTGCCCGGGTGACAGCCGCAGGCTCCGCGCGATCGAGGGCTGGGGCGGCCCCATTTCCACGCTCACCGCGGCCGGCAGGCCGGCCAGGACCGAGCCGAACGGCGCGCCCTGATCGGACCCGGCCTCGTCGGCGTCCTGATCGGCGGACGCGGCGGACGAGGCGGACGAGACGGCCAGGTAGGCCGTGGAGACGGCGGCGGGATCGCCCGACGCCCCCCAGACGCACCTGATGACCCGGGTGAGCGCGCCGGCCGGCAGGTGCAGCGCCCAGGCGATATCCTGCGGCGCCTCGCGCCGCGACACATGCCGGGTCTGGCACTCGATCGTGCCGCCCATGGGGTCAAGCCGGGCGCCGAACCCGGCCGCGCCCTCGATCGGGATCCAGTAGTCGGCCGGGCTGGCCCGGTACAGCTGGCCGTCCGGCAGCCTGCGGATAAGCGACCGCCGGGCCAGGTCGCCGAGCGCCGCGTCGATCTCGGTCAGGCTGACGTTGTATCTCCTGGCCAGCGCGCTGCGCCGGGGCAGCCGCCAGCCTGGTTCCCGGTGCACGAGCGCCGCCGCCAGCCGGTCCGCCAGCACATCCGCGGCCCGGACAGGTCCGCGGTCGGCCGGCCCGCGGGCGGCCGGTACGTCGATGTCACCCCGAGACGGCGGCGCCTCGGCGGGCGGCGACGCCGGGGACGAGGGGACCGGACTGTCACGTCCGGCGGCGGCGGGCGTCATCTCGCATGTCGCGTTCGTTCCGCATCCAACGACAAACTCGCCCTCACTCGTCCTCAGGCCGAAGCGCACCGGACACTGCCCTGCTGTCCCCGACATTGTTATTCACCTCGGGTGAACAGAAGCTGAATGGAAAAGGAACAGCCAGACGGCCACTTGATGTCAGGTAGGTGAACTGGGCCTGGCGCGGGTCCATGGCCGGCCAAGCTAGCGTCAGCAGGCCGCCAAGGCCTGCGCGAACCGAGCGACTTAGCGGCCCGGGCGCATCGGCGCTCCCAGGGGTGGGCGGCGCCGAAAGGGACCGGTCCAAGACACCAGAAGTTAACCTTCTGGCCCCTGTCTGTCCACTATTCGTTTGCCCGCCAGTTTCACCGGGGTCGGCAAACTGTACTGGCACGCCACGATTTGCACGCTAACCCGCTGGGGCTGCTCACGCGGCCGAGGAAACAGATAAAAACTATAAGGAGTACTTGATATGCAAGTTGGACGCAGACAGCAGGCGGCGGCGGTGGGGGCGGTCGTCGTGGCCGCGACCCTGTCCCTGGCCGCATGCTCCTCGTCGGGCTCGTCCTCCGCGGCGGGCGGCAGCACCGCGACGGGCAGCAGCTCCGCGACGAGCAGCGCCTCGTCGAGCACGAGCACGGCGAGCGGCACCATCAAGGCGGCCGGCTCGACGTTCCAGACCAACTTCCAGCAGGGGGCCATCTCCGCGTTCAAGTCGGTCGACCCGAACATCACCGTCGACTACGCCTCGGTCGGCTCGGGCTCGGGCCGCGCCGACCTGTACGCGAACACCGTGCTGTTCGCCGGCTCCGACTCGCCCGTCCCGGCCAAGGAGGCGTCCAAGGTTCCCGCGGGCAAGACGATCCTGTACTTCCCTGTGCAGATCGGCCCGATCGCCCTGGCCTACAACCTGCCCGGCGTGACCGGCCTGAAGCTGGACGCGACTACCCTGGCCGGTATCTTCCAGGGCACCATCAAGACCTGGGACGACCCGGCGATCAAGGCCCTCAACTCAGGCATGAGCCTGCCGAGCACCACGATCACGCTGGCCGTCCGCTCCGATGGCTCCGGCACCACGCAGAACTTCTCCCAGTACCTCGTGGACGCCGCGGGCAGCGCGTGGAAGCTCGGCACCGCCTCCACCATCAGCTGGCCGTCCACGGCGCGCGCGGGCGACGGCGGCAGCGCCGTGGCGCAGATCGTCAAGACCACCACCGGTGCCATCGGCTACGTCGACTTCTCCACCGCGACCGCGGCCGGCCTGCACGCCGCCTCGATCAAGAACTCGGCCGGCGCCTACGTGGCACCGTCCACCGCCTCGGCGACCGCGGCCGCGTCGCACGTCACCCCGAAGGCCAACCTGACCTTCGCCGCGGCCGACGAGCCGGGCGCGGACTCCTACCCGGTCACCTACCAGTCCTGGGACCTGGTGTACTCGGTGCAGCCCAACGCGACCGACGTAGCCCTGCTCAAGGCCTACCTGGGTTACCTGCTCAGCTCCGCCGGCCAGGCGCTCCTGACCCCGCTCAACCTCGCGCCGCTCCCGGCGAGCCTCGACTCGGCGGCCGTCGCACAGCTGAGCCAGATCACCTCCTAGGGTTGGGCATATGATGCACGCCGCTCGGACGAGCGAACCGTCATGAGCACCGCGACGAAGGCGGACCCGGCCACCCCGGCCGGGTCCGCCCACCCGCTGCACCGCCGCAGGCCGCTCGGCGACCGGGGTTTCCAGCTGCTGGCCCTCGCGTCCGGCTTGCTCGTCCTGGTCATCCTCGTCCTCATCACCGCCTCCACGGCACAGCAGTCCGCCACCTGGTTCAGCACGGCCGGCGTCAAGGGCATCTTCTCTGTCCTTTTCGACGGCAATACCCACTTCGGGGCGATGGGCGTCCTGTACGGGACGGTCATCAGCTCGGTCAT
>JBEKGC010000089.1:0-17232 GCA_050013055.1 Streptosporangiaceae bacterium
CCCCGCTCCAGCACGAGCACCCGCAGGCCGGCCCGGGTAAGCACGGCGGCCGCGACGCCGCCGCCCGCCCCGGCGCCCACGATGACCGCGTCGTAGGACTCGCCGGCGTCGGCCAGCCGCTTGGTAGGGAGCGCCGGCCCATTCCCGGGCGGACGTGTCCCGGTTCCGGTCCCGGTAGCCGTCAGCCCCGACCCCCGGCGAACCCCGGGGCTGTACCCGACCATGGCCCACCCGGGCGCATTGCGTGCGCCGTAGTACTTCTCGACCACCAGCCGGGTCATCTCGGCGACGAACTCGGCCGGGTTGACCGTCCAGTCCGCCTGCGTAGTACCGGCCAGCAGGTCGGCGATAACGGCGTCCTGGCCGTCCGCGCTCAGGTCCCAGAAGGATTCCGCGCCGCGCCGTTCCGACTCCTGCGCCAGCGCGGCGAAGCCCGGTACGAGCAGATTCGTCCACACCGGTTCCTGGAACCCGACGGCATCTCGGGCCAGGTCGTCCACCAGGCCGGCCTGTGACGCCGACGGGTAGTCGTCCGCCGGAATCAGCCGATCGACCACGGCCGCAACAAGCGCCCAATCCGTAATCACACGCTGACCATACGCTCGGGCTGGGCGAGGATCCAGCGCGCGGACCGGGCCATCGGCTCCTTCTTGACCGGCGGATCGGGGACATCAACCTCGACCACGAACCATCCGTCGTGGGACGACGGCAGCGCGGCGTCTTCCGGCTGCGGGGCGGTCCAGTACGAGATCGTCTTGTCCATGTCAGACACTCTCCGTTTCAGGGCTGACTGGCCCTGGCTCGAGCGGCTTGGTGACGCTGGCGTCGTGGCTGCGCATCAGGTCCAGGCCATCGTCGACGGAGTCCCACCCGTGAAGGACGCGGAGAACGAGCCGCCGACCGTGGGGTCCGGGGACATGTACGGGCTGTTGGTCTGGTAGTGCTTCGCCTCGCCGCGCTGGGCGCGGGGGTTCCGCCAGTCGGCCAGGATCGCCGGCAGGACGACCCGGTCGCCGACCTTGAAGTCCTTGACCCGCGCCGATCGTGTCGACGACACCGACGGCCTCGTGGCCGATGACTTTGCCGAGGGCGTTGGGGAAGGTCAGGGTCGCGATGGCGTGGACGTCGGTGGTGCAGGTAGCGGCGGCGGTGGGGCGCACGAGGGCGTCGTAGGGCCCGATCTCCGGGACGGGAACCTCCTGCCAGGCGGCGTCGCCCTTTCCCTGCAGTACATAGCTTTCATGATGTCTCCTGTTGGCTGATCACATCGAGGTTGGGTTTGGTGAGGTAGCTGATGTCGGTTTTCACCGAATCGGGTTCGCTGCTGAGGGGAAGGTTGGCGGGGTCGTCGACCGGGTCGAGCCTGCCGGGGGTGTCGGACTTGAGCGCGGCGAAGAGCCGTGCCCAGTCCCGGGTCGCGGGGCCGGGGGCGGCGAAGAGCTCGAATGTCTTGCCGATGGCTGTATCGGTCAGGAGGCTGCGCACGGCGGTCTCCGCGACCTGCTGGCGCGACACTCCTGCCTCCATGAGATCGCCTTGCTTGAGGACGAGCGCGTCCTCGCCGGCTGCTGTCTGATCGAGCCACCCGGGACGCACGATGGTGTGCGGAGCGCCGCTGGCGCGCACCAGGCGTTCGGATCGCCGCTTCCAGTCCAGGGCGTGTCCGCCGTCGTTGAAGGCATGGTCCCGGTGAGTGACGAAGAAAGTTGACAGCAGCACGATCCGCGGGAGTCGTCTGTCCACTGCCCGGAGCACGTGCGCGACGCCGCCGTAGTCGATGCGCTCGAAGGCGTCGGGTCGCATATCGCGGTCGGAGCCGTGAGCGAAGATCACGGCATCGATGCCGCTTACCGCCTGGGTGAGCGTGGACACGTCCTCGAGGTCGCCTTTGACTACCTCTGCCGCCGGAACCAGGGGCCGTGCGCGGTCCGGGTCGCGGACGAGTGCCCGTGGTTGCATCTCATGGCGGGCGGCGGCCTCGACGATGAGCCGCCCCGTCCGGCCGGTGGCGCCGACAACTAGGACAACGGGCCGGTCACTGTTCATGAAGTTCCTCCTCGGGTAAGCGGTGAGCCGCGCGGGGTCCCTGAACCAGCTGGTTAGCGGTCGATCCCGGCCATGTTTGCTTCGTCGTGACGTTCGCCGGCCGCGGGGGTGAGGTTGCTCAGCCGCTCGATCTGCTCGGGGGTGAGTTCGATGCCGTCGGCGGCGGTGTTCTCCTCGACGCGGACAACTCGCCTGGTGCCGGGGATGGGGGCGATGTCAGCGCCCTGGGCGAGCAGCCAGGCCAGGGCGATCTGCGCTGGCGTGGCGCCAGCGTCGGCGGCGACGGCATGCACCTCGTCCACGATGCGGAGGTTGAGCCGGAAGTTCTCCCCGGTGAAGCGCGGGTTGGTCTTGCGCCAGTCGTCGTCGGGGATGTCGTCAACGGTGCGGATCTGACCGGTAAGGAAACCGTGGCCGAGGGGCGAGTACGGTACGAAGCCGATGCCGAGACGGCGCAGCAGCGGAAGCAGCTCGGCCTCGGGGTCGCGGGTCCACAGGGAGTACTCGGTCTGCAGCGCGGCGACCGGGTGGACGGCGTGGGCGCGGCGGATCGTGCCGGGACTCGCCTCGGACAGGCCGATGTGGAGGACCTTGCCCTCGCTCACCAGCTCGGCCAGCACGCCGACGGTGTCCTCGATGGGAGTGCTCGGGTCGACGCGGTGCTGGTAGTACAGGTCGATGCGGTCGGTGCCCAGCCTCCTCAGTGAGCCCTCGACGGCAGCGCGGACGTTGGCTGGGCTGCTGTCGATCACGCGCCCCTGGCGTCCGGAGTGAGAAACGAGCCCGAACTTCGTGGCGACCACAACCTCGTCGCGTCGGCCCTCGATCGCCTTTCCGACAATCTCCTCGCTGTGGAATGGCCCGTAGATCTCGGCGGTGTCGATGTGGGTCACCCCCAGATCCAGAGCCCGGTGGATGGTGCGGATCGACTCCGCGTCATCGAGGCCCCCGCCGCCGGTGTAGGTCCCGGCCATCGTCATGGCCCCAAGGCCGATACGGGAGACGTCCAGCCCACCCAGAGAGACGTGCTTCATCGCTTAACTCCTTGTGCAGATTCTCAGACCCGCAGCGCATCCTCGAACGCATCGTCGAGTCACGGCGAGCACCGGTCTTACGGCCTGTTTCGTCGCCGTAACCTCAGTGAACGCCCTCCTGAGCTGGGCAGGGAGTCTCTGCCGAAGGGCGTACTGGCAGAGACTCCCTGAGTATCAGCAACGGGAATAACGTGGCCGACGTGGATACCCGTAACGAGCTGCGTGAGTTCCTCACCATCGCGAACCGCGCCGTCGGCCTGTCCCGCTTCGGTCCCCCTGAGATCCTTGGCGTGCACGGGGAGACAGGCCGGGCGGTTGAAAGGGATCAGTCCTCCGTTCATCCCGGGCATGGACCTGGCGGGTGACATCGTCGCGCTCGGCAACGCTGTTGCCGGGGCTGGCCTTCATGTCGGACAGGCCGTGGCCGGAGTTGTCCGGCCACGGCGGCCGGGCGGCGGCGCCCAGGTGCAATACGTGGTGGTCCCTGCGTCCTCGCTGGTGCCGGTACCAGCGAACATGAGTTACGCCGAAGCGTCGACCGTCCTCATGAACGGGCTGACCGCGCTGGCAGCGCTGGAGCTGCTGGACCTGACCCCGCTCGATGCCGCGCCGGAGCCTATGAACCTGCGCCGGATCAAGAACGAGGTTGCCCGCCGGTGGACGGCGGTCCCGCTGATCGACGTGCTGAAGGAGGCCGTGCTGCGCACCGGCTGCCTGCAAGAGGTCACCTCGGTTGCCGGGTCCGGGCACCTGGCCCCGGAGGTGCTGGCCGAGCGGCTGATGCTGGCGATCTACGCCTACGGGACCAACTGCGGGATCCGGTCGGTCGCCTCGGCCGAGCGGCACGGCGATGACGAAGGACACGACGAGGACGAGATCCGCTACGTCCGCCGCCGCTACCTGACCCCGGAGGCGGCCCGGATGGTGGCGATCGCGATCGCCGACGCGACGTTCGCCGCCCGGGACCGGGGGCTGTGGGGCGAGGGCAGCACTTCCGTGGCGTCGGACTCAACGCACTTCCGGTCCTGGGACCAGGACCTGTTCACCGAGTGGCACTCCCGCTACGGAGGTCGCGGGATTTTGGTGTACTGGCACGTAGAGCGAGGCTCGGTGGTCGTGCACTCCCAGACGCTGCGGGCGTCGGCGTCGGAGGTCCACGCGATGGTCGAGGGCGCGATCCGGCACGGCACCACCATGAAGGTGGAGGGAAACTACACCGACACCCACGGACAGTCCGAGATCGGCTTTAGCATCACGAGGCTGCTGAACGTCGACCGGCTGCCTCGCATCAAGCGGATCAACAAGGTCCGCCTCTACCGGCCCGCCGCCGGCGAGCCGGACGCCTACCCGCGGCTCGCTCCCGCGCTCACCCGGCCGATCCGCTGGGACCTGATCAGCGAGAACTACGACCAGGTCATCCGCTATGCGACCGCGATCCGGGAGGGCACTGCCAGCACCGAGGCGGTGCTGTCGAGGTTCACCCGGTCGGCGACCCACCCGGCCTACCAGGCGATGCTAGAGATCGGCCGCGCCCAGCGCACGGCCTTTGTCGCCCGTTACCTGCGAGACCGCGACCTCCAGCGCGAGATTGAGGAAGGCCTCAACGTGGTCGAGGCGTGGAACGGCGCCAACGCCGTCATCTGCTACGGCCGCGGCGGAGAGATCTCCAGCAACCGGCAGGAGGAAGTCGAGATGACCGCCCTGTGCCTGCGCATCCTTCAGGCCGCACTGGTATACGTCAATACGCTCATGCTCCAGGACGTCCTCGCCGAGGAGGAATGGGCCGCCATGCTCGGACCCGCCGACCGGCGCGGCCTGACCCCGCTGTTCTGGCAGCATGTCCGCCCCTACGGTGAGGTCCGCCTCGACATGGGCTCGCGGCTCAGCATCCGCGGGACGGCCTGACCGGCCTACTGGTCGGTGGGCAGCTTCGCGACCGCGTCCTCGAGGTCTCGCTCGGTGGGCAAGGTGTAAAGGCGAGTGGTGTCGAGTCGGCGATGCCCCATGAGCTCGGCGACGGTGACGATGTCCACGCCGCTGCGCAGCAGGTTGGTGCCGAACGTGTGCCGCAGCGTGTGCGCCGACGCGACCGCGTGCCCGTCGTCATCGACCAGGTCGGCATCGGCGGCCATGGCGTCGAGCAGCTGGTCGACGGCGCGGGCCGACAGTCGCCCGCCGCGCCGGTTCAGGAACAGCGCCGGGTTCTCGCCAGCGCCCGGCCAGGTGGCCCGCTCCTTCTTCCACTCGGCGACCGACGCCCGGGCCGCCTGGTCGACCAGCGGGACCTCGCGGGAGTCGCCGCCTTTCCCCTCCCGGACGATGACCTTCCCCTTGCGGGCTGACAGCGGCACGTCGTCCTCGTCGAGCGAGACCAGCTCGTCGACCCGCACGCCGGAGTAGAACAGCAGCCGCCCGATCGCCCGGTCCCGCGACAGCGGCCGGGCCTCCACAGCGCGCAGGTACCGCTTCTGCTCCCGCGCGTCCAGCGCCCTGGGGGCGCGGCGGGGCAGTTGGTCGCGCTGGACGCGCACCGCGCCCAGGCCGAGGTACTCGTAGAAGTGATCCAGCGCCGTCAGGTGCGCGTTGACCGTGCTGGTCGCGCGCTTGGCGACGGTCTTGAGGTAGGAGCGGTAGTCCCGGCCGGCGAAGTCGCGTCCGTGCGCGTCCGCTAGCGGGTCCAGGCCGGTGATGCCGGCGGAATCAAGCCAGGCGAGGTAGGAGCGGACCCTCGAGTCGTAGGCCCGGCGGGTGTCGGGGTCCAGCGGGGCGTGCTCCAGCGCGGCCGCGTACCCGTCGAAGACGGCCGCGTACCGCTCAGGCACCTGCACCCGTGCTCCCGCCACCGGCAGCCTCTTTGATATCAGAAGTAATCCCCGCCTCCGATCATAGCCGGACGCTTGCGATATCAGAAGTAGCTGCATACTCTGACTACTGATATTCAGTGGTATCAGTAGTCGGAGGAAGCCATGACCAGCCGCAGGCAGAACACGCCACAACAACCGAGGGAGGCCCGCCGCCACGCCGAAGCGCGACCTGGGCAAGGACCTCGACCAGGCCAAGGTGGCAGACGCCCACGGGCGCATCGAGGGGTACGACGTCTACCCCTTCGCCCACTGGGAGGGCACACCCACACCTCGCGCAGGGCGGACATCGAGCGCGACGGCACCTGGATCACCCGGGTCGGCGGCATCAGCGAGGCCCGCGGCTGGATCCGCAAGCAGGTCGGCAAGGAATAGGAAGGCCAGTGAGCGCAGTGCCCGAGCGCGAGATCAGTACCAGCGCCGCGATCGCCTTGGCGCAGGCCTCGTCCGATCCGGAGGCCGCCGACCGGGAGCGGCTGACCCCCGGATGCCGGTTCGCCGGCACCCTCCGCCCCGGCGACGCCTACTGGTTCAAGGGCCAGACCCTCGGGGATGACGGCAAGTACTGCTATCAGCAGGTGCACCGCGTCATCGTCGTGTGGGGCCCCCGGCTTGACGCCAGGCCAGCCCATCCTCGGCGCTCGCAGTTGTCGTCCGCACCGCCGTCGACATGGCCGTCCGGGAGATGGGCTGACCGGCGTGCCGCGCCTCAGACGTACTCGTCATGGCGGCGGATCCAGGTCTGGAACCCCTCGCCCTCGTCGCGCCCCTTGGGCACCCGGTCCAGGACCGGGTAGTAACCCATCAGGAACTCGACCCCGCGCCCCGCGGTCGTATAGGTCTGGTACACCGCGCCGTCCTGGCGCGCGAAGACACTCACCGCCGGTGACTCCGTGAGGTAGCCGGGGACATCGGTCCCGGCCGCGGCCGCGTTCAGGGCCACGACCGGCGGTAGGCGGCCCTCGTCGAGGGCCCACGAACGTACCTGCTCCTCGGTGTAGGAGCCGCCGAAATCGAGGTTGAAGCCGGTGCTCGCCGAGGAGACCCAGGGAACGTTCCAGCCCATCCGCTGCTTGTACGCCTGAAGCTTGGCCAGCGGAGCCTGCGAAACGAGCAGCAGGGTTACGTCGCGGGCGTGCAGGTGCGGCAGCAGGCCATTGAGGCCGTCGGCCATCGAGGAGTTGACCGGGCACCCCGCCTCGTAGCTCGGTCCGAACATGAAGTGGTAGAACAGCAGCTGCGAGCGGCCGTCGAAGAGCTCGGCCAGGGTCCGCGTCCCGTCGTCGGTGTCGAACCGGTACTCCTTATCGACCGTGACCCAGGGCAGCTCGCGCCGCTGGCGCGCCAGCTCGTCCCCCATCCTGGTGTGCTCCTTCTCCCGCTGCAGCAGCTCGTCACGAGCGGCCTGCCACTCCTGGCGGCCGATCACCTTGTGCTCCGTCATCGCGTCTTGTCTCCCTCTTTCCAGGTGTGTTCTGCTCAGGCCGCGGCGGGTTCGGCCACGAATGCCGCGTTCTCGCGCTCCATCGCCTTGACCGCGCCGTTGCGCCAGCTGTCGGTCAGCGACTGTGACATGGGGTCGGGGAAGATGTCCTCTTCGCCGTTCTCCACTCCGTCGAAGATGGCGCGCCCGACGGATTCCGGCGAGGCTTTCGGTATGTCGAAGCCCCGGGTCATGTCGGTGTCGGTGGGGCCGGTCAGGACCGCGTGCACCCGCACGCCGCGCCCGGCCAGCAGCGCGCGCAGCGATTGGGTCAGGTTGAACGCGGCCGCTTTGGAGATGGCGTAGGCCGGAGTGAACGGGAAGGGGGCCAGGGCCATCGTGGACACGTTGTTGACGATTGCTCCTCGCGATTGGGTCAGCAGCGGCAGGAAGGCCTGCGTCACGCCGTAGATGCCGAAGAGGTTGACGGCCAGGTGCTGCTCGAGCACGGCACGATCGCTCAGGTCATCGTAAAGCGCAATGCCGGCGTTGTTGATGAGGACATCGAGAGACCCGACCCGGTCAGCAGCGGCCTGAATCTGCGCAGGGTCGGTCACGTCCAGGGTCAGGGGCGTGACGCGCCCGTCCGGGTGGTCCATGGGCTGGCGTGTGCCGGCGTACACCCGCTCCGCGCCCCTGCTGAGGGCTTCGGCGACGAGCGCCTGCCCGATACCGCGATTGGCCCCGGTTACCAGCACCGTCTTGCCGGCGATCGTCATGTCTGCTGCTCCATTGTCGGTCATGTCTGTTGCTCCTGTTCTGTGGTGTCGTGCGTGATGGCGGAGTTAGGGCAGTGGGCGCAGTCCTGCGGTGGTGAGCAGGTAGGCGTCCTGGTCGTAGCCGGGGCTGGTGATCAGTTCGGTGATTGCCTGGCCGGCCTGCTCGGGGGTGAGCGGCGGGCCGCTGGTGCGGGCGGCTGCGCCCGCGCCCTCCCGGGCCGCGTAGGCGGCGGCGAACACCGCGCCCAGCTGAGTTGCGGAGGTAAGCTGCGGCAGCAGCGAGACGAACCGGATGCTCAGGCCGTCCCGCCGTGATTCCTCGGCGGCGTAGGCGGTGAGGAACCTGATGGCGGCCTTGGCGCCGGCGTAGCCACCCGACAGCGGCGAGCCGAACACCGCCGCGCCGCTGGACAGCGCGATCACGGTGCTGCCGGGGGCAAGCGGGGCGAGCAGCGCCTCGCGGGTCCAGTGGAACGCGTGCGCGACGTCGACATCCCAGTTGCGGCTGAACGTCTGCCACGTGTGGTGCTGGATCGACCTCGGCAGCGGGGTGGCGCCGGCGTTGAGCACCAAGATGGCCGGACGCCAGGCGTCGATGAGTTGCCCGGCCACGTACGGGTCGGCGGCATCGGCGGATACCGCGGTGAAGGATCCGCCGAGTTCTGCGCGCAATTCGTCCAGCGCGCCGCGGTCGCGGGCGACTCCGACGACCTGCGCGCCCGCGGCGCTCAACGCGGTGACGATGCCACGGCCAAGGCCCCGGCTGGCGCCGGTGACCAGCGCCGCCGCGCCTGCTAGCTCATTCTGGGACATAACGATCCTCTCGGGTCTGGTAGGTTCCCGCGCCGCCTGTCTAGGCGGCGCGGTGCTGACTGTCTCGGCATGGGTGGCGGGTTCTGGTTGCGGTCGCAGGGGCGGTGGGGGACCGATGGGCCGGGCCGGCGCGGAGCACGCCGCGCACCTGGTCCAGCGACACTGCTTCGGGATCGAATTCGGTCAGCCACCAGGTGGCGCCTGCCTTGGCATAAGGCGCTGGGTCGGTGCCGGGCGGGAGGGAGATGGCGATGTCATACGGCGCGGTTGCGTGCTCGCGGAGGCCCGCAATGGCGGCGGTGATCTCGGAGAGCTGGTCGGGGTGCTTGAGGTTGACCGGGAAGAAGCCGTCGTACCGGGCGGCCCGGCGCAGCGGCCTGGAATTTCCCGGGAACCCCGCGACCCACACCGGCACTGTGGGCTGCTGGGCCGGCCGGGGGAGGAACTGGATGCCGTCGACGGTGTAATGCTCGCCGCGGTGGTGCACGGGCTGGCCGGACCAGGCAGCAGTGAGGATCTCCAGTGCCTCATCGAGCATCTGGCCCCGCTGCCGGTCATCGAGCTGCTCGCCGGTCGCAGATAGCTCGCCGCCGAAGCGGTCGCTGCCAAGGCCGGCGCCGAGGGTGAGACGGCCACCGCTGAGCACGTCCAGCGTCGCGGTTTCCCGGGCGACCTTAGCCGGACGGCGGCGGGCAAGAGGCACGACCATCGGGCCCAGCCGCAGGCGTTCGGTAGCGGCGGCGACCGCCGCCAGGATGATCCACGGGTCGGCCACCTGCCGGACGGGCGCCCGCCAGCTCAGGTGGTCCCAGACGAAGAACCCGTGCCAGCCGGCCAGCTCTGCCTCAGCGGCCAGCGGTACGACCACCGCAGGGTCCGCGAGATCATCGAAGATCGGCAGCCACAGCGCCGAGCGCAGCTGGGTCATGGCTGGCCGCCCGGAACAGCTGGCGCCGGGAATCTGCTTTACTGCGGACGGGTGCTCGGTCATGCAAGCCACGCTAGGCCGCAGGAAGCATCACGAAAAGCGATAAATTCCGATCAGCTCAACCGTAAAACGCGATGCTCTTCGGCTAGTCTGGGAGCCGTGTCCGACGTCGAGCTGCGGCATCTCGCCGCCATGGCCGCCATCGCCGATGAGGGCTCGTTCGGCCGGGCCGCAGCCCGGCTTGGCTACACCCAGTCGACGGTGAGCCAGCAGATCGCCGCGCTGGAGAAAGCCGTCGGCGGGGCGGTATTCGACCGGCCGGGCGGGCCCAAGCCCGTGCGGATCACCCCGCTCGGCGCGGTAATACTGGCACACGGGCGCGACCTGCTGGCGAAGGCCATCGCGATGGCAACCGCGGTGGACCGGTTCAAGGCCGGGGATGGGCGGGTGGACATCGGCACCTTCCAGAGCGTGTCCAACGTCATCTTGCCGCCGGTGGTGCAGGCGCTGCGGGACGAGCACCCCGGCTGCGACATCAGGCTGTTCGAGGAGGAGACCGACCAGCCGCAGCCCAGCAAGCTCGACCTGACGTTCTTCGACGGCCGCGTCGACGGCGACGTCGAGCACCTCAAGCTGCTCGACGACCCGTACCTGCTGGTGGCCAGGCCCGGCACTTTCCCCGACGGCCCGGTCCGCCCGGCCCAGCTCGACAGCACGCCGATGGTGGCGTACCCGCTGGTCTGCGATCAGGTCCGGATGGAGCAGGCGCTGGCACACGCGAGCGTCCGGCCGCACATCGTGTTCCGCACGGTGGGCAACGAAGCCGTGCTGTCGATGGTGCGAGCCGGAATGGGGACAGCGCTGCTGCCGCGGCTCGCCATCCTCAGCCCCGACACCCGCGCCGACACGACGCTCTCCGTCCACCGGCTGCAGCCGCCGCTCCCGCCACGCGAGATCTTCCTGCTCTGGGAGAAGGGACGCACCCACTCGCCACTCGCGGCACGAGCCATCGAGATCGCCGTAGACGTCGCGGCCAAGATCACCGAGGGAAAATGAGACCAGCGAGACCAAGCAGACGGGTGACAGGACACGAGACCACCGTGCCTGCAGCGGCGTCACCAGCCAGCCTCACCTCCAGGATCGCAGTCGATCTTCCCTAGATGATCCGAACGGGTCTGCGCGCTGCCCGTACAGCGACAGCGCCGCCGGATCCACGCCCAGGCGATCCGCAAGCCGGTCCACGACCGCCGCCGGCGCGGCCGGGCACCGCGTCGCCATGGCCACCGCAGCGCCGACCGCGACGGTGGCGGCGATGACGGCGAGCAGCAGCCAGAAGGCGCCGCCCGCGGTGCGTGTCTTCGTCCATTCCGCGTGCAGCGCGTGCCCCGCGTACGCATACTGCGGGTCCGCTCGTCGCGTGCCTGGCGCTGGTGCGCGCCTCATGCGTCTCTCCGTCGCAGCAGGAAGGCAGCCAGGCCCAGGGCAAGCGCGGCCCACGCGCACAACACGGCCAAGCCTGCCCAGGGCGGCAGCGGATAGTAGCCGTAGGCGGCGGTATAGGTGTTGTTGACCTGGGGGTACTGCACGAGAGTCTGCTGGACGGCGAACGCCGCGGCCGGAGTGACCCGCAGCAGCCAGCCGGCCGGGCCGGCCGGCAGGATGGGCGCGGCCACCGTGAACAGGTAGGGCAAGACGATCACCGTGACGGCCACGGCGACCGCCCCGGCGCCGCGCCGCAGTATCGTCCCGATGGCGAGCGCGAGGACGGCAGCAACCGCAAGCACCGCCGCGGTGCCGGCGATCACCCGCACCTGGGTCAGCGCGCTCGCCGGGTACACGTAGGCGCCGTTGCCGCGCAGGACCCGCTGGCCGACCACCACCGCGATGGCGGCTCCGGCCAGCCCGGCCGCGAAGGTGACCGCGCCGACCACGACGGCCTTGGCGGCCAGCACCCGGCCGCGCCGGCCGGCCGCGGCGAGCGTGAAGAAGATCAGGCGCCGCCTGTACTCGGCGGTCATGAACACCGCCCCCACGACAGCCAGGACGATGAGCCCGGCGAACGTGCCCGCCAGAGTCTGCGCGACCGTGACGCCGACGCCCCCGCCGCCGGACACGACCGGGGCGATGTCACCGCTGCCGGTGATGGTGAACGCGCCCGCGGCCTGGCTGAAGCCTACGGTGCTGCCCGGCCCGCCGCCTCCGCCCAGGTTGTCGCCGACCCACGAGCCGCTGGGCCAGGTCAGGCTGACGTGGTCGAAGACGCCGGTGGCCACGCTCGGGCCGCCGCTGACGCTCGCCTCGCCGAGCGAGGTCTGCAGGTACTGAGGTGAGGTGGTGAACAGGCCGACCTGAGCGGCAGGCGGCAGCCCGGCCAGGGTGGCGGTACCGACCTTGGCCCAGTGCGTGCCGTCGACCGAGTCGTAGCCAGTAATCGTGTCGCCGGAGCGCGTCAGCCGCAGCCATCGCGGGGAGGCCGCGGAGACGGCGCCGGCACGACCGGGTTCGTCGTGGGTGAAGTCGTACTGCATCCGCACCCCGTGGCTGCCGGTGACCATCATCGCCGCGTACGCCGATCCCGGGGTGCTGCCCGCCTTGATGATGATTCCGGTCTTAGCCCACGGGACGAGCCCTGTCCGCATACCCGCGCCCGCGAGGTCGGGGATCTGGCCGGTGAGGGAGGTGACCCGGACCGCGATGCTGCCGTTTCCGGTCAGCGGCTGGTGCACGAAGTAGAAGCCGTCGGACACCTCCTCCCCGCCCGGCCCCGTCGGCACGGTGCAGCCGACGGTGTTGCACGAACCCTGCTGACCCGGTGCCAGCGCGAAAGCCACGATCGCCAGCGCCGCGACCGCCACGGCGATGACCCAGCCGCGCACGGTCCGGAACTTGGTCCACTCCGCGTGCACCAGGTCCGCGAAGCCGTAGGGTCCTTCCCGCAGGCGCGACTGGTACGGATCGGCGGTCATCGCGTCTCCCCGCCCGGCGCGGCGGCCCGGAACTCGACCGCGTCCCTGGTCAGCTCCAGGTACGCCTCCTCCAGCGTCGCCCGGTGCGCGGACAACTCCGAGAACGGCACGGCGTTTCGCGCCAGCAGCATCGCCACCTGCTCGGCGCCGGCCCCAGCGACGACGAGCGTGCCAGGACCGGTCGCGGCGGCCTCGGCCCCCGCCGCGCAGATCACCTCCACCGCCCGGCCGGGCATGGCGGTGCGCACCGATACCCGGCCGCCGGACGCGTCTGCGGTCAGCTCCGCGACGCTGGCGTCCGCGATCACCCGGCCGCGGCCGATCACGACCAGGTGATCGGCGGTGTCCTGCAGTTCGCTCATCAGGTGGCTGGAGACCAGCAACGCCCGGCCTTCTGCGGCCAGCGACCGCAGGAACCCGCGCAACCACACGATTCCCTCGGGATCCAAGCCGTTGAACGGCTCATCAAGCATGAGCACCGGCGGGTCGCCCAGCAGCGCCGCGGCGATACCCAGCCGCTGCCGCATGCCGAGTGAGTAGCCGCCCGCCTTCCGCCGGATGGCGCCCTGGATGCCGGACTGTGCGACGACCTCGTCCACACGGCTGGCCGTCAGGCCCTGAGAGTGGGCCAGCCACAGCAAGTGATTGCGTGCCGACCGGCCAGGCTGCAGCGCGGCGGCGTCCAGCAACGCGCCGACGTGGGTGAGCGGGCGGCGCAGCGACTGGTAGGGCCGGCCGCCGACCAGCGCGGTACCCGCGTCGGGCGCGGCGAGCCCCACAATGACCCGCATCGCGGTGGACTTTCCCGCGCCGTTCGGCCCGGCGAAGCCGGTGACCCGGCCGGGCCGCACGGTGAACGACATGCCGTCAAGCGCCGTTGTCGCGCCGAACCGCTTGCGCAGCCCGGCGACTTCGATAGCCGCAGTGTTCATGCCGTCGTTCTACGCGCCCGCCGGTGACAGTACGGTGCCCGTCGCAGACACCCGGCTGACACCGCCGGCCTGGCATGGTGGAGGCATGAGGATCTTGGTCGCGGAGGATTTCGAGGTACTGGCCGAGGCGGTGGCGGACGGGCTGCGCCGGGAGGGGATGGCGGTCGACGTCGTCCTGGACGGCGACGACGCGGTCGAGCACCTGACGGTCAACCGCTACGACGTGATCGTGCTTGACCGGGACCTGCCCGGCGTCAACGGTGACGAGGTGTGCCGCCGGGTGGTCGCGGCGGGCACCGGCAGCCGGGTGCTGATGCTGACCGCGGCGAGCACGGTCAGGGACCGGGTGGAGGGCCTCGGCCTGGGGGCTGACGACTACCTGCCCAAGCCGTTCGATTTCGCCGAGCTGGTAGCCCGGGTCCGCGCGCTTGGCCGCCGCTCGGCGCCGGCCACGCCGCCGGTGCTGTCCGACGGTGACGTGGTCCTCGACCCCGCGCGGCGGGTGGCGCACCGGGCCGGGCGGCGGCTGGAGCTGAGTCCCAAGGAGTTCGCCGTGCTGGAGTGCCTGCTCGCGGCGGGCGGTCGGGCCGTCTCGGCGGAGGAACTGCTCGAACGGGCCTGGGATGAGATGGCCGACCCGTTCACCACGACGGTCAAGACGACCATCAGGCGGCTGCGGGGCAAGCTCGGCGACCCGTCGGTAATCCGCACCGTGCCCGGCGGCGGTTACCAGATCGGGGCGGCATGATGCCGGCCATGACGCTGCGGATGCGGCTAACCCTGGTGCACGCGGCGCTGTTCTTCGTCACGGTCGCGATCTTGCTTTCAGTCCCGCTGCTGGCGGTCAAGTCGGTGCAGCAGGTCGGCTCCAGCGGCCTGCCGGCCGTCACGCATCCGGCCGCGAACCTCTACCGCGAGATCTTCAGCTCCGGCACCGGGCCGACGGTGATCGCGGTGACGGCCGTGCTGTCGGTCGCGTTCGGCTGGCTGACCGCGGGCCGGCTGCTCCGCCCGCTGCGGGCAATCACTGCGACCGCCATGGACATCTCGGATAGCAACCTGAGCCGGCGGCTGCGGCCGGGCAAACACGACGACGAGTTCGCCCGCCTCGGCCGGACGCTCAACGACCTGTTCGCGCGGCTGGAGGCGGCGTTCGCGTCGCAGCGGCACTTCGTCGCCAACGCCTCCCACGAGCTGCGGACGCCGCTTACCGCCGAGCGCGCCGTGCTGCAGGTGGCCCTGGCCGACCCAAAGGCCAGCGCCGGCACGCTGCGGTCCGCCTGCGAGAAGGTGCTACGGCTCGGCGACCAGCAGCAGCGGCTGATCGACGCGCTGCTGACCCTGGCCAGCAGCGAACGCGGCCTGGAGCGGCGCGAAGCCGCCGACCTCGGCGGCATCGCCGCGGCCGTCGTACGGGACCGCGCGGAGACGGCCGGACACCACCAGGTCCGGCTGGACGCACGGCTGGAGACCGCGCCGGTCACCGGTGACCCGGCGCTGGCGGAGAGCCTGATCGCGAACCTGGTGGACAACGCGCTGCGGTACAACGTGCCCGGCGGCTGGGTTCAGGTCACGACGGCGACCGCCGACGGGCAGGCCCTGGTCTCCGTGCGCAACAGCGGCCCCGAGGTACCTCCAGACCAGGTGGACCTGCTGTTCGAGCCGTTCCGTCGGCTCGGCACCTCCCGAACCCGCCGAAGGGAGGGGCACGGCCTCGGCCTGGCCATCGTCCGCGCCGTCGCGGACGCACACGGCGCGGAACTGGCAGCTACCGCCCGTCCCGGCGGCGGCCTCGACATCACCGTCACCTTCCCCCGTCCGTAGGCACAGGACAAGTAAGCAGCACCCAGCCGCACGCACGCGGACAGCGCCGCGCCGTTGCCACCAGCATCGCCGGAGAGGACGCCAGCACCGCCGTCAGAATGGCAAGCGAACGTGCCGTGGGGGTGGGTGAAGGCTCGACAGGCACCGTGAAGGCGTGGCGACGTAGCGGAGACGGGCTCGCTGGCTACATGTCGGCCGGTACCGGCCAGTGCCAGCTCACCCTGTCCGGGACGGGGCTGCCCGATGCTAACCCGGACGGTCCGCAAAGCGGCAGACCGTTCGGCGCGCACAGCTCGTAAAACGATCATCCGTCGAGTGCGGCGTTCGCGGGCCGAGCCGATCAGGTGCGGGAGGCCCGCGTGTTCGTGTTCCCTGCCAAGTCACCGTGTTGAAGTTCTAGACACTTTTTCTGAGGGTTGACCTTGTCCTTGGGGCAAGTCACATAGTGAAGCTATGAACACCGGATCAGTTCAGGACCAGCTCCTAGCCGAACAGCGCGCCTATTACAGTGTTCTCGCCCCGGACTACCTTGACCAGGTCCCCGATCTTCCCGGCGGCGCCGAGCTGACTGACGCGCTCGACGCGTTCCGGCCGGCGGGCAGCGTCCTCGACCTGGCCTGCGGTCCCGGCACCTGGACGCCCCAGTTGCTCCGCCACGCCAGCGACGTTACCGCCGTCGATGCGTCACCGGAAATGCTCGCGGTCGCGGCGAGCCGCGTCCCTGACGGCGCCCCGGTGAGATTCGTCGCGGCCGACCTGTTCACCTGGGAGCCTGACCGCCGGTATGACGTCGTCTTCATGGGGTTCTGGCTGTCGCACGTGCCAGCCGGGCGATTCGAGTCCTTCTGGGCCCTGGTAGCCTCCGCCCTCGCGCCGCAGGGCCGCGTGTTCTTCGCCGATGACCGCTACCGAACGCCAGAGGAGCTCATCGAGGGCCCGGCGTCTTCCACCATCCAGCGGCGCACCCCCGACGGGGCGGCCTTCCGGATCGTGAAAGTTCCGTATGAGCCAGCGGACCTCGAAAGGCGGCTTCGCGGGCTCGGCTGGGACATCACGGTCACGCCGACGGCCGGCCCGCTTTTCTGGGGCGCCGGAAACCGGGTGGGGGCACTTTAGGGCAACCGCGGGCTTGCAGGGAGCCTTGCATCAGGAGGCTCCGGGCGCTGGCCTTCCCGCTGCCGGTTCATGGCCCATCGGGGGTGAAGACGCCCTCGCCATCGGTGGCGCCCAGCAGGAACCTGAACCGGCTGAAGTCGTCGGCCAGCGACTCGGGGCCGCAGCCCTCGGCCTCGACGCCGAGGAAACGGGCTAAGGACGGGGCGCGGTAGCCGCGGTCGCGTGTTGCGGTGCCAGTCGCGGCAAGTGCTTATATTCGCCGCCGTGGAAGACCAGCGGCCGCAGGTCGTGGTCAGCGTCCAGGTCATGGACGGCCAGGACGATGATGTGATGATCACCGGCCTCGACCTGCTGGGCGATGCTGGCTTCGATCCAGCCGCTGGCGCCGTCGAGCAGGACGGCGCCGTGCTCGGTGACCCGCCAGTCCAGCCCGTCGAATCGCCGTTCGCGGCGTGTCGCCAATTGCCGGCCGACGTGTTCCTGCTCAGCGGACAGGATGCTGACGCCGAG
>JBEKGC010000090.1:0-17691 GCA_050013055.1 Streptosporangiaceae bacterium
CGGGCCGACCACCACCGTCCAGCCGCCGCGCCGGGCCCGCGACGCCGCCACCGCCGCCCGGCTGTGGACCGAGGCCGAGCGCCTGACCGGCGTGAGCCTGCCGGCCAGCCTCGCCCGCTCCTGAATCACTGCGCCGGGTACGCGCACATCTTCTGGCCCGCGTCAGCTGGTCCGCAGCCGGGCGTACTCGATGATCCCGGTGACGTCCGCGCCGGCCGGCAGGGTGCCGAACGTCGGGGCCCAGTCACGGTCGAGCCGGGAGGCGCAGAAAGCGTCCGCGACTGCGGGCGGCGGCGGTCCTCGGGAAGAAAGTGGTGGATCCGGGCTCCATAGAGTATTTGGTGCATCCCCATGCACCCGATCCACCACGAAGCCCGGATCACAGAAATCCCGGCCAGTACTGGACCGTCAACAGTCATGAGTTCTTCGCGCATCACCGCTTGAGGCCGGGGCTGCGCTGCCTGGATCGCCCCGTTCTATCGACCGGGCCGCCGCGGCGGAGGCTAACCCGGGGCATCGCGCTGCTGGGGCCGGCGGCTGATCCGGGCGGCGAACAGGTCCCGGAGGCTGACGACGCCGCAGACCTGCCGCCCCTGCATGACGGGCAGGTGGCGGCGTCCTCGGCCGGGGTATCCGGGCTCGCCGCCTGCGGGTCCTTGGTCATCCAGGCGGTCACCGGGATGGAGGTCAGGTCCGCCCCTGATGCCGCGGCCTTGAGCACGTCGCGCTCGGTGATGATGCCGGCCAGGAAAGGTCCCTGCATGACCAGGGCCGACCCCACCTTCTCCCGCACCATGGCGGCGGCGGCCTCGGCCACCGGGCTGTCCGGGCCTGTGGTCACCGTCCGGGCGTGCACGAGCTCTCCGACCGTGAAAGCCCGGCGGCTGACCTCAGCCACTTTCGCCGATTTCGAAAAGCTCCGACTCGCCATGCGGAGCCGACGGGCCGGCCAGCTCCTCTGACAGCAGCCGCCACAGCGAACCGGACCAGGCCGACAGCTGTGGCCACCGCATCCAGAACAGCTGGAGCGTGGTCTGGTCGAACTCTGCGTGCGCCTGCTCAGGCGACACGGTGTGGGTGAAGTCCTCAAGCTGGTGCATGAGGTCCAGGAACCGGTCGGCGCTGCCATCCATTCGATCACCTCCGGGGAGTTGCGGCGTCGGCCGCCGAGACTGTGACGAGAACGTCATGTGACGCTAAGTGGGGTGATCCATACCCCGAAAACGCGGTGCGCAAGAGGGCCGCTGCTGCTTATTTTTCCCCTCGCCGGGCCAAAGGTATAGACCCTCTGGGCAAAATTAACCCGACGAGACGCCCCGGTTGACATTGCCGGGATCAGCGGTAAGTTGCTGCTCAGTCCAGCACCAGGGCTCGCTAGCCGGACCGGCAGGCTCGTCAGGACCGGGCGACGTCATGCCGGAGGGCGCGAGCATCCAGCTGCCCTCGCGGGCAGGGCGTGGCGCCGAAGCGGGCTCAGGCGGTGTTCACCGGCTGGACGGGGGGTTGGGCCTGGAAAGGACCCGGGCGCCCAGTAGACAACGGAGACCAAGCCCGTTGCCAACGGGATGGACTCCGGTCCGAAGGCGCTGCCCGGGTCCTTTTCCTTTGCCGCCACGCTCCTGGCACGAATCTGGGGGCACGTTCGTTTCCGCTGAAGATACGCCGGGTGTGAGGCCGCTCATGCCAGCTCAGTCGGGGGCCGGTGTGCGCGGGGATATCATGGCCTGCACCGTCCGTGACTAGCTTCCTTCGTGACTAGCACCGCCTGTTAGCCACACGCATCGATAGGCAGGGGTTGTGACACAGCCAAATCCACCCGCTGACCGGGTCGTCATCGTCATGCCGACCTACAACGAGCGGCAGAACCTGGAGTCCATCGCGGGCCGGGTCAGGGCGGCGCTGCCAGCGGCAGACCTGCTGGTCGTGGACGACAACAGCCCGGACGGCACCGGTGATATCGCGGACAAGCTGGCCGAGGCCGACTCGCATGTGCAGGTCATGCACCGGACCGAGAAGGCGGGACTCGGCAAGGCGTACATCGCCGCCTTCAGCTGGGCGCTCGAGCGCGGTTACGACGTGATCGTGGAAATGGATGCGGACGGCTCGCACCAGCCCGAGCACCTGCCCGGCCTGGTCGACGCGCTGGCGCATGCGGACCTGTCCATCGGGTCCCGGTGGACGCGCGGCGGCAAGGTGGTCAACTGGCCGAAATCGCGCGAGCTGCTGTCCCGAGGGGCCAACGTCTACACCCGGCTCATGCTCGGGCTGGGCGTCCGGGACGCGACGGCGGGGTTCCGCGCCTACCGGGCCTCCACCCTGGCGAAGATCAGCCTGGACCAGGTCGAATCGACAGGCTACTGCTTCCAGATCGACCTGACCATCAGGGTGGCCAGGGCGGGCCTGCGGATCGTCGAAATACCGATCACGTTCGTGGAACGGGAGCACGGTGCTTCCAAGATGAGCAGGAGCATCATGCTCGAGGCTTTCTGGCGCGTCGCCCAGTGGGGCACCGCGAGCCGGCTACGCCAGCTCAGCTCGCACGTAGAAGCCAAGAACCTCCGCAACGGCAGGTAGCTACGGGCAGCTAGGCGCTCCTGCGGTGGGTGCGATTGGTGCCGAGGTCCTCACCCCGGTCGGTGCCGCGGCGCTCCCTGATCACCTGCAGGCGCTCGGCGAGCACCGCCTCAAGATCTTCGACGGTCCGCCGCTCCATCAGCATGTCCCAGTGGCTGCGTGGTGGCTTCGCCTTTTTCGGGGAAGGAGACTCCCCGGTGGCAGCGATCGCGATCGCCCCGCAGACACGACACTCCCAGGTAGCGGGAAGTTCCGCCTCAGCTGCGAAAGGCACGCTAAAATGGTGCCCGTTCGGGCAGTCGAAGGCGACGTCCTGACGGGGTGCGAGGTCGGTGTTACGGTCATTCTCGTAGCTCGTCGCACCGAGCCGGGTGCCGCGAAGTGCGCGTTCGGCCATGCTTGCTGCCTCCCAGGCGGTCAGCGGTATTACTTATCAACGCTGAGTACCCGGACAAGATTCCCCCCCGGAGCGTTACCCAATCGTGTTTCCGCAAGAAGATCGCGGCTATCGGGTCTGAGGACTCCCGTTAACCGCCTCTGGGGTGCCACTGACCCCGCTCGATGAGCACGTCGCGGAGTGTCTCGATGTCATCCGTCATGACCCCGTCGGCGCCAAGTTCCAGGAACCTGGTCATCTCGGCCCGGTCATTGATGGTCCATACGTGCACGTCGAGGCCGAGCGCGTGCGCGCTGCGGACGAACGACCCGGTGGCCACCCGGCCGGGAACCTGGGCGCAGCACGCGTCCGATCGCGACAGCCGGCCGGCCAGCAGCCGTCCCCGGCCTGAGGCGGTGCCGATCGTGCACCGGACCGCGGCGATCGCGGCCGGCGAGGCGTTCATGCACACCGGCCGGTCGAACAGCCCGCGGGCGGCCCGGAGCCGGCTACCGGAGAACGAGGTCACGCAGACCCGGTCCCACGCTCCGGTCCTGCGCAGCACGCCCGGCAGCAAGGCAATCCCGGGCTCGTCCTTGAGGTCGATGTTGAACCGCAGATCCGGCCATGCGCCGAGCAGGTCCTCGATGAGCGGTATCGGCTCCGAGCCCGCGATCCGCAACCCGGCGATCTCGGCGTAGGACCGCGCGCCGACCGGGCCAGAAGCGTCCGTCACCCGGTCAAGCGTCCGGTCATGGAACGCCACGAGCCTGCCGTCCCTGGTCGCGCGGACGTCGGTCTCCAGGTAGGCATAGCCAAGCTTGACCGCGTGCTCGAACGCGGCCCAGGTGTTCTCCGGGGCATGCGCCGCCCCGCCCCGGTGCGCGAAGGCGAGGGGACGCGGGTAATCAAGGAACGGTACGATCACGATCGCAAGTATGCACGTTGAGCTGGTATGCATGGTGAACGGTGCCTGTCGGTCGGGCAGCCGTCACGATGCCCAGCTCCGGCGGCGGACCTCGGCCATCGCGACCGCCGCGGCCACCGCCACGTTCAGCGATCCGACCCGGCCTGGCTGCGGGATGTAGGTGATCGCGTCGGCCACCGCCAGCAGCGCCGCGGTGCAGCCGTGATCCTCGTGGCCGAGCACGAGGCAGACATCGCCGTCCAGCGGCGCCTCGTGCAGCGGCACGGCCCCCTCGGCCAGCTCGACCGCGACCACCCGCAGGCCCAGGGCCGACGCCGCCTTGGCCGCGGCGACCGGGTTCGGCTCCTGGGTGGCCGGGACGAGCCGCTGGGTGCCGAGCGCGGTCTTGCCCACGCCCGGGTGACCGAGCGGTGGCGTGCTGCCGCACAGCCACAGCTGACTGGCGCCGAACGCGGCGGCCGAACGGACGATGGAGCCCACGTTGAACGGCTGGCTCACCGAATCGAGCAGCAGAGCCAGCCGGGTCTCGCTGGCCCGCCGCCACTCGCGGTTCAGGCGCTTGACCTCGGTGGGCCGCAGCTGGCGCGGGCTGCTCCTGGGGCTCCTGGGGTCAGCCCCGCCGGGCTGGGGCGAGGTCATGGCGGGGTCACCACGGTTCGTTCGGCCCGATAACCGACCTGGAGCAGACGGTAACCGGCCTGGGCGGCCAGCCGCGTCACCGGCCAGCCCTGCCCGGCCAGCCAGCGGTGCAGCGAGTCCGCGCCGAGGTTGCGCCCGGCCACCAGGTACGCCTGGCCGCCGGGCGCCAGGCGGTCCAGCCAGCCGCCGAGCAGCTCGTGCAGAGCCTGCTTGCCCACGCGGACCGGCGGGTTGGACCAGATCCCCGCCAGCCGCGGCGGGACGGCCGGATCGGCGGGGGCGACACAGCGCACGTTGGCCAGGCCGGCCGTGGCGGCGTTGCGCGCGCACAGCTCGAGCGCGCGCTCGTTGACGTCGGACGCCCATACCGTGGCCCCCGGCGACCTGGCCGCCAGCACGCAGGCGATCGGGCCGTAGCCGCAGCCCAGGTCGAGCAGGTGGCCGGCGGCCGGCGGGGGCGGGGCCTGGTCAAGCAGCAGACGGGTCCCCGGGTCTAGCCGGCTGGGCGAGAATACCCCGGCGTCCGTGGCCAGCTCCAGGTACACGTCAGGCAAGATGACCCGGATCCGGCCGGGCCGATGCGGGGCCTGCGGCTGAGCCGAGAAGTAGTGCTCGCTCAACGGCTCAGGGTCGCACCGGCTCGGCCGCCTGGGTCCGGCCGGCCAGCGCGGGGTCGATGAACCGGCGGGTGACCCAGCGCTCGACGATAAACGTCATGATCGGGACGGTGCCGGCCAGCAGCATGATCACGGTCGGCTTGTTCGCCAGCTGGAGCTTCCTGGACAAGATCCAGGCGAACACGAGGTAGATGATGTACAAGATCCCGTGCACCACGCCGACGTTGTTGGCTACGGCCGGATGACCCGCCACCTGCAGCGGGATGCCGACGAAACACAGCACCACCAGCACCACGCCGGTCACGTACGCCATCACCCGGTACCGGAGCACCGCTGCTTTCACGACTGTCATCTCCCGATCGTTCCGCGGACGGCTTACCGCAGCCCGTGCCACCGGCGTTGCTTGACCTCGGCGTTGAGCCGCGCCAGGTAGGCGTTATAGGCGCTGAGCTCGGAGTCCTCGTCGTCGTTCGGGCCCTCGGACTGTACCGCCCGGACGCCGAAGGGAAGATCCTCGGGCTCACCGTAGCTTCCGCCGGGGACCTCGCCGCGCTTGATCCGGAACTCATCCCTGATCGTCTTGATCCAGAACACCACGGCGAAACCGGCGAACAACGGCCACTCGAACGTGTACGCCCAGCTCAGAGCGTTTCCCGCCAGGGCGCGGTGGAACTGCCAGTCGCCGAGCCACAGCATCCCCCAGAACGAGACCACCATGAGCGCGTGCCATCCCAGCCACCGCGGCTGGATGAGGAACCGCCAGCCGCCACCGGGCACGGCGGCCTCGGCGGCCTCGGCCGGGGCGGTGCCCTCGACCGGGGCAGCGTTTTCCATGCCTTGAGACTAGCGCGGAGCGCATGCTCGGGCTGCGTCTGCCTTAACCTGCAAGCCGGAGGAATCGCGGCGGGAGAGGACGGCCGGATGCAGGCCTTGGCGTGGCTCGGGTTCGTGATCGGTCTCGGCGTGCTGCTGCTCACCGGCTCCAGCGTCATCAAGACCCTGCTGATCCCGCGCAACCTGAGCTCGGTCATCGGCACCGCGGTCTCGCGGAGCGTGCGCGGCATCTACCGCGTGGTGACGGCCAGGATCGACGAGGTGCCCCGGCGCGAGCGGATCCTGGCCAGCACCGCCCCGACGTTCCTTTTCACTCTGCTGGTCTGCTGGATTATCTGCCTGTACGTGGCCTACACGCTGTTGCTGCTGCCGTTCGCCCACCACAGCATGGACTTCGCCCTGCGGCTGTCCGGATCGTCGCTGTTCACGCTGGGTTTCGCGGATCCGGCGGGGGCGGCGCCCTACGGGATCGTCTTCGCGGCCGCCATCAGCGGGCTCGGCGTGATCGCGCTGATGATCGGCTACATGCCGACGCTGTACGCGGCGTACAACCGGCGCGAGACCCTGGTGATCATGCTGGAGGCGCTGTCCGGCCAGCCCCCGTGGGGGCCCGAGCTGCTGGCCCGCCAGCAGCTGATCAGGAACACCTCCTACCTGCCCCGGCTGTACGAACGGTGGACCGAATGGTCGGCCGACATCTCGGAAAGCCACACCACGTACCGGACGCTGATCTACTTCAGGTCCCGCTACCCCGAGCAGGCCTGGCCGCTGGCCCTGCTGGCCGTCCTGGACGCCGCCGCGCTGCACCTGGCGCTGAACCCGGACTCGGCCCCCGCGGAGATCAGGCCGTTCCTGCGAGTGGGATATATCACCATGCGCTCGATCGCGGCCACCGTGGGCATCGCGGTCAACGACGATCCCCACCCGGATGATCCGCTGGTGCTGACCCGAGAGGATTTCGACCAGGGGGTACGGCACCTGACCGAGGCGGGCTGGACGTTCGAGCGGCCGCCGGAGGAGGCCTGGGCGCATTTCCGCGGCTGGCGGGTGAACTACGAGGCCGCCGCCTACGGCATCGCCGCTCACCTGGACCTGCCGCCCGCGGTTTGGTCGGGACCGCGGGCGCGGTCCGGGCCGACCGAGGCCGCGGGCATGCCGAAGCGCCCCGCGCACCGCGAGCCCCGGGCGCCCGAGACCGCCCAGAGCGCGCCCGATCCCGGCCCGGGAGGCACCGACACCTCCCTGCGTATGCCAGGCTGATGGCATGCGCAAGTACGTGATCATGGGGGTGCAGGGCAGCGGCAAGGGCACGCAAAGCCAGCTGCTCGCGGCCGACCTGGATCTGGTCCATATCAGCGTCGGTGACATCTTCCGCTGGAACGTGCAGAACCACACCAAGCTGGGCGCCCAGGTCCGGCGGGTCATGGCGGCGGGCGAGCTGGTCGGCGACGACGCCGTGGAGTCCGTGGTCAGGGACCGGCTGGCCCAGCACGACTGGAACTACGGCTTCATCATCGACGGGTTCCCGCGGAACCGGCCGCAGGCCGAGTTCTTCCTGGAAAGCTATGACATCGACGGCGTGATCGAGCTTGACCTGCCGGATTCCGAGGTCCGCCGCCGGGTGCTCAACCGCAGGATGTGCGCCAACTGCGGGGTGGACTACAACCTGCTCGCGGACAGCCCGAAGGTGCCCGGGCAGTGTGACGTGTGCGGGGGAGAACTGGTCAGCAGGGAAGATGACACCGAGGAAGCGCTGGTACAGCGGCTGAAGGACTATCGCGAGCACACCGGCCCGGCGCTTGACCTGTTCCGGGGCAAGGAGTATGTCGTCAGCGTGGACGCGCGGCCCGCCGCCGACGCCGTCCAGCAGGACATCCGCCGCCGCCTGGGCCTGCCGCCCATGAAGGCCGGGCCGCGCGAGGCGGGGTCGGAACGTGACCAGCCGCAGAAGGAAGCCGCGAGTGCGTGAGATCGCGGTATTCGGTGGCAGCGCTCACCCCGAGCTCACCGCCGAGATCTGCGCGTTCTTGTCCGTTCCGCAGCGGCCGGTGCGGCTGCAGCGGTTCGCGAACGACTGCCTCGGCGTGCAGCTGCAGTCCAACTGCCGCGAGCGGGACGTGTTCCTGATCCAGCCGCTGGCACCGCCGGTGCAGGAGCACCTGGTCGAATTGCTGCTGATGGCGGACGCGGCCCGGGGCGCGTCCGCGGCCCGGGTGACCGCGGTGATGCCGCACTACGCCTACGCCCGGTCGGACAAGAAGGATGAGTCGAGGATCTCCATCGGCGCCCGCCTGGTCGCGGACCTGCTGGTCACCGCGGGGGTGAACCGGGTGCTCACGCTGACCCTGCACTCGCCGCAGGTGCACGGCTTCTTCTCCGTGCCGGTCGATCACCTGCACGCCCTGCGCGAGCTCGCGGCCCACTTCCGCGACCGGGACCTGTCCCGGGCCATCGTGGTCTCCCCGGACCTGGGCAACGCCAAGAGCGCCGCGGCCTTCGCCCGCAGGCTCGGCGTGCCGGTCGCGGCCGGCGCGAAGGAGCGGCTCAGCGACTCCAAGGTGTCGATCAACGCCCTCATCGGCGACGTGACCGGGCGGGACGTGATCGTCCTTGACGACGAGATCGCCCGCGGCACCACCGTGCTTGAGCTGCTTGACCTGCTGCGCCAGCAGGGAGCGCGCTCGGTCGCGGTGGCCTGCACGCACGGCCTGTTCGCCGACGGCGCGCTGGACAAGCTGGCCGCCACCGAGGTGACCGAGATCGTCTGCACGAACTCGGTTTCCGTCCCCGCCAAGCACGACAAGCTCCGGGTCCTGTCGGTCGCTCCCGCGCTGGCCGAGGCCATGAACCGCATCCACAACGGCGAGTCGGTCAGCTCCTTGTTCGACCACTAGCGGTGTCGATGACCCACGCCAGCACGAGGGCTTCCTCGAGCCAGGCGTCGTAGCGGCCGCTGCGGCCGCCGTGGCCCGCCTCCATCTCGGTCTTCAGCAGGAACGGGCCGCCCTTGGCCACCGCCCGCAGCCGGGCCATCCACTTGGCGGGCTCGTGGTAGCTCACCCGGGTGTCGTTCAGCCCGGTCAGGGCGAAGATCGGCGGGTAGACCTGGCCGGTGACGTTCTCGTACGGCGTGTACGACTTCATGTACGCGTAGACCTCGGGGTCGTGCAGGGGGTCGCCCCACTCCTCCCATTCGGTGACGGTCAGCGGCAGCGACGGGTCCAAGATCGTGGTCAGCGCGTCGACAAAAGGCACCTGCGCCACGATGCCCGCGAAGGACTCGGGCGCCATGTTGGCCACCGCGCCCATCAGCAGCCCGCCGGCCGAGCCGCCCCGGGCGACGAGCCGGTCCGCATGGGTCCAGCCGCGCTGCACCAGGTGCCGGGCGGAGGCGATGAAGTCGGTGAAGGTGTTCTTCTTATGCCGCAGCTTGCCGTCGGTGTACCACGACCGGCCCATCTCGCCGCCGCCCCTGACATGCGCGATCGCGTACACGAAGCCGCGGTCGAGCAGCGAGAGGACGGGGATGGAGAAGGCCGGGTCCCGGGAGAGCTCGTAGCTGCCGTACCCGTAGAGCAGGCACGGCGCGGTGCCGTCACGCGGCGTGTCCCTTCGGCAGACCAGTGAGATCGGGACCTGCGTGCCGTCGGCGGCCGTGGCCCATTCCCGGTACTGCGCGTAGTCCTGCGGCCGGTAGTCCTCCCCGGCCGCCGACGCCAGCACGGGCTGCCGCTTGAGCAGGGTCAGCTCCCCGGACGCCATCTCGCAGTCATAGACCGAGCCCGGCGTCACCAGCGAGGTGTACGACAGGCGGAACCGGCTGGCCTGGTACTCCGGGTTCGCGCCCGGCCCGACCCGGTACACCGGCTCGGGGAAGGCGATCTCGTGCTCCCCGCTCCCGTCCCGGCGCAGCACGCGCAGCCCGGTCAGGCCGTCCCGCCGGAAGTACACGACGATGAAGTCCGCGAACGCGTCCACGCCGAGCAGCCTGGTGTCGGCCCGGTGCGGGATCAGCGGGGTCCAGGCCGCGGGGTCATCGACCGGCGCGGTCGCGATCTCGAAGTTCTCTGCGCCGGAGTTGTGCAGGACGAGCAGCCGGTCCCCGGCGTCTTCCACGTCGTAATCCACGTCCTGACGGCGCGGCGCGACCACCGAGAACGCGGCCTCCGGCGTCGCCGCGTCGCACATCCACACCTCGCTGGTCAGCACGCTGGCGGACCTGATGATCAGGTAACGCTCGCTGCGGCTCAGGTCGACGTAGACGTGAAAGCGCTCGTCGGGCTCCTCGAACACCATGGTGTCCTGCCCGGCCGGGGTGCCGACCTGATGCCGCCACACCCGGTAGGGCCGCCAGGCGTCATCGACGGTGACGTAAAACAACGCGGAGGCGTCCCGTGACCAGGCGCAGCCGGCGTAGGTGCCGGGGATCTCGTCGGGCAGCGTCTCACCGGTGTCCAGGTCCTTGATCTTGATGGTGAATCGCTCGCTGCCTTTGGTGTCCGTGGAGTAGGCCAGCCACCGCTGATCCGGGCTGGTCCGGAAGGCCCCGAGGGAGAAGAAATCGTGCCCGGCGGCGAGCTCGTTGCCGTCGAGCAGCACCTCCTCCCCGGCCAGCGGCTGGCCGTCCGCGGCCATCGGCGGGATGACCTCGCCGGGGACCACCGCGCGGCGGCAGTGCACGGAGTATTGCTTGCCTTCGACCATCCGGGAGTAATGCCACCAGCCGCCCCTGCGCACCGGCACGGACAGGTCGCTTTCCTGCGTGCGGGCCTTGATCTCGGTGAAAATCTGGTCCCGGAGCGAGCCCAGGCCGGCCGTGGCCGCCTCGGTGTGGGCGTTCTCCGCGGTCAGGTAGGCGATCGTGTCCGGGTCGGATTTATCGGCCAGCCAGGCGTACTCGTCGGTGACGGTATCGCCGTGGAAGGTGCGCTGGCTGGCCACCTGCTTGGCGACGGGCGGTTCGGTGAGATCTTCTGTCGGCGGCGCTGGCGGCTCGATGCTCATGAATAACCAGTCTAGTGACGCCGGGCGGCGTCACCTTTGGCACGATAGGGGCGTGCAAGGACACCTGATTCTGTCGAACTGCCTGACGGACGAGGTCACCCGCCCGAACATCGAGCGGGCCCTGAAAGAGGACGACCTGCTCTGGCTGGACCTGGAAGACACCGGCCCGGACACGATCGCCCTGCTACGCGAGGTGTTCAAGCTTCACCCGCTCGCGATCGAGGATGCGCAGGAGTTCAGCCAGCGGCCCAAGATCGAGGACTACGACGACTTCGTGTCCCTGGTCGCTTATGGCGCGCGCGGCCTGGACCAGCCGATGGCGGAGGTGCACGCCTTCTACGCCAGTCATTTCCTGGTCACCGTGCACCGCGACGCCTTGCCGGCCATCACGCACGCCTGCACCGCGCTGACCAGGCTGCCCACGGACCGGCGCCTGGTGGCCCTGTACCGCGTGCTTGACGCGCTGGTGGACAGCATGTTCCCGTTCCTGGCCACGCTCGATGACCGCATCGACGACCTGCAGGACGAGATCTTCAACAGTCCCCGGCCCGAGCAGCTGGCCTCGCTGTTCGCGCTCAAGCGGCAGCTCGTGGACATGCGCAAGCTGGTCACGCCGCAGCGGGACATGGTGGCCTCGATGCTCACCCAGGTCATCGAGATTCCCGGCATGACCGCGGATTCCGAACGCTACATCCGTGACCTGTACGACCACCTGATCCGGATCAGCGACATGGTGGACAGCTACCGCGACCTGCTCAGCGGGTCGCTTGACGCCTACATGTCGATGGTGTCCAACCGGCTCAACGACCAGATGAAACAGCTGACGATCATCGCCACGGTGTTCTTGCCGCTGTCGTTCCTGACCGGGTTCTTCGGCCAGAATTTCGCCTGGCTGGTGAACCGCATCGGATCGACGGCCGCCTTCTTCGGCATCGGGATCGGCACCGAGATCCTGGCCGTCGTGGGCCTGCTTGTCCTGTTCAAGAAACGCGGCTGGATGTGAGCCCGGGCTGGGCCCGGCCCGGGCCGCTAGTCTGTCCTGTGGCAAGCTTGGGGTTCCCCGAAGGGAGGGCCGGGTGGTGACGGAGTGGTCGGGAGTTCCGGCGGTCGCGCGGCCCCGGCCGGAACCGCAGCCGGTGCTGGCCCCGCTCACCGCCGCTGCGATCTTCCTGGTCCTGACCATCGATCCCGGCGGGGAAGCGGTGACCAGGGACCTGCTCAGTGACTGGGCTGGCCTGCAGCGGGCGGTCGGCTTCCGCGCTTCTGGTGCTCCCATGGCGTGCGTAGCCGGGGTGGGGTCGCAGGCGTGGGACCGCCTGTTCAGCGGCCCGCGCCCGGCCGGACTGCACCCGTTCCGCGAGCTCGCGGGAACGGTGCACCATGCCCCGGCCACGCCGGGAGACCTGGTCGTCCACGTCCGGCACGAGCGGATGGACCTGTGCTTCGAGTTCGTGTCCCAGGTCATGACCAGGCTGGCCGGGGCGGCCACCGTGGTGGACGAGGTGCACGGATTTCGCTATTTCGACGAGCGCGACCTGCTCGGCTTCGTCGACGGCACCGAGAACCCGGTCGGCGCCGCGGCCGGGACGGCGGCGCTGGTCGGCGAGGCCGATCCGGACTTCGCCGGCGGCAGTTATCTCATCGTGCAGAAGTACCTGCACGACATGGCGGCCTGGAATGCCCTGACCACCGAGGACCAGGAGAAGGCGATCGGGCGCTCCAAGCTGTCCGACATCGAGATGCCGGACGACGTCAAGCCGGCCAACTCGCACGTGGCCCTGAACACGATCGAAGATCCCGACGGCACGCAGCGGCAGATCCTGCGGGCCAACATGCCGTTCGGCGAGGTGGGGCGCGGAGAGTTCGGCACCTACTACGCCGGTTACGCGGCCAGCCCGAGCGTGACCGAGCAGATGCTGGTCAACATGTTTATCGGCAACCCCCCAGGCAACTATGACCGCATCCTGGATTTTTCCACGGCAGTGACCGGCTGCCTGTTCTTCGTGCCGTCGGCGGACTTCCTCGACGACATCCCCGCCCCGCCCGGCGCGGCCGCGCCGCAGGCTGGCGGTTCGCCGCAGGCTGGCGGTTCGCCGGCGGCTGCCGGTTCGCCGCAGGCGGGCGGTTCGCCGGCGGGCACAGGTTCACTGGGCATTGGCAGCTTGAAGAGGAGCACCTCACCATGAACAACCTGCACCGCGAACTCGCTCCGATCTCGGACGCCGCCTGGGCGGACATCGAAACCGAGGCCCGGCGCACGTTCGAGCAGAACATCGCCGCGCGCCGGGTGGTTGACCTGGCCGGACCCGCAGGGGCCAAGCTGGCCTGCGTGAACACCGGCCATCTGAGCGACATCGACGCCCCCGCGGACGGTGTGATCGCGAAGCTGCGCACGTCTCAGCCCCTGGTCCAGCTCCGGGTCCCGTTCACGGTGAGCAGGCAGGACGTGGACGACGTCGAGCGCGGGGCGCAGGACCCGGACTGGCAGCCGGTTAAGGACGCGGCCAAGAAGATCGCCTTCGCCGAGGACCGGGCGGTCCTTGAGGGGTACGCGGCCGCGGGGATAACGGGCCTGCGGTCGAGCTCGTCGAACCCGGCGCTCGCGCTGCCCGCCGAGGTCCGCGACTACCCGAACGTGGTCAGCCAGGCGGTGACCGCGCTCCGGCTGGCCGGCGTCGGCGGTCCGTTCTCGCTGCTGCTGTCGGCCGGCGCCTACACGATGGTGAGCGAGACCTCCGATCACGGGTATCCGGTCCGCGAGCACCTGGCCCGGGTCATCGACGGGGACATCATCTGGGCGCCGGCGATCGACGGGGCGTTCCTGGTGTCTGGCCGCGGCGGGGACTTCGAGCTGCAGCTGGGTCAGGACCTGTCGATCGGCTACCTGTCGCACGACGCCGGCCGCGTGCAGCTGTACTTCCAGGAGTCGCTGACGTTCCTGGTCCACACGGCCGAGGCCAGCGTGCCGCTGACGGTGGCCCCGGCCGCCATCACGCGGTAGCGCGGCGGCCGTTTGAATATCGTCGTGTACGAGCCTACGGTTGACGTACGCGAGACCGACCGGAGGGGACATCTTTTCCATGGTTCTTGGGCTGGCATGAGAAGGCGATCCCGTCGGGGGCACGTCGTTATCTTCAGGACGCGCAGGGTCCCGATCGACCGCGGCCCATCCGGACGGCTGGCCCGGCGGCGGTTCAGGCTGGTGCGGACGGGGGCGCTGCTCGGGGTTATCGCGATGATCCGGCTGGCCCGGACCATGCGGCCGCGCTGGCGCCTCATCGCCGGGGTGGCGGGTTTCCTGATCGAGGTCGTCGGGTTCAACGTTTTCAGCGGCGGGATGCAGGGTGCCTCCTCCGTCCTGGGCATGGCGCTGCTGCTGTTCGCCCTGATGAAGGACGCCAGGCAGTGCAGCTCCCGGCAGGCGAGTATCCCGATAGCCGTGCGCCCGCCCTGCTGAGATCCGGCCCCTTAGTCCCAGCGTGCGTACAGGCCGGGCGGTTTGCGGAAGACGAGGCCACGCGGCGCGCTCGGGTGCCGCGGATCCAGGCGCAGCCGGGGGAGCCGCTGCACCAGGACGCCGATCACCACCTGTGTCTCCAGCCGGGCCAGGTGCGCACCGATGCAGAAATGCGGGCCGTGGGCGAAGGCCAGGTGCCTGGCCGCGTTGGCCCGGCGGACCTCGAAGGCGTCCGGGGCCTCGAAGACGGCAGGGTCGCGGTTGGCCGCCGTGATGGACACGGTCACCTGGTCACCGGCCCGGATGGGGGCGCCCGCGAGCTCGGCGTCCACGGTCGCGTACCGGTCGACGACGGCCGCGGCGGGCTCGAGTCGCAGCGATTCCTCAATCGCCGCTGGTATCAGCTCGTGATCGGAGCGGATCAGCTCAAGCTGGGAGGGGTGGGACAGAAGGTGAAGCAGCCCGTTGGCGATCATGCCTTCGGTCGTCTCGATGCCGCCGAACATCAGCACGGCCGCGTTCGAGATCGCTTCGGCCTCAGTCAGCGGACCGGACCTGGCGGGCCCGGCTGGGCCGTGGCCGGCCCTGGTCACCTCGGCCAGCAGCGAGGAGGCCCGCCGCGCCGCGATGACCTCGTGCAGGTGACCGGCCAGATCGGCGAACGCGGCCCGTCCTGCTGACCCGGCGGCTAGCCCGCTCTCGCCGGCCGCGGCTTCGGCCTGCACGGCCGCCACGATTCCGTCGTACCAACGCAGGATCCTGGCCGGATCGGCCGGGCCCAGGCCGAGGGTCTCGGCCATGACCGCGGCGGCTAGCGGCCCGGCGATCGCGCGGCGGAGCTCGGCGTGACCGCAGGGCTCGACGGCGGCGGTGAGCCGGCCGGCCTGCGCCTGGATGAACCCAGCCAGCCGGGCCCTGATCTCATCGGACCGGAACGGGCGGGTGAACGGTCCCCGGTGGTGCGCGTGCCGCGCACCGTCCAGCGAGAGCATGCTCGGCCCGACCACTTTCGCGGTGGAGAACCGGGGATCATCGACCGTGAACCTCCGGGCGTCCCGCATGACCTGGACCGCTTCGTCGTACCCGGTGACCAGCCAGGCGCCGAGGGCCGGGACCCAGCTGACCGGCGCGGCCGCCCGCAGGCGCGCGAGCACCGGATGCGGATCAGCCTCCAGGGCGGCCAGCGTCACCGCCTGCGCCGCTGACCGGTCCGTCATCCGGCATCACCGGCCGCCTCGTCGTTGACCAGGTCGAGTATGATCCGGGTGTCCAATTCCACCGGGGTGCGTAGCTCAGCTGCCATGTCGGACTCCGGTGGAGCGTCACCGTCGATCACGACTGACTGTCCGGTCAGGTAACTAGTATGCCGCGGCGGGTAACGTTCGCCCCGCTTCCAGCCGCCGTCGGTCCCGAGCCCCGCCACGACGATGGACCATTGATGTTGCGGGGACAACAACGATGGACCATCGTGGTGCCTCGCGAGCGGGAGCAAGGCATGCGGCGGCCTCCTCAGGCGTAAGAATGAACGTTACACGTTGCGATCTTCGCATAATCGGGCAGGCCAGGCTAGAGGATGGCCTTAGGTCACATTGACGTGTAACGGTTTGGCTGTTATGGCTGAGCCTGGGCAGGGTCCGCCTTATCTTGCGGTCCCGGTCGGTTGAATTCCTGACCGATGATGAAACGACGTCGTATGGGCGATGTGCGGTCGCGCTAAACACATTTCCGTCTTTTTCGTGAAATGTCACAAGTGGTCATCTCAGCTTCGGCGTTGGTATTAGAGTTTTTCGTGATCCTGGCACCTACCGGCTCGACGGCCACGGCCGCCATCACCAGCCCAGCACGCACTGCGGCCAGTAGCCACGGCATTTATGCGCGGCGAGACCATATCTGAGCAGAGGCTCGCCGTTCGCCCAGATATAGAGGGGGCTGTATGCAGTGGCAGTACCGCTCACTGGTTCACCCTGCACATTTACTGGGATAGTGGGAACTGGGAATACTGATGCTTTGGCTACAAGGGCAGTTGGTCAGGGCCAGACGATAATCAGTTTATCTGGGCCTGCGCGGGCAATAACTACGGGACGCTCGGATATCAGCTTCCCAAAGGGCAGGAAAAAAGGTAAACTTCGGTCCCGGATGGTCCGGGAGCTCACTCTATTCCAGTCTGCCGATCACTGGCTGGAGCAGCAGCTACGACTGCTAGCAGCGGGTGACCGGCAGATCAAGCCCGCCGTGGATCTCCCGACGCAGCTCTTCAGAGGCCAGGTCGTCGCAGGCTGAGATCATGCGACGAGACGGCCGAGCTCCCGCAGCATCTACTCGGCCTCGGCGGCGCCCAACGCTCCTCCGGACAGTGGCGGCCGTACGTCAGCCGTTCAATATCCGTCAGTTGACCGATGTCTTGCAGTGCAAGTTGCATGAGCATTTGCGTTGCAACGAGCACCAGTACCGAGCGCGTCAGCCAAGGAACCGGAACAGACATGATGGCACCGACCCGTCCGACCGAATTGCATCAGCGTCGCGTCCAGCTGGCCAGGGAGCCAGCCGCGGCGGCCGAGGCCCGCAGGCAGGTTCGCGCGGCCATCGGTGCCTGGGATATCCCGGTTGACTCCGACATCGCGGTCCTGCTCACCAGCGACCTGGTGACCAGTGCCATCACCTGCGGGGAGGGCAAGACGGTCACGCTTGCCATCAGGTGCGCCTGCGGTCATCTGCGCATTGACGTGTACGACACGCCCGGTTCGCTGCCGATGGCAGTGGACGGGCTACCGGGTACCGGGCCCGGGCCCGGGCTGGTGCTCGTCGCCGCGCTGTCGACCGGATGGGGCTCCTTCCGGACCGATGCGGGGAAGGTTTCGTACTTCATGCTCGCGTTCCAGTCCGAGCTGCCCTCAGATGGCGATCGCGTGGCCGTCGGCGGCCACACCGGGGACTGGAAGCGGGAATCCCGTCTGGCTCACAATTCTCACCAGTTGCACACACGGAAAATGACACCGACTAGTAAGGGTTGACGTGAAAAGCATTTCGCTCAGGAGTCCGCATGAACGCCCAGGTTCGGGCTTTTACTGGATTAAGAGCTCTCTGAGTTACGCCAACGGCAATTGCGTCGAGGTGGCAAGCCTGCCTGGCGGCGAGGTCGGCGTCCGTAACAGCAGGGACTCAGAAGGACTGGTCCTCCGGTTCACGCCGGATGAGTGGCATGCTTTTCTCGGCGGCGTAAGAAAAGGGGAATTCGACAGTTTCGCCAGGTAGCGACCGCACC
>JBEKGC010000091.1:0-17217 GCA_050013055.1 Streptosporangiaceae bacterium
CGGATGGTGCGGGCCTGGTCGGCCATGGCCCGGGTGATCGCCTGCCGGATCCACCAGGTGGCGTACGTGGAGAACTTGTAGCCCTTGGTGTAGTCGAACTTCTCCACCGCCCGGATCAGGCCCAGGTTGCCCTCCTGGATCAGGTCGAGGAACAGCATGCCGCGGCCGGTGTACCGCTTGGCCAGCGACACCACCAGCCGCAGGTTCGCCTCGAGCAGGTGGTTCTTGGCCCGGGTGCCGTCCTCGGCGATCCACTCCAGGTCGATGCGCGCGTCGCCGTTCAGCGCGCGACCGCCCTCGGCCAGCTTCTCCTCGGCGAACAGGCCCGCCTCGATCCGCTTGGCCAGCTCGACCTCCTGCTCGGCGTTGAGCAGCGGGACCTTGCCGATCTGCTTCAGGTAGTCCTTGACCGGATCCGCGGTCGCGCCCGCCACCGCCACCTGCGCGGCCGGGAGATCGTCGTCGTCGTCGCCGAAGACGAAAATCTCCTCGTCCTCGCCGCCGCCGTCCGGAGCGATCTTGACCACGCGCGCGCCGGCCACGGCCTCCGGGCCGTCAGCCTCGCCGTCGGCGGCGCCGCGGCCGGGCTCGGGCCCGCCGTCGGGTCCGTCGGGTCCGTCGGGTCCGTCGACCTCGTCGACGGCTAGATCATCGGCGACAGCCACGACCTCTGCGATGTCAGGCTCCTCTAGGTCCGCGTCGGCCAGCACGGCCTGCAGGTCCACGTCATCGGCGTCATCGAGTTCGCCAAACTCCTCGAGATCCGCGGTTTCCAGATCCCCGTCGTTCCCGGGATCTGTATCGTCAAGATCAACCGCGATCAGGCTGGCATCCGCGTCGGCGCGTACCTCGGAACGATGCTCCGGGGCCAGAGGTCCAGAACCATTTGCCCGCGGGGCCGCGTGCACCGGCTGATCGCCGGCCGCCCGGGGCGTGGTGTCCGGAGTCCTGGGGCGCTTCCGCGCTGCGGAATTGGCAGCGCTCACGACCACGGTCACCCCTTCCTTCGCTGGATAGATGCCTCTCGGGACAGATTCAACCCGCCTGCCTCCCACTTATCACCATAGGCTCCGGCCGGGAGTGACTTGTACGCCTCGCCCGGCGTCCCCACCCTCCGACTCACCGTGAACCGCTCACCGGTACATGGACAACGAGCACCGTCACATCGTCATCTTGCTCGTGACCTGCGAGCATACGGTCGACGAGGTACTCGAGGAGCCGCTCGGGCCGGGCCAGCGTGTCCGCATCGGCACGCCCGGCCACCGCCGCCAGTTCCTCCAGGCCCGCGTCGAGGCCACGATTCCTGTTCTCTACCAGACCATCAGAATAAAAAACCGCCGTGCTGCCCGGCCGCAAATTGAACGAGTGCTGCCGCCGCGGGCTGGCCCAGCCCAGCGGCGTGCCGGCCTCCACCTGATCGAACCGCGGGGCACAGCCCGCGTCAAGAACAAGGGCCGGCAGGTGCCCGGCATTCCCGAGCACGCCATCCCCGGTGACCGGGTCGATCACCAGGTAGGCGACGGTGGTCACCTGTTCTTCCGCCTCGGTGGCGCTGAACAGGCGATCCAGGCCGCCCAGCACCGCCGCCGGGCGCGGGTCGCTGAGCGCGAGCGCGCGCAGCGCGTTGCGGACCCGTCCCATCCCGGCCGCCGCGGTCAGCCCCTTGCCCATCACGTCGCCGAGCGCCACCGCCAGCCGGCTGTCGGCCAGCCGGAACGCGTCGTACCAGTCGCCGCCGATCTCCAGGTTCTTGGCCGGACGGTACTTGGCCTCCAGGACCAGGCCGGACACGCTGGGCAGCTTGTCCGGGAGCAGGCTGCGCTGCAGCGTCTCCGCCGTCTTGTGCTCCCGCTCGTACAGCCCGGCCCGCTCGACCGCCAGCTGGCACTGGCCGGCCAGCGCCTCGAGGAAGACCCGCTCCTCCTCGGTGATCTTCCTCGGCCGGCCGAACGAGAACCGCAGCGCGCCCAGCGGCGCGCCCGCCGCCAGCAGCGGCAGGCCGACCCACGAGCGCTCGTCCGAGGCGGCCACCCGGTCCGGATCGATGTCCAGCTCGCCCTCGAACTGCCTGCGCAGGTCCTCGGGGTCTTCGACGAGGACGGGGCGCCGGGTCGCGATGGCCTTGGTGATCACGCTCGGGGACGACAAGGTCAGCATGCCGCCCGCGGAGTCCGGCGCGTTCCGCAGGTCGTCGTTGACCACCCGCAGCCGGGCGCTGTCCGGATCGATCAGCACGACGGCCGAGCGCAGCGCGCCGATCGCGGTCCGGCCGACCTCGGTGATGACCTCGACCACCTGCTCGACGGTGAGCGCCTCGGCCAGCATCGAGGTGGCCTGCTGCAGCCGCGCGGTGCGCAGCGCCGCGGCGGACAGCTGCTCGGTCAGCCGGCCGCGCATCTCCTCGGCCTCCCGCTGGCTGGTCACGTCGGTGCTGGCGCCGACCCATTCGGCGATCTTGCCGTCCCGCTCGATCGGCACCGCGCGCACGTCGTAGTGCCGGTAGGAGCCCGCCTTGGTCCGGATCCGGTAACGATCGTCGAAGACCTTGCCGGTCCTGACGCACTCCCGCCAGTCCCGCTCGACCCGCTCCCTGTCCTCCGGGTGGATGGCCTCCAGCCAGCCGGTGCCCTGGTACTGCGCGACGGTCTGCCCGGTGATCCAGCGCCATTCCGGCGAATCTTCCTTCATCGCGCCGTCCGGCGCCGCCACCCAGACCACCTGGGCACCGCCCTGGACCAGCGAGCGGTACCGTTCCTCGCTCCGCTTGATGTCGGCCGCCTCCGCCTGCGCCGCCACCAGCGCCCGTGCCAGCGAGGTGTCCTGGCCGACCGCGTTGACCAAGGTGAGGCCGACGCCGAAGACCGCGCCCGTGACGTCGCGGACGGGATACCAGAAGGCGCAGGCCGAGGCGGGGTCCGTGGCCGGGGAAGGCACGGCGGGCTCGATCGAGGGGTAGCCGGGCTCGATCAGCGGCTGGCCGGTGGCCAGGACCTTGCGCAGCGCGGCCTCGACCCGGGTCGCGATCTCCGCGGGCCAGACCTCGGCCGGGAGCAGGCCGGCGTACCCCGGCGAGTCCGCGGCGGGGTGCGCGTGGGCCGCTCCGGGGCCGGCCGCGGCGTCTTCGCCGGCCGGGTCCGCGGCGGGTTGGGCGCTGGGGGTCTGGGCCCTGGGGGGTTGGGCCCTGGGGGTTTGGGCCCTGGGGGTTTGGACGCCGAGCCGGGCCAGGACCGCACTCACCCAGCGGAAGCGCAGGTCAGGACCGAACAGGGCCAAGCCGACGGGCGCCTGGCTCATCAGCATGTCCACCAGAGCGGAATCGGAAGCATCCCGTTGCCTGGGCACGGACGTCTCCATGCTCACAACGAACTCCCCTGTGCCGCGCCGGGGGCTGCCATGGGCGGCTCCTTCCCCGGAATCGTCGTTCCCGCTTCCCGGGCTATCGTTCCCGCAGCCAATCAATTAAGCGTGCCACAGTCCGGCAATTGGTGCGGCCAGGTGGCCGGATTCGCGCTGAGCGAACGGCCATCTAACCTGCATGTTGATCATGTCCGCCGCAACGACCCCCGGTGGCATACGCCATTGAGGAGGCGAGATTACAGTGGGCATGACAACGTAGCATAGCGTCCGCATGTCCAGATCTGAGAGGCTATCAGGGTGAGCCCGCAGAGCCGTCGCAGCGATTCCCCAGGAGGATCAGCAGGTCAGCGGCGAAGCGCCGCTGGCCCGCCGCCGAATGCGCTGTTCGCTGAGCTACTACGCGCAGCGCGTGAACTACTCGCTGTGCGCAGTCCGCTCGACGCCGAACTCATGGTGAGCGAATTGCTCGGCACCTGGTGGGGGCAGCGCGGCGGCGGCAGGCACGCCACCACGGTCGAGCAGCTCGTCGGCGAGGGTCTGGTCGACTACGCAGGCCGCCAGCGCAGCCCGGCGGCACTGGCGCTGCTGTCCGGCATCGCCTGCCTCGGCACCTCGCGGCAGGCGGCCAAGGCCGAGCGCGCGGCCCTTGACCTGATCGAGACGGGCGTGCCGTGCCCCGGCTGGGCCGAGCACCTCGGCGCGGTGACCTCGGCGGAGTGTTACGTCAACCCCGACGACCTGGGCGATCAGGACGAGGTCATCTGCGTGTTCAGCTACGCCGGGGAGGAACCGCACGCCCTGGTCACCGTGGTGGACTACAACGCGGACGGGATGATCCGCGACGGCTGGGTGACCTCGCGGGTGGCCAAGCTGCTCGACCACTGCCGGGAGGCGAGCAGCCATCGCGGTGCCGCGGGCAAGCACGCGTTCCGCCAGATCAACGCGGGGCAGGCCCGGCACATGCTGGAGACCGCGCTGACCGTGACCGACGCGGCCGCGGAACCGGCGGTCAGCGAGTCGTTCCCCTCCTACCACGCGTTCATCCGGGCCAGGATCAGGGCCCTGCCGCCGTACCGCGGCCATTCGCTGTCGAGCACCGGCGCCAGGCGGCAGGTCTGGAGCAGGGACCGGCGGGCCATGCTGGCCGCCGAGTTCCTCGCCTCCGACGAGGCGGAGGACCTGTCCGACCGGGGCTCGGCCAGCCACTGCGCCGACCGCATCATCGACTACGGGTGCGACAAGGACTTCGGCCGGCCGCTGCGGATGAGCCCGACCAAGGTCGAGACGTTCCTGCTCAAGTGGCTGCCGCGCAAGGTGATGCTGTCGTTCGCGGAGCAGGACGCGATGCCGCACGTGCTGGGGGCCTGGGTGCGGTGGGCGGGGCGCCGCCGCGGCCTGGCCGAGGCGTCGGTGACCGAGACACTCGAGACCGTGTTCAACTCCATCGGCACGTTCGCCCAGGCCTACCGGGATCCGGCCGAGTTCGGCCTGGACTACGCGCTGATCCGGCGGCTGCTGCCGGACGCGGACCTGGAGGCACTGCCGCGGCGCGCGTTCGCGTTCCCGATCCTCGAGGGCTGGCATTCCGGCACCGACCTGTCCATCCTGGACCCGGCTGACCCGCGGGACCGGCGCACGCTGCTCGCCGCCGACCACGCCACCCCGGCCCCCGGCGGCGTCGGCCGCCACATCGAGCGGCACGTGGTGCTGGCCGACCGGCTCTGGCGCGGCGACCCGCCCGAGCTGTGGGAGGCCGCGCAGCGCCTGCTTGACGCCGGCCAGGACCGGCACCTGGTGCTGCACGCGCTGATGACCGTGCTCGACGGCACCATCGGAGACGAGGCCGCGCTGGTCTCGGCGCTCCGTGACCTTGAGGCGGAGGAGGGCTAAGGCTCGTCCGCGGGCGGCCCGTAGCCGCCCCCGCCCGGGGTTTCGATGACGAACACGTCGCCGGGCTGAACGGACACGGAATCGCAGCCGGACATGGCCGTGACGCTGCCGTCCGGGTGCTCGATCCAGTGCCGGCCAAGCGCGCCCGGCCGACCGCCGGCCAGCCCGAACGCGGGGACCCGCCGGTGGCCGGTCAGCGTGCTTACCGTCATCGGCGCGGTGAAGCGCAGCCGGCGCACGCCGCCGTCACCGCCGTGCCAGCGGCCCGCGCCGCCGCTGCCCGGCCGGATCCGGTACGACTCGACCCGCACCGGGTAGCGCCACTCAAGCACCTCGGGATCGGTCAGCCGGGAATTGGTCATCTTGGTCTGCACCACGTCGGTGCCGTCGAAGCCCTCCCCCGCGCCCGAGCCGCTGGCCACCGTCTCGTAGTACTGGTACTCCGCGTTGCCGAACGTCACGTTGTTCATCGTCCCCGACCCCTCCGCCATCACCCCGAGCGCTGCGTACAGGGCCCCTGTCACGGCCTGAGAGGTCTCCACGTTGCCTGCCGCGACCGCGGCCGGGTAACGGGGCGAAAGCATCGAATCGGGCGGAATGATGACGTTCAGCGGCTCCAGGCAGCCGGAGTTGAGCGGGATGTCGTCATCGACCAGGGTCCGGAAGACGTAGAGCACGGCGGCCATGGCCACGCTCGAGGGCGCGTTGAAGTTGTCCGCCAGCTGCGGCGAGGTGCCGGTGAAGTCGATCTCGGCGGTTCTTCCCTCGTGGTCGACCCGGACCGCGACCTTGATCACCGCGCCGTTGTCGAGCTCGTAGGCGAACTGGCCGTCGTGCCGGGCGGTGATCACCCGCCGGACCGACTCGGCCGCGTTTTCCTGCACGTGGGCCATGTACGCACCGACGGTGGGCAGCCCGAAGTGCTCGACCATGCGGTGCAGCTCGGCGGTGCCCTTGGCGTTCGCGGCGATCTGAGCACGCAGGTCGGCGAGGTTCGTGGCCGGGTCGCGGGACGGGTACTCGGCGGACGTGAGCAGCTGGATCGTCTCGGCTTCGCGCAGCTGGCCGTCCCGCACCAGCAGCCAGTTGTCGATCAGCACCCCCTCCTGCTCGATCCGGGTGCTCCAGGCCGGCATCGAGCCGGGCGACATGCCCCCGATCTCGGCGTGATGTCCCCGCGAAGCCACGAAAAACCAGATCTCGTCCGCAGCTGCCCCGGCCCCTGACACTCCCACCGCGGCCACCGCTCCCACCGCGGCCGCCGGGGCCGCCGCGGCCGCCGGGGCCGCCGCTGGGCACCACGATGGTCCATCGTGGTGGTCCTGGGCACCACGATGGACCATCGTGGTGGGTGGCTCTGGCGAGCTCGGGCCGACGGGGGCGACGGGGGCGAAGACGGGAGTGACCACGGTGATGTCGGGGAGGTGAGTGCCGCCGTGGTACGGGTCGTTGAGGACGTAGACGTCGCCGCGGCGGATGCGCTGGTTGCGCTGGATCACCATCTTGATCGATTCACCCATGGAGCCCAGGTGCACCGGCATGTGCGGGGCGTTGGCGATCAGGCCGCCCTGGGCGTCAAACAGCGCGCAGGAGAAATCGAGGCGTTCCTTGATGTTGACCGAGTGCGAGGTCGCCTGCAGCCGGACCCCCATCTGCTCGGCGACCGACATGAACAGGTTGTTGAAGATCTCCAGCATGACCGGATCGGCCCGGGTGCCGACGTCGGCGGCGGCGGGGCGCGCTTTTACCCGCGACAGCAGCAGGTCACCGCGGTCGGTGACGACGGCCTGCCAGCCCGGCTCGACCACGGTGGTGGCGAATTCCTCGGCGATGATGGCCGGGCCGCAGGTGGTGTGCCCGGGCCGCAGCGCGGGCCGCTCGTGCAGCTCCACCTGCGTCCAGGCCCCGGCGGTGAACATCGGCACCCGTTCTGGTTCTTTTCCCGATGCCAAACGAACCGTGGCTAGCCCGCCGCCGTCCACCGCGTCCTGGGCGCAGGTGACCTCGACGGAGATGGCTTCGACGACGATCGGCTTGGCCCGCATGAGGAAGGAGAAGCGCCGGGTGTACGCCGCCTCGAACGCGGCGGTCATCTCCGCCAGCGGGCCGGCCGGCACGACGACGGCCACCTCGGTGCCCTGATAGCGCAGATGGGCCCGGTGCGCGACGGTGATCCGGGCGGCCGGCCCGCCCTGCGCCTCGACCTGGGCCCGGGCGTCGGCTTCCAGCGGCTCGATCAAAGCCGGCAGGCCGGCCATCAGTTTTTCTGTGAGCGGCGCCTCGACGGCCTGCTCGCGCATGGCGATGATGTCGGCGAGCCCGATGCCGTAGGCGGACAGGACGCCGGCCAGCGGGTGGATGAGCACCTTGGTCATGCCGAGCGCGTCGGCCACGGCGCAGGCATGCTGCCCGCCCGCGCCGCCGAACACGTTGAGGACGTACTGCGTCACGTCGTAGCCGCGCTGCACCGAGATCTTCTTGATCGCGTTGGCCATGTTGGCCACCGCGACGTCGAGGAAGCCCGCCGCGACCTGCTCCGGCCCGCGGGCATCGGCGGCGGCTTCGGTGATCTGGGCGCTGAGCTCGGTGAACATGGCCTTGGTGACCCCGGCGTCGAGCGGGGCGTCGCCGCCTTCGCCGAAGACGTTCGGGAAATGGCCGGGCTGGATGCGGCCGAGCAGCACGTTGGCGTCGGTGACGGTGAGCGGGCCGCCGCGCCGGTAGCAGGCCGGCCCGGGATCAGCCCCGGCCGAGTCGGGCCCGACCCGGTACCTGCGGCCGTCGAAGTGCAGCACCGAGCCGCCGCCGGCCGCGACGGTATGGATGGACAGCATCGGCGCCCGCATCCGGACCCCGGCGACCTGGGTTTCGTACTCGCGCTCGAACTCGCCGGCGAAGTGCGACACGTCGGTGGACGTGCCGCCCATGTCGAACCCGATCACCTGGCCGAAGCCGGCCTGCCGGGCGGTGGCGGCCATGCCGACGATGCCGCCCGCCGGGCCGGACAAGATGGAGTCCTTGCCGCGGAAGCTGGCCGCGTCGGTCAGGCCCCCGTTGGACTGCATGAAAAGCAGCCGGACACCGGCCAGCTCGCGGGCCAGCCCGGTCACGTACCGGCGCAAGATGGGCGACAGGTAGGCGTCCACCACCGTGGTGTCGCCACGGGAGACCAGCTTCATCAGCGGGCTCGTCTGGTGCGAGGTCGACACCTGGCTGAAACCGGCCGCGCGGGCCAGCTCACCGATCCTGGCCTCGTGCTCGGGATACCGGTAACCGTGCAGGCAGACCACGGCGGCGCTGCGGAAGCCGTCGTGGTAAGCCTGCTTGAGGCTGGCCGCGAGCGCCTCGGTGTCCAGCGGCCTGATGACCTCGCCGCGGGCGCCGATCCGCTCGTCGGCCTCGATCACCCGGTCATACAGCACCTCGGGCAGCACGATCCGGCGGTCGAAGATCCGCGGCCGGTTCTGGTAGGCGATCCGCAGCGCGTCGGCGAAGCCCGCCGTGATGACCAGGACGGTCGGCTCGCCCTTGCGCTCGAGCAGCGCGTTGGTGGCCACCGTGGTGCCCAGCCGGACCGCGCCGACCCGCTCCGCCGGGAACGGCTCGCCCGGCCGCAGGCCGAGCAGCTCGCGGATGCCCGCCACCGCGGCGTCGGCATAGGCTCGCGGGTTATCGGACAGCAGCTTGTGCGCGACCAGGCGCCCGTCCGGGCGGCGGGCGACGATATCGGTGAACGTGCCGCCCCGGTCGATCCAGAACTCCCACTGTGGAGCCACCGGCTCAGTATCTAAGCCTGGCCCGGCACGGCCAGCGGGTCCTGCGGCGCCAGGTCGCGGTACGCCGTCTCCACGTCCGCGGCGGTCAGCGTGGTCAGGTCCTCGGCGGTCGCCTGCTCGCCCAGCCGCACCACCCGGACATCACGGCAGGCGCAGGCCCGCTCGAACAGCGACCGGGCGAACCTGCCGTTGCCGAGCTCGTCAATCCGGCCGCTGCCGCAGGCATGGGTGAAGATCGCGCCGAGGACCTCGACCGCCGCCGGGTGGAACACGTCACCGGCCTGTTCGGCCAGCAGGACGGCGATCCGGACCAGGTCCTCCGGCTGGTAGCTGGGGAAGGTCACCCGGGTGCTGAACCTGCTGGCCAGGCCGGGGTTGCTGCGCAGGAACCTGTCCATGTCGTCCGGGTAGCCCGCCAGCACGATGACCAGCCGGTCCCGGTCGTCCTCGGCTCGTTTGAGCAGCGTCTGCACCGCCTCGGAGCCGAACGCGTCCCCGCCGGAGTACCCGTCGTTGTGCAGGGAGTAGGCCTCGTCGATGAACAGCACGCCGCCCAGCGCCGAGTCGATGAGCTTGCCGGTCTTGATCGCGGTCGAGCCAAGATGCTCGCCGACCAAGTCGGCCCGGTGCGCCTCCACCACCGCGGGCCGGGCCAGCAGCCCGAGCGCGGCGAAGATCCGGCCCAGGATGCGGGCGACCGTGGTCTTGCCGGTGCCGGGCGGCCCGCTGAACACGAAGTGCCGGGCGGGCGGCTGGCTGGCCAGCCCGTGGGTGTCGCGCATCTTGGCCACCCGCAGCTGCGCGGCGATGGCGCGCACCTGCTGCTTCACCGGATCCAGGCCGACCAGCTCGTCGAGCTCGGCGATCGCGCCCTCCACCGTGGGGGTGTCCTCGTAGCCGCGCAGCCGGGAGGTCAGCTCGGCGAACGCCTGCTGCAGGTCACCGCCCTTGATCGTGACCAGGTCCTTGGCCGCGGGCTCGGCCGTCCCGGTCATCACCCGCACGTCGCGCGCCTGGCCTGCCTTCTCCAGCAGGCTGCGGACGAACCGCCCGTTGCCCAGCTCGTCGGCGATCCGGCGGCGGCCGACCTCTTCCAGCGTCCGCCACAGCACCGGCCGCGCGTCCGGGTCGAGATGCTCGCCACGCCGGTCCAGGGCGGATTCGGCCAGCGCCAGCATCTCCGCCGGGGAGTAGCTCGTGAACTTCAGCCGGGTCGCGAACCGTGACGCCAGGCCGGGGTTGGAGCCAAGGAACGTTTCCATCTGCTTCTCGTAGCCGGCCAGGATGATGATGAGATCCTCGCGGTTGTCCTCGGCCCGCTTGAGCAGCGTCTGCACCGCCTCGACCCCGAACCGGTCGGTCTGCCCGTCACCCTCGTTGACCAGGCTGTACGCCTCGTCGATGAAGAGCACCCCGCCGAGCGCGGAATCGACAAGCTCGTTGGTCTTGATCGCGGTCGCGCCGAGGTACTCCCCGACCAGGTCGGCCCGGTGCGCCTCGATCACGTGGGGCATCTCGAGCAGGCCGAAGGCGTAGAAGATCTTGGCCAGCACCCGGGCGACCGTCGTCTTGCCCGTCCCCGGCGGCCCGAGGAAGACGAAATGCCGCATGGGCTTGTCGGTGGTGACGCCGGCCACCGCCCGGCGCCGCGCGGCCTCGATGGACGCGGCGATCGAGCGCACCTGCTCCTTGACCGGCATCAGCCCGATCATCGCGTCGAGCTCGGCCATGGCGTCCTCGACCGAGATCTGCGGCCGGGGCTTCGGCGGAGCCGGCGCGCCGCTGCCCGAGTAGTCGCGCGCGGCCTGCTCGGCGTAGGGCAGGGCGGCGGCCTGGGCCCGGACCCCGTAGCTGGGCTGCGGTCCGTGCTGTCCGTGTGGTCCGTGCTGGTCGCCGGGCGGCGCCGCGCCGGGTTTTCCTGGCTTTCCTGGTTTTCCTGCTGGCCTGCCCGCCGCGCCGTCGGGGTACATCCGGGCGTCCTGCACGCCCTTGGCCAGCCGCCAGCCGACGACGGCGAAGGCGATGAGGACGGCCGCGATCACCCCGACGAGCGGCTGATGCGGCCAGAAATGTAGCGCGACGACCCCGATTGGCAGCGACCACAGCATGGCCCAAGCGGTCGTCCGGCACGGTACGTACCAACGGGCTAGCGCACGAGTGCCCGCAGCCCAGGCGACAGCGAAAGGGAGGGCAACCAGTACGGCCCTCCAGGGCGTACGTAGCTCGGAGAAGAGCCAGATGGCGGGGATGGCCCAGGTGGCGACCGCGAACGCAGCTCCACGCCCAGGTCGCTTCTGGATCACGTCGACGGCACCGCTACCCAAGGCGTACAGGAAGAGGATGGGAGACAAGACAACGAAAAGGACTAGCTTGACGAAGAACGGAGCCCGGCCTATCCGCCTCAAGGCGCGCGTACCCAAGGTGGGCTTGCCACGCGCGGCGGGCTGGGCCCTGTCGTTTGGCAGCATCTCGCTTCCTCGCCCCTAGTGCCTGCCTCGCCGCCCCGCCGCGAGCCCAGCGATAAGGCCGCCTGGCCCACGTCCTCGCACCTGGTTGCCGGACAGTCGTATGTCCTTGTATAGCGCATCACCCAGGAACACAACAGCACACACGTCGATACTGTCGGTGAAAGTTGCGCCGACTTCGCCCTGAATCGGGAGCCTCCTGCCGGAACGTGGCTGGATAACCATGATGGACCGGGCCCCGGCCGGCACGTCAAGATAATCACCATCACAACCAGGACATCCCCGGCGGCACAGCGCGCCAAAAGTCCCAAAAGGGGAAAAAAGGGAGCTTTTTATGCAACGGATCGAGGCTGAGCTGCTCATTCCCGGGCGCGGCGATCCCGTACGTGACGGCGTGGTCCTTCTCGACGGAACCCGGATCAGCTACGCCGGACCGGCGGCGGTAGCGCCGGAGGCGCCCGGGGCCGCCGTGACCCGGGCGGTGACGGTGATGCCAGGGATGTGGGAGTGCCATGGGCACCTCATGGGGACCAAGACCTTCGACCTGGACCGGCTCCCGCTCGAGCCCGAGGCGCTGCGCGCAGCCCGCTGCACCCAGGACCTGCGGGCCGCTCTCGACGCGGGGATCACCTCGGTGCGCGACGTCGGCGGCCTGGGCGTCTACCTGGCCCGCGCGGTGGCCGAGGGCACCGTGCCCGGCCCGGCGATCTACGGCGCGGGGGCGATCCTGAGCACCACCGGAGGCCACGGCGACCTGCACGCCTTCCCGCTCGACTGGATCGAGGACTACGCCAGGCGGGCCTGCATGCTGCGGCTGGCCGACGGCCCGGACGAATGCGCCAAGGCCGTTCGGGAGCAGCTGCGGCGCAACGCCAGGCTCATCAAGGTGTGCGCGTCCGGTGGCGTGCTTTCCGAACTCGACGATCCGATCCACCAGCAGTTCACGCTGGCCGAGCTGCGGGCCATCGTCGAGGTGGCCGGGCTCGCCGACCGGGTGGTCGCGGCACACTGCCACGGCAAGCCGGGCATCATGGCCGCGCTGCGGGCCGGCGTGCGCACCATCGAGCACGGCACCTACCTGGACGACGAGTGCTGTGACGCGATCCGCGAGAGCGGCGCGATCCTGGTGCCGACCAGGACGATCATCGAGGACATGCTGGCGAACTCCGCGGCCGTGCCCGACTACGCGATGGCCAAGCTCGAGGTGGTCGCCGACGTGCACGCGCAGGCGGTGACGCGAGCCTACGAGCACGGCGTCACCATCGCCATGGGCACCGACATCGCGCTGACCGGCAAGGACCGCAACGGCAGGGACCTGCCCAACGCGTGGGGCCAGAACGGGTCAGAACCCGGATACCTGGTGAAGCTGGGCATGACCCCGCTGGAGGCCATCGAGGCGGCCACCGCGACCGGCCCGCTCACCCTCGGGCCGCAGGCGCCGCGCAGCGGCCGGCTCGCCGAAGGCTACGACGCCGACGTGATCACCCTGGACGCCGATCCGCTGACGGACATCGGCGTGCTCGCCGACCCCGGCCACGTCACCGCGGTCTGGACCGGCGGCCGCCAGGTCAAAGGCGCAGCGTGAGGTCGATCTCGTCGTGCAGCGGGATGCCGTAGTCCCCCGTCCTCGGGATCTGGGGCTTTTGCTGCCGGGACCGGTCCACCGCGCCGGGCCGCAGCTCGGCCAGCCGGAACCCGCGGCGCTGGTAGAAGCGGAGCGCGTCGACGTTGTCGTTGGTGGTAGTGAGGCGGATCTCGTGGCAGCGGAAGTGCCGCGCCGCCCCCACGGCGGCATCGATGAGCATCGTCCCGATCCCGGCGCGGCGGTCGATGGCGTTCAGCGTGACGATCTCCAGCGTGTCCCCCACCAGCTGGAAGGTGAGCAGGCCGACGACCCGGCGGGCCCGTTCGGCGATGAATCCGTCAAGCTCGGCTGGGCGCAAGATGTTGCCGTGGACGGCGACGAGCTCGGAGCCCCACAGTTCGGCGACGAGCCAGGACAGCATCGGCCGGTCGCCCTCGCTGGCCGGCCTGATGGTGATTCCCGGCTCGTTCACCCCGCCATTATGCAGCCCGGCGTTACAACCCGGTTTCATGGGCAGTGGGCCTGCATGCCTGTACTGAGAGCTTTCGCGCGCCCCATGGTGGCGTCCATCTTCGTCCTGCAGGGTTACGACACCCTTCGCCACCCCGAGCGGGTCGCGCCGCTGGCCGAGCCGGTGGTCCGTTCGGTGGCCGAACGAGTGCCCGCGTTGCCCGCCCGGCCGCGGACACCGCGGGAAGCCCCTCGATCGCCTGGCGCACCAGGCACGCGGCCAAGACGGCGCGCCGGGAGGCCACCATGGTGACCAAGACGGCCAAGCGTTCGGGTCAGGCCGGCGCCAAGGCGGGGCCAAGGTGGGCCAGGTCAGCAGCCGGCTACCCGGCTAGTCACCGGCGTACGAACCTTGTCGCTCATCCGGGGTCGGTGCCGTTGCCTCGCGCGAGCCAGCGGGGCGGATCACAGCGGCAGTCGAGCACATCCGGATCCTCCCTGGACGTGATCACGGCATCGTGCGTCGCGTATCCCACCCGGATGATCATCTGCGGATAGTCGGGAAAGCGCGCGGGCCGGCGCCGTAGGCTCGGCTCGCGCGGCGGTGACGGCAGCAGGCTCGCAGTGTCGGGGTAAGGGGCGGACACGCTTGATGCGGCCGCGGCGAACTCGATCGCGGCGAACGCGACAGGCACCGGCCGGCCGGTTGCTCCTTGGTGCGGGTGAGTGCCGTGGTCGCGCAGCTCAAACGGCTGGGTGAGGAACGATGCCGACACCCCGTAGCGGGTCGCCGTCAGCAGGGCGTGCTGCAGCGCCTGCCCGGCGTGCAGCCAGTCAAGCGGCTGGTTACGCTTCGTCGACAGCAGCATCAGCTGGGGAAGCCGTTCGAACCGCCCCTCGGCGTGCCCGTTCGGTTCAGCGCCGGCCGCCGAGCCATCCAGCGGCCCCGGATCCTGCGGTCCGGCCGCGGTCACGCCGGCCCGGAAGTTCCTGACCGGCGGATAGGTCGTGCGCCAGCCGCGGTGAGGTGCGGAGGCCGGGCCGAACGCCTCCGCGGGCACACCGCTGTCGCCTCCGTGCGTCCAACGGCTGAGCTCGGCGGCGTATTCTCCGTCTCCGCGCAGCTTGCCGTCCGCGCGGTCCGCTTCGCGCAGCCATCTCCTGACCTCGGGCTGGCTCAGGGTCCTGAGCCGGATCTCGTACTTGGCGGCGGCGGTTTCCATGGCCGCGAGAATGCTGGGCGGTACCGGATCACCCCGGACGAGCCCGTGGCCGGCCCCGCCGTACGGCCAGCGGTCACAGTGCCGCCGCGGGATGGCGTCGTAAAGCTCCTGCTGAGTGAACGTGGACGGGTGGATGTGGCCGGTCACGATCTCCACTGTTGCCAGCACCGAGCTGTCCTGCGGATAGGGAAGCAGATGGATGGTGAGGTCGTGTCCCGCCGCCCGGATGGCCAGCCGCAGGTTGCACAACGCGGCGCCACAACTCATGATCAGCTCGCGGGACTCGGGGTCGGCGCCGGGCAGCCGACGATCAGCGTCCGGCAGGTCCAGGCCGTGTTCCAGCAGATGCTGGTACGCGCTGCCCTCGCCGACGCGGGCGCACACGTCAAGGCGGTCATCGGCGAGAATCCGGAACCACCAGGGCTGGGTGTTGAACACGGACGGCGCCCGCTGCACCGGCTCGAGTAGCCGGAAGGTGCTATCCGTATTGGCAAAGGGCTGGTACATGGGCACCTCGTTCGGCTACGCGTCTAGTGTCAGCATGTCCTGCCAAAGCGCCCCCCTACAGCCGGCTAAGGTCCCTATGATCTGCGCCGTTCGTCCTCCCCGGACGGGAGAAAATCGCGGACGTGCTCCCGCGCCCAGTCCCTGAAGGTGCGGGCCTGGGCGCCGGTGATCTCCTCGACGGTGTGCGTGACCAGCTCGGGCCGGTCGATCAGCTGGGACCAGTAGGCCATGGCATGGTCGGCGAACGCGTGATCGCCCGCGATGGCGGCCAGCTGCTCTCGCACCGCCGCCGGGGAGGCTTCTTCCCAGCGCGCGGGCAGGCCGGTGACCTCGCCGATGATGCGGACCTGATCGGCCTGGGTCACGGCTTCCGGGCCGGTCAGGACATAGCTCGCGCCCGCATGCTGGCCATCGGTCAGGACCCGCACCGCGACGTCGGCGATGTCGCGCTCGTGGATGAGCGACCTGGCCGCCTGGCCGTAGACCCAGCTGACCACGCCCGTGGAGCGGATCTGGTCCGCCCACGCCAGCGTGTTAGCGGCGAAGCCGCCGGCCCGCAGGAAGGTCCATTCCGCCGCATGCTGCCTGATGGCCTGCTCGACCTGGCCCCACACGCCGTTTTCTTCCGGCCGCGCGCCATCGTGCACGGAGCTCGCCGACAGGTAGACAACCCGGCGGACCTGCCCCGCGATGGCTCTCACCGCCGCTTCCGCGCCCTCGGCGGCGAGGAAGGGCCAGAGCAGGAAGGCCGCATCGGCACCTGCGGCCGCGTTACGCACCGAGTCCGGGTCGGTCAGGTCGCCGCGGACAGCGCTGACGCCGGCCGGCAGCCGGGGCGAAGACGGATCACGGGTCAAGGCACGGACGGTGATGCCCCCCTGCGTCAGCTGCGCTGCGACGTGGTGACCGACGTTTCCTGTGGCTCCGCTGACAAGGATTGTTTGCGTCATGATCGCAGCCTGCAACTTAAACAAAGGTTTAAGTCAAGCTAGTGCTCCGTCAAGTAATGCTCCGTCAAGTAACGTTCGCCGATCTACCCGGCGGTGAGTAGCAGCGTCCGGGCAGCGGCTGACCGCCAGGGTAACCCCGCCCGCCGTCCCGCGAACCTCGCCTGCCGTCCCGCGAACCCCGCCCGCCCCATCCCTCACGCCCGTACGACCCGGCCGCCCCTCGCGAACAACAACGATGTTCCATCGTGGTTGTCCCAGCAACAGCAATGGTCCATCGTCGTGGTTGGAATCGGGGCCGGCCGCGGCTGGAGCGGGGCAGACGTTACTTGCGACGGCATTAGGCTAGCGACCATGTCACCTCCCCCGGCCGAGCTGATCGGGGAGCTGGCCGAGCGGAGCGGGGTTTCCGCTTCGGCACTGCGGTTCTACGAGCGTGAAGGGCTTATTTACAGCCGCCGGACGGCTGGCCATCAGCGCAGGTACCATCGCACGACGCTGCGTCGGGTGGCGTTCATCCGGGCTTCGCAGACCGTCGGCATCCCGCTGTCTGTGATCGGCGAGGTGCTGGCCTTCCTGCCGAAGGACACCCCGCCCACCCGGGCGTTCTGGGTCCGCGCCGCACAGTGCTGGCGCGAGGCGCTCGATGACCGGATCGCCAGGATGGAGCGGCTCCGTGACCGGTTCACCCGGTGCATCGGCTGCGGCTGCCTGTCGTTTTCCGAGTGCGCCCTGGTCAACCCGGACGACCAGCTCGCCGAGCGGGGCCCAGGACCTCACCTGCTCGACCCGGGCGCGGGATCGTTACTGAGCGGTGTAGCCTCCGTCCACCAGGTGATAGCTGCCGGTGATGAACGAGGCGGCGTCGGAGGCCAGGAAGACCACAAGCGCGGCGACCTCCTCCGATGTACCGAGCCGTCCGAGAGCGTGCTTGCTCGCGATGAACGCCCGGGCCTGCTCGTCGAGGTTCGCGTCGATGAGCGGCGTGGCGATGAAGCCGGGGCCGACCGCGTTGAC
>JBEKGC010000092.1:0-17113 GCA_050013055.1 Streptosporangiaceae bacterium
AGTGCGGCGCGTTCGGCCCGGAGGCTGGCGATGCGTTCATCGACTGGCCTGATGACCAGGTCGTAGCGGGCGAGGGTGATCTCGCCTCGTCCCAGCCGGTCGGTGAGGGCTTCCGCCACCGCCTCGGCTTCGGCGATCTTGATGTCGAGCCGGACGGCTTCGCTGGCTGCCTCACGGGCGGCGTGCTCGATCTCGTCGGCGTTGCGCATGTCCGACAGGATCTCGATCGCGAGCGCGTGTGCCGCTGAGTCGAGTGCCCGCTGGTCCACTTCGGTCTTTCCGCACCCTCCGGAGGTGGGGTTGCACCAGTGCGAACGGCGTACCGACCCGTCCGGGTAGGGCTTGAGGCCGTTGCGGGGCCGGCCGTGGAGGACGTGGCCGCAGCCGGGCTGCCCGCAGACGGCGAAGGACGAGCAGAGGTAGTGCGGTGAACTCGGGCGGCCTCGCCGGCGCGCGGCGTAAATCGCGGTCGCCCGGTCGAAGTCCTCCTCGGAAACGATCGGATCGCCTGGCAGGCGGCCGACGACGGACGCCAGGCCCGACGCGGGGTCGGTGTAGATGATCCTGCCGCAGTTCCGCTGGCGGGTGAGCAGCGTCTTCAGCGCCGTGGGCGTCCACGGCTTGCCCTGAGCCGTGAGAATCCCCCGCGCGTTCAGGTCCGGCGCTTCAGGCAGCTCACCATCCAGCAGGCGCGTTGTCAGTTCACGCAGGACGGCGGCCTCGGAATAGTAGGGAGCGGTACCTGGCGGGCTGATGGTTTTCAGCTGGCGCTGTATTCACATGGCTTGTAGACACAGGCGCCCCCGCGTGATCGTGTACGCCGACGCGGACAGCATTATCGCCGTGTCTCCCACGCTATCCGCAAGATCCTGGGCGAGGATGACGCACCACGGTCCGTTCCTTAGGTCTGGTTGCTGCGGTTGAGTCAGCTGAGCGGGCGGCGTCGTGACGGCGCCCAGTTGACATCTAACTTGGTAAGTAATAACTTACCGTAAGTCGTGACTAACCATGCAGCCATGCTCAGCGCACTGGCCGACCCGACCCGGCGGGCGATCTTCGAACGGCTCGCCCGCTCCCCCAGCGCGGTCGGTGACCTGGCCCGCGAACTGCCGGTTAGCCGACCCGCCGTATCCCAGCACCTCAAGGTGCTCAAGTCGGCGGGGCTTGTCACCGACCACGCGGCCGGAACCCGCCGCGTGTACTCGGCCAACCCCGCGGGCATCGCCGCGATCCGCGACTACTTCGACCAGTTCTGGCAGCAATCCCTGGCCAGGTTTAGCGCCGCCGCCAGCCAGCCCACTCAGGAGGAAACATGACCACCCAACTGCAGGCAACCTCGGTGACCACCGCTGTCGGTGTCGACGCGCCCGCCGAGCACGCCTTCCGCATCTTCACCGAAGGCATCGGATCCTGGTGGGATCCCGGCCACCACATCCTGCAGGCCGAACTCGCCGAGATGGTGTTCCAGACGCGGGTCGGCGGCCACATCATCGACCGCGGCACCGACGGCAGCGAGTGCCGCTGGGCCAGGGTCCTGGCCTATGACCCGCCGCACCGGGTCTGCTTCAGCTGGGACATCAACCTGAACTGGCAGCTCGAGACCGACCCCGCCAAGACCAGCGAAGTCGAGGTAACCTTCACCCCCGACGGGCCTGAGCGCACCCAGGTGGTCCTCACCCACCGGCACCTCGACCGTCATGGCGACGGCTGGCAGGACATGCGCGACGCCATCGGCTCCGGCTGGGACCTCACCCGCTTCGCCGAAGCCGCCGCACCGCACTGACAGCCGGTCAGGGGATCAGCGCGATCTTGCCGCGGGTGTGCCCGGTCATGATGGCCCGGTGCGCCGCCGCGACCTCGGTGAGAGGGAACGTCTGGCTGACGATGACCCGGAGCCGGTGGTCCCGGGCCAGCTGCACCAGGTCCAGCCGCGCGGCCTGCCGTATCTCGGTGCCCGGGTCGGCGCCCGGGGCGCCGCCGATCACCTTGATGCCCAGGTCCAGCCCGCGGGCGAACGCGGCGATGGTGACGATCCGGCTCCGGTCGGCGACGAACTCCAGTGAGACGTCGACGGCCTCGTCGGTGCCGACGGCGTCCACGGCCACGTCGACGCCTTGCGGGGCCGCGGTCCTGACCCGGTCGGCCAAGCCGTTCCCGTAGCTGACCGGGACCGCGCCAAGTTCGCGGAGCAGGTCGTGGCGGCCCGGGCTGGCGGTGGCCACGACGCGCGCGCCGCGATCGGCGGCGAGCTGGATGGCCATGACCCCGACTCCCCCCGCGCCCCCGTGCACCAGCACCGTGTCGCCCTCGCGCACGGCGGTGACCGCCAGGGCGTGCCAGGCGGTCGCGCCGGCCAGCATGAGTCCAGCGGCCTGCGGCCAGTCAAGCTCGGCGGGCCGGGGCACCAGGGCGGACGCCGGGATGAGGAGCTCGGCGGCGTACGCGCCAGGTGCCCGGTAGGCGATCACCTCGTCGCCCACGACGATCGGGCCGGCCGGGCCGACGGCGTCCGGGCCGACGGCGATGACCACCCCGGCGGCCTCGGAGCCGAGCCGCAGCGGCAGCCGGGACTCATCCCGGCCGAACGCTCCGCTGTAGGACTTGTAATCGACCGGGTTGACGCCGCTGGCGCGGACAGCGATGCGGGCCTCGCCACGGCCCGGCTCGCCGACGGTCTCGTCGGTGACGGTCAGGACATCGGGGCCGCCGTACGCGGTGGCCAGAGCGACAAGGGACATGGCTAACCCGAACCACCGCGGCGACCGCCGCTATTCCCGGCGCAGGCGGGCCTTAGCCGACGCCGAGCAGGCGGAGCACGGCGGTGACGGCGGCGGCGGTCAGGACGACGACAAGGAACGGGGCCTTGCGCCAGGCCAGCACCCCGCCGGTCAGCACGCCTGCCGGGCGGGCCGCACCGGCCAGGCCGTGTCCTTCGGTCAGGGCCGTGGTGGCGACCAGCGCGACGAGCAGGACCACGGTGGCGGCCTCGAGTAGCCGCTGCGCCCGGGGCGGGAAGCTTATCCGGGCGCGCAGCAGCGGGCCGGAGAACCTGATCGCGTACGTGCCGGCGGCCAGGACGGCCATGCCCGTGACGACCAGCGTGGTGTCCTTCACGCCGACGGCTCACGCAGGAGCAGCAGAGCGGCCGGCAGGGCCAGCAGGATGGGCAGGCCGGCCGGGGTGAACGGCGTGACCGCCAGCGCGATGGCGGCGCCGGCCACCGCGGCCCGCCGGGTGGCCCGGTCGCGCAGGGAGGGGACGATCAGCGCCAGGATGATCGCGGGGAACATGGCGTCCAGGCCGAACGCGCTGGTGTCGTGCACCGCGCCGCCGATCAGGCCGCCGAGGACGGCTCCGCCTGACCAGCTGACGAGCGTGCCGAGGCCGCAGAGCCAGTAGGCGGCGCGCTGGCCGGGCGCATCCGGCTGGGCCAGGGTGAACACGACGGTCTCGTCGTTCATCAGGTGGGTACCGACGATGCGCCGCCAGCCGCGGCCGGTGATATCGGGGAGCGCCAGCCCGTAGGGCAGATGGCGGCCGTTGACCAGCAGCCCGGCCAGCGCCGCGGCAATGGGGCTGCCGCCCGCGGCGACGATCCCGATAAACAAGAACTCCGACGCGCCGGCCAGGACGAACACGCTCTGCGCGGCCGGCACCCACAGCGGGAACCCGGAGGTGACCGCGACCGCCCCGTAGGACAGGCCGGTGAACATCACGGCCAGGCAGGCCAACCCGATGTCACGTAGGACACTGCCGGGCAGTACCGAGCGCTTTAGAGTTCTGGTTACCAAACTCATGGCGCCATTGTGGGCCCCCGGGGCCTGGCTACGCGCCGAGGGGGAGCTGCTCGACCAGCGCGGCCAGGCCCGCCTCGTCGAGCAGGTCGGCGGGACGGACGGTCGTGGAGTGCGCGACGTAGTAGAACGCCGCCCGTACCGCCGCCACCGGCACGCCCGCCAGCGCCGCCCAGGCCAGGCGGTAGGCGGCGAGCTGGACGGAGACGGCGTGCCGTTCGGCGTCGGACCGGGGCGGGCTGCCGGTCTTCCAGTCGACCACGTCGAAACCGCCGTCCGGGCCGCCGCCGGGCACTGACCTGAACACCGCGTCGATCCGGCCGCGGACCAGCCGGTCGCCGACCAGCGTCTCGAACGGCACCTCAACCGCCTGCGGCCACCGGTCGGCCCACTCGCTGCGCTCGAACCGCGCCCGGAGCTCGGCGAGATCCGCGGGCGGCGGGTCGTCGGAGGCTCCGAACAGGTCGCTGTCGTCGATGAGCAGCTGCTGACCGTACCGCTGCTCCAGCCACTGGTGGAACGCGGTGCCCCGCCGCGCCTGCCGGGCCGGCGGCCGCGGCATGGGCCGGCGTACCTGGCGTGCCAGCCCGGCCGGATCCCGGGCCAACGCCACCAGCGACGACACCGAGAGCCGGGCGGGCAGCACGACCTCAGTGGGACCCTCGCCCCGCCGCTGCGCGCGCTCGGCCAGCAGCAGGTCCGCGTCCCGGCCCCACGCCGTGACCAGCGCCTGATCCTGCGGGCTCACGGGGGGCGGTGGCTTAGCGGGCTGGGCCAGCGCATCGTGGACCAGCTGGGCGGCCTCGCGGACGGCCTGGTAGTGGCGGCCAGCCGGGGTGCCGGGCCAGGCGGCGGTATCCACCGTGGCCAGCAGCGGGTTCTCGCCGTCCGGCGCGGGGGCCCAGACCGAGGTCTGCGCCACGCCGGAGGAGCGCACCTCGGTCAGGAACGGCGAAGGGCCCAGGCGGCTGCTGCCGCCCTCCCCCCACCAGTACCCCGAGCAGCCCAGCCAGAACGCCGCCCGGGTGCTCGCGACGTACATAAGCCGGCGCTCCTCGGCCAGGTCACGCGCCGCGCAGGCGTCGGCGAAGGCGTCGAGGGCGGCGGCGTCAAGGCCGCGCAGCTCGGGCAGGTCGCCGGCGTCACCGCGCAGGCTGAACGGGATCAGCCTGGCGTTATCCGTCCACCGGGTGGAGACCCGGGGCCGGGCCGGGAACACCTGGGACCGCTCCCCCAGCGCCAGCCCGGGCACGAACACGGCCGGCCACTGCAGGCCCTTGGCCGCGTGCACGGTCAGCAGCTTGACCGAGTCCGACTCGCCCACCCGCCCGGTCTCGAGCCCGAACTCCTCCTGCTGCGCCGCGGTCAGGTAAGCCAGGAACGCGCCAAGCGTCGGTTCGGCGCCCTCGCCGGTGAACGCGGCCGCGACGTCGGTGAAGGCGTCCAGGTCGGCGCGCGCGGCGACCGGATCGACGCCCGGCCGCGCGGCCACCTCGACGTCCAGGCCGAGCATCCGCTCCGCCTCGGCGGCCAGGTCGGCCAGCGGCCGCCCGACCTGCCCGCGCAGCCGCCGCAGCTCACCGGCCAGCGCGTGCATCCGGGCGTAGCCGACCGGCGAGTAGGCGCCAGGCTCGCCCAGGTCGTCAAGCGCCTCGACCAGGCTGCCGGTCTGCGCGGTCAGGTCGGTGATCGCCTCGGCCAGCGCGTCGGCCAGGTCAGCGGCGTCGAGGTCGGGGTCGGGGTCGGCGTTGGGATTGGGATTGGGGTTGGCGTTGGGGTTGGGGTTGGGGTTGGGATTGGCGTTGGGGTTGGGGCGGCCGTCGCCTTCGCCGCGGGCCAGCGCCCGCGCCCGGCGGCCGAGGGCGACCAGGTCCCGCGGCCCGATCCGCCAGCGCGGCCCGGTGAGCAGCCGGGCCAGCGCGTCCGAAGCGCCCGCGTCGTGCAGCACCCGCAGCGTCGCCACCACGTCCTGCACCTCGGGCACCACGAGCAGGCCGCCCAGGCCCACCACCTCGACCGGGATGCCGCGCCCCTCGATGGCGCGCCGCAGCGACACGAACTGCGATCGCTTCCGGCACAGCACGGCGATGTCGCTCGGCCGCACCCCGGCGGTGCGCCGATCCGGCCACGCCTGCCCGTCAGGGGCGCAGCCCGGCTCGGTCGCGAGCAGCCCCGCGACCTGCCCGGCCACCCATTCCGCCTCGTCAAGCACCGTGTCGAGCAGGGCACAGGCCACCGTCCCCCGGCCGGCCCGGTCCGGGCCTGACACCAGCCTGGGCACGTCGGGGGCCTCGTACCGCAGGTCCTCCTGGATGGCGGCGGAGGCGTCGAGCACGCGCGCGGCGTTCCGGAAGCTGGTCGAAAGCAGCAGCACGGGCGCGGGGCCCGAGGAGGCCGAGGCGCCAACCGGCCGGACCCGGGCGACCAGGGGGAAGTCGACGGTGAACCGCCGAAGGTTGCCCGCGCTGGCGCCGCGCCAGCCGTAGATGGACTGGCACGGGTCGCCGACCGCCGTCACCGGATGCCCGCCGCCGAACAGCGACCGCAGCAGCACCAGCTGCGCATGGCTGGTGTCCTGGTACTCATCGAGCAGGACCACCTGGTAACGGGCCCGCTCGGCCGCGCCGACCTCCGGGTGCCTGGCCGCGATCCGGGCCGCCAGGGCCACCTGATCCCCGTGGTCGAGCACCTCGCGGGCCGCCTTGGCCGCCGTGTACCGCTCTACCAGCGGCAGCAACTGCTCGCGCGCCCGCTGAACATCCATGATCTTCCGAACGACCGCGGGTACCCGCCCGGGCAACCCGTCAAGCTCCGCGGTGAGCCACTGGCCCACGGCGCAGACGTCGTCCGCGTCGCGCAGGTGCTCGGCGAGATCGCCGGCCAGCTCGAGCACCGCCGCGGTCACCGTCTGCGGGGTCCAGGTGATCTCGTCCATCGGCCCGTCGTAGCCGGCCACGATCCCCGCCGCGAGCTGCCAGGACAGCGCGGGCGTGATCAGCCGCATGGACGGCTCGAGCCCCTCGCGCAGCGCGTTGTCGCCGACCAGCCGCCCCGCGTAGGCATGGTAGGTCCCGATCACCGGGTCGCCGCCGAGATCGTCACCGGTCAGGCCCGGGGTTTCGGCCCGGCGGAGCCGTTCCAGCCGGGAGCGCACCCGGTCGGCGAGCTCGGCGGCGGCCTTCCTGGTGAAGGTGAGCCCGAGCACCCGCTCGGGGCGGACCAGGCCGTTGGCCACCAGCCAGACCAGCCGGGCCGCCATCGTCTCGCTCTTGCCCGAGCCGGCCCCGGCGATGACGGCCATCGGCCCGAGCGGCGCGGAGATCACCGCGGCCTGCTCCGCCGTGGGCTCAGGCAGCCGCAGCAGCCGGGCCAGCTGGACCGGGCCGATCTGGCCGGCCCGGTCGATGGCGGTGCGGTCGATGACGGTACTCACACTGGCATTCCAGCAGAGACCACTGACATTTGGCAGCCGCTTAGGCCGGAACCAGCGGGCGGCGGCCGGCGTTGAAGGGGTGTGGAACGGGCCGAACTCGAGCAGATCCAGCGGGTCCTGCAGCACAGGCTGCAGGAGCATTTCGCCGACGGCACGGTGCAGCGGGCCGTGCTGCTAGGCCCGGGCGACGACCCGGCCATCGAGCCTGGACAGCTGATGGTGCGAGCGTTCATCCCGCTGCCGGGCGAAGGGGAGGACCGCCAGCATGCCCTGGCCGGGTGGCAGGACGCCCACCAGGCGGGTGTGGAGGCGCTCCGGCGCGAGCTCTCGCTCCGGCTGCCCGCGGCGCGGCGGCTCGAGTTCACCTTCGACGATGCGGACCCGGCCACCCCGCGAATCGTGCTGCTCGACGACGGGTCGCTGGCCGCCGAGCAGTTGTCCGGCCGCGAGATCGTGACGGCGGCACTTTCGCTGCTGCGCGCCAACTACGTGTTTCCCGAGCTGGCCGAGCGGGCCGCCGCGGCGGTCGAGGCCAGGCTGGAGGCCGGCGAGTACGACCAGCTGGACGAGATCACGCTCACCCAGCGGGTCACCAGCCACCTGCAGGAGGTCACCGCGGACAAGCACCTGGCGCTGCGGCTCGGCGGCGGCCCCGGGCCGGACGGCGGTCCGGGACCGGACGGGACAGGACCGGCGGGTCGCGGTCCCCGGCACGGACCTGACCTGGATGGGCTCAAGGATCACGAGGCCAAGCGGCTGGCCATGCGGCAGATGGGGCGACTGGATAACTTCGGTATCCACCGGGTCGAGCGGCTGGACGGCAACGTCGGCTACCTTGACGTACGCCGGGTCCCTGTCCCGGCCAACGCGGGGCCAGCCATCGCGGCGGCGATGGAGCTCGTCGCCGGGACCCACGCGCTCATCATCGACTTGCGGCGCAACGGCGGGGGCTCACCGGACGGCGTGGTCTTCTGGTGCAGCTACCTGGTCGACGAGCGGCCCACCCATCTCAACGACATTTTCCGGGCTGATACCGGCGAGACGCGTCAGTTCTGGGCGCTGCCCTACGTGCCGGGCCCCCGCTACCTCGACCGGCCGGTCTACGTGCTGACCAGCGCCCGGACGTTTTCCGGCGGCGAGGACTTCGCCTACACGCTGCAGGCCCTGGGCCGCGCGCGGGTGATCGGCGAGAGCACCGGCGGCGGCGCCCACCCGACCCGGCCGTTCGGCATCAGTGCGGCGGTGCACATCGCGATCCCGTTCGCGCGCTCGGTCAACCCGGTGACCGGCACAAACTGGCAGGGCACCGGCGTGCGGCCCGATGTCGACGTGCCGGAAGCGCAGGCCTACGACGTCGCCTACACCGCCGCGCTGCAGCACGTGCTGGCCATGGACGACCTGTTCCCGCCGATCGCGAACGAGGCCGCCGACGCGCTGGCCGCGCGGCCGGTCACGGGGTGACCTGCTCACCGTCCGGGTGCACCGGGCAGCAGGAGGAGACCGGGCAGGTGCGGCAGCCGGGGTTCACCTTGGCCTCGAAGACCGGGCCGGCCATTCCGGCCGCCACCGTCTCCACCAGATCCTTGGCCCAGCCGGGCTCGGCGTCCTGGGCGAGCGCACCCTGCCGCTGCACCTTGGCCCGCATGGTCACGCCGGAGGCTTTGCCGACCTGGACGAGCTCGGCGCCGCCCGGCTCGGACAGGCCGAGCCGTTCGAACGCGCCGAGCAGCACCGCCAGCTGGTACACGCCGAGCTGCGGATGGCGGTCGAGCTCGTCCTCGCGCGGCGCGCTGCCGCCGGTCTTCAGGTCGACCACGACGGCTCGGCCTTGGTCGTCGGACTCCAGCCGGTCCACCCGGCCGGTGATCTCCACCGGGCCGATCCGGACCTTGAGCGCCTGCTCCACCGCGATGAGCTCACGCGGGTTCTCCGCGTGCCAGGCCAGGAACTTACGGACCATGCGCTCGGCCAGCGCCCGCTGCTTGGCGCTGTACCAGGCACTGCCGAAATCCAGATGGTGCCAGATCTCGTCGATGCGATCAGCCACGGCCCGTTCGGAGGCTCCGGACGCGGCCAGCACGGCGGCGGCGTGAATCACGGTGCCTAGGTGGCGCAGGACATCAGACCGGCCCGCGCCGACGGCCGCCTCGAGGAGCCAGCGCAGCCCGCACTTGGTGAACGACTCGACCTGGGACGGGGACAGCCGGACGGTCTCGCCCCCGGCCACGATCGGGCCCACCTCGGACAGCTCAGTCAGCGCGTACCACGCCCGCGGGTGCGCCGCGCGTACCCCGGCGGCGGCCAGCCGGGCCAGCTGACCGGCCGCGGCCTGCCGGACGGCGGGCGCGGCCCCGGTGTCGGCGGCGGCCCGGCGCAGGTCGGCGACCAGGGCCGGCATGGACAGCCAGCGGTGCCGGGAATCAGCCACCCGCTCGATCGGCACGTCGTCGCCCGCCAGCTCGGTCAGGAACCTGGACGGCCGCTGGTCAGTGTCCTCGCCACCCGCCGCGGTGACCACCAGCCGCCGCCTGGCCCGGGTGACCGCCACGTAGAACAGCCGTCGCTCCTCGGCCAGCAGCTTGGCGGCCAGCATCGCGGCGTCCACGTCGGCGCCCCTGGCCGACCCCGGATCGCCCCTGGCCGACCCCGGATCGGGCCTGCCCGCCTCGGAGCGGCCAGAGTGCCCGGCCGCGGCGAGGCCAAGATGCGCTGTCTCCGCGAGCTCACCCGCGCCCAGCAGGGATCCGCGCAGCCGCAGGTCGGGCCAGGTCTCCTCCTGCACGCCCGCGACCACCACGACGTCCCATTCCAGGCCCTTGGACCGGTGTGCGGTCAGGATGCGGACACAGTCCTCGCGTACCGCGCGCTCGGCCAGGGTGTCGCCGACGATTTCCTGCCCGGCCAGGCTGTCGGCGAACAGCCCGGGCGCACCAGGCGGCATGGTGTCAGTGAAGTGCGCGGCCTTATCGAACAGGGCGAGCACGGCGTCCAGGTCCCGGTCCGCGGCGGCACCGGCCGGGCCGCCCGCGGCGCTGGCCTGCTGCCACGGCCCGGCCAGCCCGGAGGCGTCCCAGATGGCCCAGAGCACGTCCTCGGCGTTACCGCCCGCCTCGATGGCGGCGCGGGCCTGGGCCAGGAGACCGGCTACGCGTTTGGCTGGGCCGGCCACCCGGTCGGGCAGCGCAGCCAGGTCCCGCGGATCGCGCAGCGCTTCGGCGATCAGGTCGCCTGGCTGCTTGCCGGGCGCTTGGTTGCCGGGCGCTTGGTTGCCGGGCGCTTGGTTGCCGGGCGCTTGGTTGCCGGGCGCTTGGTTGGCGGGCACGGCCTCGGCGAGCAGCTGCAGGGACCGGCGCAGGCGGCGCAGGCCGAGCGCGTCGGTGCCGCCGAGCGGGCCGCAGAGCAGCTCGGCGGCGGTCTGCTCGTCCAGCCGGGCCGGCCGCAGCGCGCAGCGCAGCAGCATGAGCAGCGGCCGGGTCCCCGGCTCGTCCGTCAGCGGCAGCTCGTCGCCGGCCACCGTGACCGGGACGCTGGCCGCGGTCAGCGCCCGCCGCAGCAGCGGCACCTGGCGGGTCGCCGACCGGACAAGCACGGCCATCGAGGACCAGGGAATCGCATCGGCCAGGTGAGCGCGGCGCAGCGTGTCCGCGACCAGCGCGGCCTCCTGCGTCGAGCTGTCCGCGACCAGGATGCGGACCTCGCCCTCGCCTTGGGCCGGTGTATGCGGTGGGGTGTGCGGGGCCGGGGTGTGGGGGGCCGGGGTGTGCGGGGCCGGGATCAGGTCCCGGTGGCTGGTGGAGCCGCCGGGCGCGGACGGCGCGGCGGGCAGCCGCCGGGCCAGGCGGCGGGACGCGGCCAGCAGGACCGGGCCGCTGCGACGGCAGGTGCGCAGCGCCACCACGGGCGCCGGCTGGCCGTCCGCGGCGCGGAACCGCTGCGGGAACTCGGTGAGCGCCCCCACGTCGGCGCCCCGGAACGCGTAGATGGACTGGTCAGGGTCACCGACCGCGATCAGCTCCCGGCCGTCGCCGGCCAGCGCGAGCAGCAGCGACTCCTGGGCCGGGTCGCTGTCCTGGTACTCGTCGACCAGCACCACGTCGTAGGCTCCGCGCTCGCGCTGCCTGGTCTCCTCCCGGCTGAGCAACGCGGCGGCGATGCGGACGATCTCGGCGTAGTCGTAGGCAGGTACCGGTGCCAGGTCAAACCGGGCCGCGTACCGGTCAAGGAACGCGGCGGCGGCGACCCAGTCGTCGCGGTCCCTGATCTTGCCGAGCTGACGCAGGCCGCGGCCGTCCAGGCCGCGCTCGGCCGCGCGCATCAGCAGGTCACGCACCTCCTCGGCGAAACCCCTCGTGGCCAGCGCCGGCCTCAGCCGCTCGGGCCAGCGGGCCCCGCCGTCCTGCGCCTCACCGCGCAGCATCCGGCGTACCTCGAGCAGCTGCTCGGGCGCGGAAAGCAGCCGGGGCGGCTCGTCGCCCGCGAGCACGAACTCGCGCCGGGCCAGCGCGTAGGCGTAGCTGTGGAAAGTCATCGCCAGCGGCTCGCGGGTGGTGCGGCGTAGCCGCGCGGTGATCCGCTCGCGCAACTCCACGGCCGCCTTGCGGCTGAAGGTCAGCACGAGCACCCGCTCCGGGTCGATCCCGCGCCGCTCGATCCGGTCCGCCACCGCGGCCACGATCGTGGTCGTCTTGCCGGTACCCGGCCCCGCCAGCACCAGCAGCGGGCCGCCCGCGTGGTCCACCACCCGCTGCTGTGCCTCGTCCAGGCGCGGCGCCGCCGCCGCCGGCGAAGGCCGGCGGACGAGGCGGTACGCGGGTGCGTGAGCTGACTCCATCAGTACAGCTTTCCTCCGTAAGCCAGACCACAAAGGGTTGTCCCGTAAGCGGGCGAACGCCACGGGGACCCGGACGAGAAGGAGCCTCGCCCATGCCAACCACCCTAGATCCCGCCACCGTCAAAACCCGGCTCGATGACAGACCCAACGACCGTGCGTCAGGACGTCAGTGACCCAGGCGCCCGCACCCCGTCCTGGTGACGGGCGCCTCCTGAAACCCGCACCCTCAACCGCCGCACCCGCAACCGCCGCCGCACCGGCCGCAGCGCTCCTCGCCCTCGCAGCCGGGGAACAGCACCGGACCCACGCCGGGAATCGTCTGGGCCCGGGCCTTGGCCAGTAGAGCCGCGGCCGCTTCCCGGGCGCTCTCGCCGCAGCGGGCCATCCGGGCCGCGATCAACCCGGTCACGATGGGGGCCGAAAAGGAAGTCCCGCTCCATTGCGCCAGGCCGGAGAACGTCCTTACCTGGTTGACATTGGGCGGGATCTGGCAGGTGTACGTACCGCTGCCGATGGCGTTGATGAGGTTCTCGCCTGGCGCGTACACGTCGACCCAGCCCCCGTAATTGCTGAAGTCCGCACGGTGACGCCAGTCGGTCGCGAGCGCCCCGACGGAGAGCACATCAGGGAATGCGCCCGGCCAGGCCGGCCGCTTGGTGTGGTTGTTGCCCGCCTCTGCGACGCAGACGACACCCTTGTACGCCCGAAGCCGCTTCAGCCAGGCTTCCAGGGCCAGCGGCGGGACGTTCTTCCAGGTATGGCACGAGGCCGTCACGTGGACGATCTCGAAGCCGAAGCCGAACGCCGCGTTGAGCCTTATCGCGACGTCCGATTCCAGGGCGCTGCCCCCGGTGTCGAAGATGTTCTCGACGTGGACCTTCGCTTGCGGGGCCATGCACCGCAGGACGCCCGCGACAAACGTCCCGTGTCCCCCGTAGGGCTCGATCGTGGTGCCCGGACCGGTCCCGGCCCGCGGGTCGGGATCGCCGTGGACGCCGGCCAGCCAGGGGAAGGTTTGCGCCGCACCTGGCACCAGCCCGGTGTCGGCCTGGAAGATCCGCGCCCGGGCGCCACCGTCCCGGCAGAGGCCGGGGTAGGGTCCCGCCGTCGGGTAAACCTGCTCCGGCTCCGTGGCCGAACAGGGAGTCATCGTTCCGTTCGCGGCGGTTAGAACGTGATCAGGCGTCGCGATCCCCGGGCCGAGTTCGGCGTCGATGCGTTCGAGCAGGTCGAGCACGTCGGGCTGCTCACGGTCAGGAGTCTTCGTATCGCGACGTGGGTTCAAGCGGAGAAGCACGATGTCCCCGACCACGCGCGTAATCTCGACTTCCTGGACACGCTCGTCCGTGCCGAGGATCTCCAGTATTCCTTTCGGCCTGGTGAAACGCACGCGTTCCGGGAGGTCTGGGGTCCATACCGTCCCGGCGAGGTACTTTTCGCGGGCGAGAATGTGACCCCTGGCGTACATGAAGGCAATGCCACCGGCGTGCAGGTCGTCGTCTTCTTTGGCGTCGTCACGGAAACCGCCGATTTCTATCGAGATTTTGCGGTCACGGAACGCATCGACGATGATCCTGGCCTCCGCGACGGCCTCATCCTCAAGCGGAGGCTCGAGCGAGCTGTACCAGTAATTCTTTCCTGTCACTGTGCCCTCCGAAATTAATCATTTACCCGATCTAATTGCAGGCGCTGGTAAGTGGGGCCGCGGTTCCTCAGAAAGCTCGCAGATTCCGACGCACATACGGAGCAGCAATCGTGACGCTTTAATACATGGACCGCGCCAAATCTGTAACCTAGAATCGCCCTGTGGTCAGGGGAGGGCACGTGGCCGTGGCAGGTCCGCACGAGGTAGACGATTTGGTTCTGCTGGCCACGTCCCGGCCCTGGGTTGCGCTGAGCAGAGCACGTGCCGTGCTCGCCGGACGGCCGGGCCCTCATGACGCCTCCGTCGCTCATCAGGTCGCGGGGATCGTGCTGCGCGACTACGGCGACGTCGAGGCCGGGGTCCGTGAATTTCGCCAGGCGCTGCGCCAGGCCCGCCGCACCGGCTCGGCCGAACGCGAAATCGAGGTACTCGCCGGCCTGGGCGTGGCGCTCGTCTTCGCGGGCCGGACGGCGGCCGGGCTGGCCGCCTTCGACGACGCCGTGCGCCGGTCCAGCGGCGTCCTGGCGGCGCGGGTGCTGGCCCGGCGCGCGATAGTGTTCGTCGCCCTTGGCCGGTTCCCGGCGGCCCTGGAAGATGCGCGGCACGCGCTCGCCGTGCTGCGGCGCGCCGGCGAGCTGCTCTTGACGGCTCGCGTGCTGAACACCCGCGCCAACGTTTACCTGAAGCTGGGGTCGACCAGCCGCGCCGACGCCGACCTCGTTTCCGCCGCACAGCTGTACACCACCATCGGGCAGGAACTGGAAGCGCTCGATCCGGTCAACAACCGGGCGCTGGTCGCCTTCGCATCCGGAGACCTCCCGGCCGCGCTGGCCCGCCTCGATGCGGCGACCCTGAGCTACCGGCGGCTGAACGTACCGACCATAACGCTACGCGGCGAACGGTGTGCCGTGCTGCTGGCGGCCGGGCTGGCCGACGACGCCCTGGCCGAGGCCGAGGCCGCGTTGCGGGAAATGGAGCAGGTCCATGGCCTGGTTACGAAGAAGGCGGAACTGCTGCTCAAGGCGGCCGACTGCGCGCTGGCCGCGATGCAGCCCCAGGCCGCTCTGGACTGGGCGCAGGCCGCGTACCGCATGTACCGGTCGCAGCGGAGCGCCTGGCGGCAGGCCCACGCGGCGGGCGTTCTCGTCCAGGCCCGGTACGAGGTCGGCCCGGTATCGGCCTCGTTGCTGCGCGCGGCGAACCGGTCCGCCGCCCGGCTGGATGCCCTTGGCTCGAGTGACGCGGCCCAGGCACACCTGCTGGCCGGGCGCATCGCCCTGGATCTCGGCCGCCGCGACGACGCCGAACGCCATCTGGCCGCGCTGGCCGGGACCCGGCGGCGCGGCCCGGCGCTGTCGCGGGTCACCGGGTGGCTCGGCGAAGCCCTGCGCGCCGAGGCTGCGGGCCGTCCGGGCCGGATGCTGGCCGCCTGCCGACGAGGGCTCGACGTTCTTGACGAGCACCGGCTGGCCCTGAGCGCCTCGGAACTCCGGGCCCAGGCCACCGTGCATGGCGCCGAACTGGCCGCCCTCGCCCAGCGGCATGCCGCGCAGGCCCACCGGCCGCGGCTGCTGCTGAGCTGGAGCGAGCGCTGGCGGGCCACCGCCTACGCGGTTCCCCCGGTGCGGCCGTCAGCCGATGCGGAGCTGAACGCTCACCTGGCCGCGCTGCGCACTGTGACCAGGGGCCTGGACCAGGCCCGGAGCCAAGGCAGGCCGAGCGCGTCGCTGCAGAAGGACCAACAGCGGCTGGAAACCGAGGTGCGCGCCAGCGCACTGCGAGCCCAGGGTAACGGGCCGTGGACCCGCGCCCCGTTCAGCCCGGCCGACCTGCTCGACGAGCTCGGCCCGGCCCAGCTCATCGAGATCGCTGACATCGACGGCGAGCTGCACGTCCTGACTTGCGGGTCGGGCCGGATCAGGCAGTTCGCCGCCGGCCAGGCCGGCGACGCCATGAAGGCGGCGAATTTCGCGCGCTTCGCCCTGCGCCGTCTGGCCTCCAGCCGCCCCGGTGACGACCCGGCCAGTGCGCTGGCCATCCTGGGGAGCGCGGGACCGGCACTCCAGCAGGCGCTGCTCGGGCAAGCCGTCCCGCACCTGGGCGACGGCCCGGTCGTCATCGTCCCGCCGGCCAGGCTGCACCCCATCCCGTGGGCGCTGCTGCCCGCGCTAAAGGACCGGGTCATCAGCGTCGCCCCGTCCGCCAGCGCGTGGATGCGGGCCCACCAGGCGCCGGAACCACGGCATCGCCGGGTCGTCTTGGCCCGCGGGCCCGGTCTGGCCACGGGCGGCGCCGAGGTGCCGCTGGTCGCGCGGCTGTATGACGACGTCACGGTGCTGGAAGACGCCGCTGCCACGGCCGACAAGGTGCTGTCCGCGTTGGACGGGGCGTGGCTAGCGCATATCGCCGCACACGGGACCTTCCGGGCCGACAGCCCGCTGTTCTCCTCGCTGCGCATGCACGACGGTCCGCTGACCGTCTACGACTTCGAGGGCCTGCTCCGGGCGCCGTACCGGCTGATCCTGTCAAGCTGTGAGGGCGGGGTGCTGGCGCCCGCCGGCGCCAACGAGCTGCTCGGCCTGGTCAGCAGCCTGCTACCGCTGGGGACGGCCGGGATCATCGCCTCCATCGTGCCGCTGAACGACGAAGCCGTGGTGCCCCTGATGGTCGACCTGCACCGGCACCTGCGGGCCAGCCAGAGCCTCGCCGAGTCGATCTACCACGTCCGGCACGAGCTCACCGATGATCCGGTCCAGCACGCCACGGCCATGTCGCTGGTGAGCCTGGGCGCCGCGTGAATCGCGAACTCACACCGTGATCCACCCGGTCAGCACGTCGGTCCCGTCTTCCGTGCGGCACTGCAGCCGGAACGGGCCGACCGGAATCGGGGTGACTGCGAAGCAGCCGATCTCGTTGACCGGCGAGCTGGTCACGCCGCCCGTGGTATGGACCTCGAGCGTGCCGGCCTGGGTCGGGATGATCTGGCCCACGAGCGAATCCGAGGCCACCTCGAGCTGGATGGACAAGCTTGCCGAGGTGAACGTGAGCGCCCGGATCGAGGCGGCCTCCGACCGGGCAGCCGCCGCCACGCCCCGGTCGGCGTCGCTGTCGGAGTCGTAGGTCAGCTGGGCCAGCTCGGCGTCGATGTTATTCCACGCGTACGCGTTCTTGCCCGTCTCGACGAACCACTCCGGCACCGCCTGCCGAGCCTTCACCGCCTCGCCCAATGCCGCCAGGAGCTCCTCGTCGTCCCGGCCATCAGGCATGTTTCTCGTCCTTCGCCCAGTGGACGTCGGGGTCGCCAAAACCGGCCAGCGCGCTGGACTTGCGCAGCCGTTCCAGGCAGCGGGCTCGCTGCGGGCCGATGCTTCCCACCGGGATCTGCAGCGTCGCGCTGATCTCCGCGTACG
>JBEKGC010000093.1:0-17048 GCA_050013055.1 Streptosporangiaceae bacterium
ACGCTCAGGCTGGTGAGCACGGCCGGGCTGCCGCACTCGCTGCGCGGCCGGACCGCGGCCCTGGCCCGGAGCCTGGTCGGTGAGCTGATGGAGTCGGGCAAGACGGTCATGATGGCGACCGGTGAATCGGGCGGCTTCGACGAACTGATCTGGTCCGCGCTGCCCGGCCTGCACACCATCGCGCTCAGCCTGTCGCACGTGGCGGGTAAGCCGTACGGGGCGCTGTACGCGCTGTACAGCCGGCGCACGCTCAGCCACGTCGAGCTCGAACTGCTCGAGCTGCTGGCCGGGCACGCCGGCGTGGCGCTCACCAACGCGATGGCGTTCGAGGAGGTGGTCAGGCAGCGAGCCCACGAGCGGGCGGTCATCGACGGCAGCGCGGACGGCATCGCCGTGCTGGATGCGGACGGCCTGGTGCGGCAGTGGAACCCCGCCGCGCACCGGATCACCGGGATGGCCGGGCCGGACGCGATCGGCCGGGCTCCGTCGTTCCCGCTGCCCGCGCCGGGAGCCACCCTCACTCATAAGCTGCCGAACGGCCGCTGGCTCGACGTGCTGTGCACCGCGCTCGCCGATGGCGGGGAGCTGGTCATCGACTTCCGTGACGTCACCGCGGCCAAGGAACTCGAGGAGGCCAAAGACCTGTTCCTGGCCACCACCAGCCACGAGCTGCGCACGCCGATCACGGTGGTGCAGGGCTTCGCCAGCACGCTGGCCAGCCGCTGGGATCAGCTCGCGGACACCGAGCGGCTGGCCGCGGTGCACATCATCGCCGAGCGGGCCGGCTCGCTCGGGCGGCTGGTGGAACAGCTGCTGCTCGGCTCCCGGGCAGGTGCCGACCAGCTGCCGGTGCGCAACGGCCCGTTCGACCTCGCCGCGGTGCTCCGCGGGGCCGTCACCGCCTTCCGGCCGCTGTCGGACAAGCACGCCATCGTGGCGGACGTCCCTGACGACCTGCCACTGGCCAGCGGGGACACTATGGCCGCCGACGTCATCGTCGGCCAGTTGCTCGAGAACGCCATCAAGTACTCACCCGACGGCGGCACCGTCCGGGTCCGGGCCGAGGTGACGGGGGAAGCCGGGACCGCTGCGGGCTGGATCGAGGTGACGGTGGAAGACGAGGGCATCGGCATCGCCGATGGCGATCACGAGCGCATCTTCGACCGGTTCTTCCAGGGCGAGGCCGGTGACCGGCGCAGGTTCGGCGGCGTCGGCATCGGCCTGTTCATCGTCCGCCGCCTGGCCCAGGCCCAGGACGGCGAGATCACCGCCACCTCGCGCCCCTCCGGCGGCACAGCCATGTGCCTGCGGTTGCGGCCGGCCGGGGACTGAAGGCGGGTAAGCCGCCCTCAGATCGCGGTGTGCTCATCTGGCTGAGGCTTGTCACGTTTGCGCGGCTCGCCGCCGGTGGCCTCCAGGTAGGCGTCGACGATCGCCGGGACGTCGTAGCCCTCGCGCATGATCTTGCCCTTTTCCAGCCAGATCACCCGGTTGCAGCTCGCCTCGATCTCGGCCAGGTTGTGCGCGACCAGGAAGACGGTCCCCGCCTCCCCGCGCAGCGACATGATCTTCTCGTGGCTCTTGGCCCGGAAGTTGGCATCGCCGGTGGCCAGGGCCTCGTCGATCATCAAGATCTCGTGGCTCTTGGCGGACGCGATGGAAAACCGCAGCCGCTGCGCCATGCCGGTGGAGTAGGTGCGCATCGGATACTCGATGAAGTCGCCGACGCCGGAGAAATCCACGATGGACTGGTAGCTGTCCTTGGTCTCCTGCGGGGTCATGCCCATGGCCAGGCAGCCGAGCACCACGTTCCGCTCTCCGGTCAGGTCATCGAGCAGGGCGGCGTTGACCCCGAGCAGGGCCGCCTGCCCGCTGGTGTAGACGCAGCCCTGCTCGGGCGGCAGCAGGCCGGCGATCGCCTGCAGCAGCGTCGACTTGCCCGAGCCGTTCCGGCCGATGATGCCGATCGCGTCGCCGTGATTGACCACGAAGGAGACGCCCCTGATCGCCTCCACCTCGCGGATGCCCGGGCGGCGCTGGCGCCTGAACACCCGCATCAGCGCGGTCGCCGCGGTGCCCTTGTCGCCGCCTGCCCCGTACACCCGGTAGACCACGTGCAGGTCATCGACGATAACGGTCGGTTCCCCCTGCTCCCCGCGGGTGATCGTCGCGGCTGGGGCCCGCTCAGCCACGGCCGTACCTCGTCTCCGCCTGCCAGAAGAAGACGAACCCGACGACCAGCGCGAAGACGGCCCAGCCGGCCCCGTACAGCCACAGCTGGTTCATCGTGACCGTCCCGTGGCAGTAGGCGCTGTTTTCCAGGTTCATGCCCTTGACGTCGTAAAGCGCGCATTTCGCGGTGTTGTAGGGCTGGCTGCCCGGCCAGGCGTCCCGCTGCGTTTTGAGGATCGCGTTGCGCATCAAGTTGATGTAGACCGCGGCCGGGTTGATCTGGAAGAGATAGGTGAGCGTCGGGCGGGCCTTGAGGAAGCTGATGGTGGAGATGCTGAACATGACCCCGGAGGTGTACATCCAGGTCCGGACCAGGAACGGCATCAGCTGGCCGAAGTCGTCGGCGCCGGCCCCGAGGCGGGCCAGGAACAGGCCCATCCCGACGTTGAACACCGCCTGCAGCAGCAGGGCCGGGATGGCCAGCAGCCAGTACCAGGTCAGCGGTTCGCCCGTGCCAAGCACGATCGCGGCGAGCACGATCATGGACATGACCAGCTGCTGGAGTTCGATCAGCACGTACCCGATGGGCAGGCAGGCCCGCGGGAACGGCAGGGCCCTGATCAGCGGGAGGCTGTCGGTGATGACCCGGGAGCTTGTGATGAACGCCCGCTGGGTGAAGTTGAAGACGAAGATGCCGGTGATCAGGAAGGCGAGGAACTTCGGCACTCCGCGGCTGGTGTCGATGATGATGCCGAAGATCAGGTAGTAGACCGCCGCGTTCAGCAGCGGGGTGAGCACCTGCCACAGCTGGCCGAGCCTGGCCTCGGTGTACATCGCGACGTTGCGCGCGGTGGCGAAACCCATGATGAAGTGACGCCTGGCCCACAGCTGCCCGGCGTAGCCCAAGACGGTGGGACGTGCGGCGCTCGGCCTGAGCTTGTACCTGGCCGCCAGCTCGGCCAGCGGCTCGCCCGGCGGCGCGCCGCCGGCGTCGGGAGCCACGAGCTCGTCGGTCAGCGTGCCCGGACCGCCCGCCTCACGCACGCGTTCCTTCATGGACGCGAGCCTACGAGGCACCGGGCCGGCCGCGCGCCGGTGAGATGTGGACACATGGCAACCTTCACGGTCAGACGTTACCTTGCCGCCCCCCGGTGCCGTGGCCACCGGGGGTTTCTGCTGGGGCGCTGTTACCGTTCGGATATCCCAGGGTGCTGGCGTGTTTCCCGAACGTCCCGACGGGGCATTTCCGCTCGTACCGGGTTCGCTCACGTTCTGGACAGACGGGCTGGGGCTGACATGGAGGTGACTGAGGCGAGCGTCCTCATGCTCCCGTTCGCTGCTTCAAGTGTCGGCTTGGCCCGTCGGCGGCTGGTGTCGGACCTCATCGCCGACGGCATCGGCGAATCCGGCATCTGCGACGTCGCGCTCGTGTTCAGCGAACTGCTCAGCAACGCCCTGCGGCACGCCGGCCCGCTGCCCGGTGCGCAGCTCCGGGTCGGCTGGCAGCTTGACCCGGGCAGCGTCCGGGTATCGGTCCGCGACGGTGGCGGCCGGACCCAGCCTGAGCTGGGCCAGCCGACGCAGGCCGCGACGGGCGGCCGGGGCCTGCGGATCGTGGAGAAGCTATCCCAGGGCTGGGGAACGAGCCGTGACGACGAGGGCACCACGGTGTGGGCGCGGGTTCCGGTCAGCCGGCTGACGCCGGACCGGACGCAGGTCGGCCTGCCGGTCGCCGCGCGGGAGAGCCGGTAGCGGCGGCTTATCCATCAGGAACCTCTCCATCAGGAACCTCTCAGGATGCGCTCAGCGTAGTTACCTAGCGCCCCGGCGCGTGGCACGATAGGGTTCGGCTCGTGGAGCTTAATGTCTCGAGTCGATATCACGATGATCACACGGTCGTGACCATTTGCGGTGAGATCGATCTCTATACCGCTCCGCGGCTGCATAGCGAGCTGGCCGCGGTCCTGGTCGAAGGCATGCCCGCGCGGGTGTTGATCGACATGGCCGGCGTGGAATTCTGCGACTCGACCGGCATGAACGTGCTGCTGTCCTGCCTGCGCCGGGTGCGCGAGCGGGGTGGCGAGCTGGAGATCGCGTCCCCTAAGCCCGCCGTCCGCAAGATCCTCCAGGTGACCGGTCTCGACTCGGTGTTCACGCTCGTCGATGACGCGAACATGAGCAGGCCCAAGCCCGCGGTTCCGCGAAACTAGGTCGCCGGCTGGCCTAGGATCGGCCCCATGTCAGCACGGTCCCCGCACGGCGATGTCGCGGTGGTCATCGCGGCGCGGAACGAGGCGGACCGGATCACCGCGACCGTGGCCGCCGCCACCAGGCTGGCCGGGCTTGTCGTCGTGGTGGACGACGGCTCCAGGGACGCGACCGCGGTGCTGGCCCAGCGGGCCGGCGCCGTCGTGATGCGGCACGGCCGGAACCGGGGCAAGGGCGCGGCCATGGAGACCGGCGCGGAGGCGGTCCGGCTGGTCGACCAGACCGAGCGCCGTGACCAACCGCGGCACCTGCTGTTTCTCGACGCGGACCTGGGCGACACCGCCGCCCAGGCCGGGCCGCTGATGGATCCGGTGCTGGCCGGCACCGCGGACATGACGATCGCGGTCTTCGCCGCCACCGTCAAGCTTGGCGGGCACGGGCTGGTGGTCGGGCTCTCCGGAGCGGGCATCCGCCGGGCCACCGGCTGGCAGCCGCGGCAGCCGCTGAACGGGCAGCGGTGCCTGACCCGGGCGGCGTTCGAGGCTGCCCGGCCGCTGGCCCCCGGCTGGGGGGCGGAGACCGCGCTGACCATCGACCTGCTGCGTCAGGGACTGCGGATCACCGAGGTGGAGGTGGAGCTCGCGCACCGGGCCACCGGGACCGGCCTGCGCGCCCAGCTGCACCGTGCGCACCAGCTCACCGACGTGGCCAGGGCACTCGCCGTACGCCGATGATCAGCTGGCCGGGGCGCGCGGGGCCGATGGGGCGCGTGAGGTCTGAGGGAATGAAGACGGGCCGGACGGGCCTCATCGCCATCGGTGTCAGCGTTGCGTGCACCTTCGCCGTCGCGGTGGCCGGCCCCTCGGTCATGGAGCCGGTGCTGCCTGGCCGGCCGGGACAGCCGCCGTGGTCGCTCGGCTGGCACCCGTCGGCATACCTCGTGGTCACGCTGACCGCGGCCGGGCTGGCGGCGGGAGCGCTCGGGCTGGTGCTCGCGCTGCGGGCACTGCGGGCCGGCTGGGCCGTCCCGGCCCGGGTCATCGTGGTCGCCGGGCTGCTGGCGGCCACCGCGCTCACGCTGGTGCCCCCGTTCGGGTCCTCGGATCATCTCAGCTACGCCGCCTACGGGCGGATGCTCGTCACCGGCCACAACCCCTACACCACGACCCCGGCGCAGCTGGCCGCCCTCGGGGATCCCGTCGCGCGGGCGGTCCAGGACTGGTCGGCGTCGCCGTCGGTGTACGGGCCGCTGGCCACCGCCATCCAGGCGCTGGCCTCGCTGGCCGGCGGCACTTCTGTGCGGCTCACCGTGTTCGGTCTCGGCCTGGCCAACCTGGTCGCCTTTGGCGTGACCGCGCTGCTCCTGCACCGCATGACGCGCGGCCAGCCGGCCCGCCAGCTGCGGGCCGCCCTGCTGTGGGCCGGCAACCCGCTGCTACTCCAGGTGCTCGTCGCGGGCGCACACGTGGACACCCAGGCCGTGGTGTTCGGGGTCGCCGCGGTGTGGATGTGCTGTGTTGGCCCGGGGGGGCGAACCCAGAAGCCCCCCGGAACCCCCCGGAACGAGGGGCGTGCCGCCCCCCGTGCCCCCCACGGGGGGGCTGCCCACCCCCCCGTACCCCCCTGGCCCCCCGATAACGGGGGGGCTGGCCGGGCCTCCGGGCCCGGTTGGCTGCGGGCGGGGGGGGCGGGGATCCTGGTGGGGCTCGGGTTCGGCGTCAAGGTCACGGCGGCCCTGGTCGGGCTGGGGCTGGCCATCGCCCTGGTCCTGCGGCTCGGACGGCAGCGGCGGCTGATCGCGCCGCTGGTCGCGCTGGGCGCCGGGTTCGCCGTCACCGCGGGCGCGGCGGTGGCCATCGGCGGGTCCGCCATGCTCAGGCAATCGTCGCAGGCCAGCAACATGGTGTCGATCGGGTCGCCGTGGCGGGTGATCCGGACCGTCATTCACCTCGTCATCAGCGGGACCGCCGCGACCGACATCGTCAAGGCCGGGGCCGTCGCGCTGACCGTGGTGCTCGCGGTGCTGCTCATCCGCGGGATACCCGGGATCCTCGACGATCCCGCCGGGCCTGCCGCCGGGCCCGCGGCCGCCGGCGTCGCGTTCGCGCTGGTGCTCGCCTGGCTCTTCGCATGGCCCTACGTGCTGCCGTGGTACGACGCGCTCGGGTGGGCCCTGCTGCCCCTCGTCCCCGCGGTGTCCGCCCCGGTGGTCGACCGGATCGGCTGGCTGCTGCTGGCCCGGACGACGGCCCTCGGCTTCGGCTACCTGCCCGCCCGGGCCAGCGACGTGACGATGCCGGGCGGCCTGACCTGGCTGCAGCCGGTGATCAGGCACGGGGTGACGCCGGTGATCCTGGCCGGGACGACGGTGACGCTTGTGGTCCTGATGGTGCGTTCGGGGCACCGGCCCGGCGGCCCGCGGATTCAGGGAACCACCGGGGATCCGGCCGGCACCGCGACCAGGGCCCGGTGACGACGATGAGCACCGCGACCGGGATCCCGGAGCAGGCGCGGGCGGGACGAGGCGGCCCCGCGAGCTGGCCGGGCCGGCTGGCTGGGCGGGTGGCGGGCTGGCCGCCCTGGGCGGTCACGCTGCTCGGCGTGCTCGCCTGGGCCGCCGCGCTGGCCGCCGTCGAGCCGCTCGTGCGTGGCTACCTGACCAGCCCGCCCGACCAGCGGATGGTCGACCTCAACGTGTACCGCACCGGCGGCCTCAGCGTGCTGCAGGGCCAGCCGCTGTACAGCGTGCTCACCCAGCCGCCGCAGTTGCTGCCGTTTACCTATCCGCCGACCGCGGCCCTGTTCGCGGTGCCGCTCGCGCTGCTGCCCTGGCCGGTAGCACAGCTGGCCTGGGTGCCGGCCATCTACGGGCCGCTCGCCGCGGTGATCTGGTTCGCGTTCGCGCCGCTGCTGCGCCGGGCGCAGTCCCGGCGGATGCAGGCCGTGGTGTTCGCGGCCCTGTTCGCGGTCTGCGCTTACCTGTTCCCGCTGCGGGACGAGATGCGTTTCGGCCAGGTGGACATGGTGCTGCTCGCGATGGCCATGGCGGACTGCGCGGGTGCCCCGAGGTGGCCACGAGGCGCGCTGGTCGGGTTGGCCACCGCGATCAAGCTGGTGCCCGGGGTGTTCATCGTGTACCTGTGGCTATCCGGCCGGCGGCGCGCCGCGGTGACCGCGGCCGCCGTGGCGCTGGCCTGGACGCTGGGCGCCTGGCTGGTGCTCCCGCAGGACTCCATGACCTACTGGACCAGCGTGATCTTCCAATCCGGGCGGCTCGGGTCCAACGCGGGCACCTCAAACCAGTCGCTGCGCGGGATCGTGCTCAGGGAGTTCCTGCCCGGTCAGGCCCCCGGCGTGGTGTGGGCCGTGCTGGCTCTGGCGGTGGCGGTGGCCGGCTTCGCCGTCGTCAGCCGGCTGGCCCGCGAACGCAGGCCGATGGAGGCCATCGCCGTGACCGCGCTGCTCGGAGTGCTGCTCTCGCCGGTCTCCTGGATCCACCATTTCCTGGTCGTGGTGGTCGTCATCGGCGCGATCCTGGCCGACGGGCGGTCGTCGCGGCGGACGGCCATCGCGGCCGCCACCGCGGTGTTCTTCGCGCTGACCGTCCCGTGGGCAGGCCAGAGCCTGCTGGGCACCCAGGGCGTGCCGGTGCAGGCGGCCCGGGTCGTGCAGGACGCCTTCGGCCTCGCCGCCCTGGCGCTGCTCGTGGTCATCGCCCGGTTGCCCGCGGCGGCATCCGCCCCGGCCCAGCCGGGACGGGCCCAAGCTGAGGAAGATCAGGGGGACCCGCGCACCTCGCCGGGGCTGGCATTATGTGGGCTATGCCGTATGCCTACCTGGGCCCGGAGGGCACCTTCTCCGAGGCGGCGCTGCGCGCCGTCGACCCTGACGCCGAACCGCTGTCCTGCCCGACTATCCAGGCCGCCCTGACCAGCGTGCGGGACGGCACGGCGGAGCGCGCCGTGGTCCCGATCGAGAGCTCGGTCGAGGGCGTGGTCACCGCGACCCTCGATGACCTGGCAGAAGGCAACGACCTGGTGATCGTGGCCGAGCTTCAGGTTCCCATCGCGTTCGCGCTGCTGGCCCGGCCGGGCACCGCGCTGGCGGACATCAAGAGGGTCGGCGGCCATCCGCAGTCCATGCCCCAGTGCCGTGGCTGGCTGGCCGGCCATCTGCCCGACTGCGAGTGGGTACCGCTGGCCTCCAACGCCGAGGCGGCCAGGCAGGCGGCGGACGCCCAGGTGGACGCCGCGCTGGCGGGCGCTTTCGCCGCGGGCAGGTACGGTCTGGAGGTGCTCGTCCCCGACGTGCACGACCGGGCCAACGCGGTCACCCGGTTCGTCGTGGTGTCCCCGCCCAGGCCGCTGCCCGCGCGGACCGGCGCGGACCGGACCTCGCTGGCCGCGTTCCTGGCCGAGGATCACCCCGGCGCCCTGCTCGAGATCCTCACCGAATTCGCCGTCCGCGGCATCAACCTGACCACGATCCAGTCGCGGCCGACCGGCGACCGGCTCGGCCAGTACTACTTCTTCATCGACTGCGAAGGGCACGTGGACGACGCCCGGGTGGGCGAAGCGCTGATGGGGCTGCGCCGGGTGTGCCAGGAGGTTCGCTTCCTCGGCAGCTACGCCCGGTGCGACGGCGCCACCACGCAGGTCCGCCCGGGGACCTCGGACCCCGAGTTCGCCGAGGCCGCCGCCTGGCTCGGGCGGCTGCGCTTCGGCCGCCCCTGACGGGGCGCCCCGGACCTGCGCCCCGGACCTGGGCTGCGGTTCACCGGGCCCGGCGCTCGCCCGGGACGGCTCGAGGCACGCGGGCGGCCGGACGCAGCCGGGTCCGTTCGGCCCGGAAATGATCTTTACAGGTACGGTCCTGAGCCCGGACGCTGCTGCGGCTCCTGCTCGGGCGGCATCATCCCGGGCGGCAGCGCGCGGCGCATCTGCTCAAGCTGGGCCCGGGCGGCCATCTGCTGGGCGAACAGCGTGGTCTGGATGCCGTGGAACAGGCCTTCCAGCCAGCCCACCAGCTGCGCCTGGGCGATCCGCAGCTCGGCCTCGCTGGGTATCCCGTCCTGCTCGAACGGCAGCGACAGCCGCTCCAGCTCATCGACGAGTTCCGGCGCCAGCCCGTCCTCGAGTTCCTTGATCGAGCTCTCGTGGATCTCCTTGAGCCGGGCCCGGCTCTTCTCGTCCAGCGGCGCCGCCCTGACCTCCTCAAGCAGCTGCCTGATCATGTTGCCGATCCGCATGACCTTGGCCGGCTGCTCCACCATCTCGGTCACCGGGCGCTCGTGCGGGGCGTTCTCGTCCTGCTCGCCGCTTGTCGTCGCGATACCGTCCGGACCTAGCACGAGGACCTGCGGGTGCTCATCTGCTTGAGGGTTCATCCCGTCGCTCATTCCCCTAGTTTGTCCGATCACACTCACTGCCACGTCCCGCCGATGGTATTGACGGTCATTCCGGCAAGAGCAAGATCTTGCCGATATGCTCGCTGGCCGATAGCGCCCGGTGCGCCCGCGCCGCCTGGGACATCGGCAGTTCCCTGTCGATGATGGCGGCCACTTTCCCGGCGCTGATGAGCGGCCACACCTGGTCCTGGACCGCCGCCACGACCGCCGCCTTTTCCCGCACCGGCCGAGCCCGCAACGTGGTGGCGTGCACGCTCGCCCGCTTGCCCTGCAGCACCCCCAGATTGATCTCGGCCTTGCTGCCGCCCTGCCGGCCGATGATGACCAGGCGGCCGCCGGTAGCCAGCGCGGCCAGGTTCCGTGCCAGGTAGCTCGCGCCCATGATGTCGAGGATGACGTCCGCGCCGCCGCCGGTGGCATCCCGCAGCGCCGCGACGAAGTCCTCCTCGCGGTAGTTGATGGTCACGTCGGCGCCGAGCTCGCGGCAGCGGGCCAGCTTCCGCGCCGACCCGGCGGTGCAGGCCACCCGGGCCCCGAAGGCCTTACCCAGCTGGATCGCCATCGTGCCGATCCCGCTGCTGCCGCCGTGCACAAGCAGCGTCTCGCCGCGGGCCAGCCCGGCCACCTGGAACAGGTTGGAGTACACCGTGCAGGCGGCCTCGGGGAACGCGGCCGCCTGGGCCAGGTCCACCTTGGCCGGGATCGGGAGCAGCTGTCCGGCGGGCACCACGACCTGCTCGGCGTACCCGCCGCCGGACAGCAGCGCGCACACCTCATCGCCGGGCCGCCAGGCCGTGACCTCGTGGCCGACGGCGATGACCCGGCCTGAGCACTCCAGGCCCAGGTAGGGCGGCGCGCCTTCCGGCGGCGGATAGTGCCCTTCCCGCTGCATCAGGTCGGCCCGGTTCACCCCGCTGGCCACCACCTCGATGAGCACATCCCCCGGGCCTGGAACCGGGTCGGGAACGTCGAGCCAGCGCAGGACTTCTGGTCCGCCAGGTTCGGTGACGACGACGGCACGCACGGGTTTCTCCTTCGGTTGCTGTTCGCCCCATCGCCGGCAGGCCGTTCGATGGTAACGACTGCCCACTGTGCCACCACGGGCTGTCCGGGTGACCGTGAGCCCCCGTTTCGCAACTGAGAGCAACCAAACCAGCGCTCTGGGTATCGAAAGTGCGGGTGCTTGGCCTAGGCTCGGATAGATGTACGAACCCTGCACGCATGCGCGCCCACCTTTGAGGACCAAGGGGGACGACCTGTGACCACAGACAACGATACGCCGCAAATCTTCGGCCCAGGCGCCGGCACCGGGGTCGGCACCGGGGCCGGCTTCTCCGGCGACTGGCGTGACATCCTGGCGGGCCGGCCCGCGGCCGACCCCGACGGGGAAGACGATCCGGACGGCCCGCGGGAGGACCAGGCGAACCCGGCGGCGGACGAATGGGCCGGCTGGGGCGAGCCCGGCAGGCCCGAGATGACCGATCCCGGCTATCCGCAGTCGCCGCTGCACCCCCGCCAGGAGGAATACCCGGCCGGCCCTGACTACCTGCCCATCCAGCGGAACCGGCCGCCCGAGCGGACTCAGCCGCCGGCTCAGGCGCAGCCGGGCTATCCGCAGGGACCGGGCTACGCGATGGACGCCGGATACCCGGCCGACGCGGATTATGCCAGGCAGCTGGGCTACCCGCAGGACCCAGGCTACGGGCCGGAAGGCGCCGGCTACCCGCAGGACCCAGGCTACGGGCCGGAAGGCGCCGGCTACCCGCAGGAGCCTGGCTACGGGCCGGAAGGCGGCGACTACTCGCAGGAGCCTGGGTACGGGCCGGAAGGCGGCGACTACCCGCAGGACGGGCGCTACCTGCCGGACCTGGGCTTCGTCGCGGACGATGGCCCCGTGCCGCCGATGGAGCCGCTGCCCGGCCCCGAGCTACCGCCCGCGGCTGAGCAGGCCGCACCTCCCGCCGCCCCCGCGACGGGGCCGCCATGGGCGGACGGCGCCCGCGGCGGAAACCGGCCCGACGTGCGTCCACCGCTGCCGCCGGTCCCTGAACCCGAGCCCATGCGCGAGACCTCGGACAGCCTGACCACCGAGTCCCTCTTGCACGGAAAGCGGGCGGCCCCCGGACCAGGCTGGCGCCGCACCGTGTACCGGGCGACCGGCGGCCTGCTCCGGTTTGGCGAGTCGGCGGCCGAGATGCGGCGCCGCGATCTCATCAACCGGGTGCGGACCCCGGTCGCGGGCGGCCACCACCGGGTCGCGGTGCTGAGCCTGAAGGGCGGCGTGGGTAAGACGACCACGGCGGTGGGGCTCGGCGCGACGCTGGCGACGCTGCGCGGTGACCGGGTGATAGCCATCGACGCCAACCCCGACCGCGGCACGCTCTCGGACAAGGTGCGGCTGGAAACCGCCGCGACGATCAGAGACCTGCTCAACGAGCGGGACCTGGTCCGGCGCTACGCCGACGTGCGCGCCTTCACCTCGCAGGCGCCGAGCCGGCTCGAGGTGCTCGCCTCCGACCGTGACCCGGGCGTATCGGTCGCCTTCGGCGCCGATGACTACTGTGACGCCGCCCGCGTGCTTGAGCACTTCTACTCGATCTGCATCACCGACTGCGGGACCGGCCTGCTGCATTCGGCCATGTCCGGGGTGCTCCGGCTGGCCGATCAGATCGTCCTGGTCAGCTCGCCGTCGGTCGACGGCGCCCGCAGCGCCAGCGCCACCTTGGACTGGCTGGAGGCCCACAACTGCGGTGACCTGGTCCGGAATGGGGTCGTGGTGCTTTCGGCGATACGGCCGAGGAGCAAGAGCACCGTCGACCTGGACCGGCTCGAGCATCACTTTGCCGCCCGCTGCCGGGCGGTGACCCGGATTCCCTACGATCCGCACCTGGAAGAGGGGGCAGAAGTCGAGCTGGAATTCCTGAACGGCGATACGGCCGAAGCGTACCTGGCGCTGGCCGCGCTCGTCGGCGACGGGCTGACCTGGCCGCGGCGGCTGACGTCCCGGTCGGCCTTACCGTAGGCTAGGACGCACAGGAGGGCTCGCCTAGTGGCCGATGGCGATGGTCTTGAAAACCATTGTGGCGGCAACGTCACCGTGGGTTCGAATCCCACGCCCTCCGCTCAGCTCCGGTTGTTCCAGCACAATGCCAGGAACTAAGGAAGCTCGGGTCGGTCGTGCTGGTGGCGCGGTGGCTGCTGGGGGTGGTGATGCGCGGTGCGTGCCGTGCCCGGTCCGGCCGGGCGTTATGCGGGCCGGGCCGTCCGGTTCTCGTGGAAGATAGGGCTCTCACGGAGGATTCGGGCAGTCATAGGGTACCAAAGTCTCCAGGTGAGTCGAATATTCCACGATCTTTTTCGATAGTTGTGACGGGTGGGTTGCGCGGGCCCTATGGGTTCACAGTTGGCAATACGGCGCGGGGGATGCACCAAATACTCCACGCAGCCCGGATCCTCACGCGAAACAGGCCGGGACGCCGGGAACTGGCGGCGGACGGGGCAGCCGGGACTACAGCGGCCAGCGGGACACCCGGGGAACCGCCATCGCCGTCAGCTCAGCCGCCAGCTCAGCCGCTACAGTAAGGCCTGGAGTTTCGCATCTGCGGGCGGATTCTCGGCGACCGCCGAGCCATCACCACCGGCCGCGGTGGACCAGCTCGGCCAGGCTCTTGCGGTCACTCGCGCGTGCGGGCGGCACCGGGTCGGCCGCTGGATCACCGTAGCCGATAGCGATGGCACCGATCGGCGTCCACTCCTCCGGGACTCCGAACCTGGTACGGAAATCGGCCATGATCCCTGGCTGGATGCCGAAGAACACGGCACCAAGCCCCTCGTCCACGACAGCGAGCAGGATCAAGAGCGCGGTGAAACCGGTGTCGATATACCAGTACGGCACCGGCCAGCGCGACTCGTCGCGGTCCGTCCAGCCCTTCTCCGGCCGGGCATATCGATCCAGGTAAACGTCCCTGCAGGCCAGCGGCACGATCACCAGCGGCGCCGGGCTCAGCGCGGCTAGCTGGGCCCGCTCGTCATCCTCCCCGGCAGTGGCGGAAGGCGCATCAGCATAGAAGATCTCCCACAGCGGGGCGGCTTGCTCCGCGCCCTCCAGGACGAGAAACGAGTAGCCCTGGCTGAAACCCGCCGAGGGCGCCCGGTTAGCCGCTCGCAGCAGCCGGTCCGTGACACCCGGGGCCAGCGGCTCGCCGGTGAAAGCCCTGACCATCTTGCGGCGCTTGATTACCTCGCTGAATTCCACCGCGCCAGCGTAGGACCGCGCGCCGCTGACAGGCGAATGAATATGTGCCTGCCCGGCCCGCAAATTGGCCGGTCCGGCTGGTTCGGCTGAGCGCGATGCGAGCACCCCGTCCGTGCCGGGCTATCTAGGCTGGGGAGATGGCGAGCGAATGTAGGGACGGCCGCGCCTGGCGGATCGGCACGGCGGCCGAGGTCGGGTGGATCGCGGCCGGCACGGCTGCCGGCCTGACCATCACCGCGGCCATTCCGCCGGTCTTCGCGGCTTACGCCACGATCGTGCGGCCGGACCGCGATGACGAGCGGGCCACGCACGACCGGGCCGTGCTCGCGCTGCTGACCGAACACACGGCGGCCCAGCCGTGGTGGCTGGGTTACCTCGACACCGGCGCCGACGACGTGGTCTTCCCCGGCGCCCCGATGCTGACGTTGTATGCGGGCTGGCGTTACGTGCTGGTGGAGGCCGGGCCTGAGCAGGCCGCCAGCTGGCGGCGGTGGCACCTCGGGTCGTTCTGGAAGGGCGTGCTGCCTAACCTGATGTTCCCGGCCGATCACTCCTGGCTGGTTTCGGCGCTGTGGGACGATGACTGGACCTGTATCGGCGGTCCGGCCGAGCTGGTGGCCGGATTCCTCCGCCATCCCGATCTGCGGGCGAGCCAGGTGGCCCTGGGTCAGGACGCCACACCACCAGGGCACCGGGCCATGTGACCGATGTAGTCTCGGCGGCATGGATAGCCAGGGGTTGCCGCCCTTCGGCGTGACGGAGGTTATCAGCCGGTGGCAGTTCGCACCGGTGGTAACGGGCTTGGCCGTGCTGGCGGCAGGCTTGTACCTGTGGGGCGTGCTGCGGGTGCGGCGGCGTCATCCGGCCCGTCCGTGGCCACTGCCGCGAACCGCGCTGTTCCTCGGCGGCCTGACCGTGGTCGTGATCGCGACGCAGAGCGGCATCGGCAGCTACGACGACGTCCTCTTCTCTGATCACATGATCCAGCACCTGCTGCTGATCATGGTCGCGCCGCCGCTGCTCGTCGTCGGCCAGCCGGCCACGCTGCTGCTGCACGCGAGCCGCAATCCGCTGCACACCTGGACCAAGAAGGTGCTGCGCTCACGGGTGATGGCCGGCCTCACCTGGCCTCCGTTCGGCGCTGTGCTCTACCTCACGACCATCGTCGGGACGCACCTGACCGGCTTCATGAACCTGGTGCTGACCCACCCGGCGGTCCACGACGGCGAGCACGCCCTGTACCTGGCGGCCGGATACCTGTACTTCCTGCCCCTGATCGGCCGGGAACCGATCAGGTGGCGGGTTTCCTACCCGTCCCGGATCTTCCTGCTCTTCATCGCCATGCCGGTGGACGCGTTTACCGGCCTGATCCTGGGCTCAGAGAGCAGCAACCCGTTCCCCGCCCTGGCGCAGGGGCGGCCGAGCTGGGCGCCCAGCGCGATCAATGACGTGCATACCGGCGGCGCCGTGATGTGGGTGGGTGGAGCGGGAATCATGTTCGTGCTGGTCCTGGCGGTTTTCTTCGCCTGGAGCCGGGAAACGCGCGGCGACGGCGGACTCGGGTGGCTGGAGTCCGCCCGCCGGGCGAACTTCGCCACGCTGGTCAGCTCGCACCGGGATGCGAGCGCCAGCGGCGCGCCGCAGCGGGATGCGAGCGCCAGCGGCGCACCGCGGCGGGCCCGCCCGGGTAGCGGCGCGGAAAGCGTCGACGACGACGACGATCAGCTAGCCGCCTACAACGACTTCCTGACCCGCATCAACCAATCCCGCGAGCCCTGACACGTCCCGGTTCGCGACACGCCGGTAGGGCTTTCTAGGCACATCTAGGGCTGAGGCTAGATCAAGCCATAGAGTCCGATGTATGGATCCGGTGCGCAATCCTTACGCCCCAGGCGCGGGGCAGCGACCGCCCGAGCTCACCGGGCGCGACCGGGAGATCCGGCAGTTCGAGGTGGTGCTCGAGCGGATCGCCCGCGGCCGCCCGGAGCGGAGCATGGTGCTCACCGGACTCCGCGGCGTCGGCAAGACCGTCCTGCTGAACACCTTCAGGTCGATGGCCCTGCAACGGCTGTGGGGGACCGGCAAGATCGAAGCCAGGCCGGATCAGTCGATCAGGCGCCCGGTGGCCGGCGCGCTGCACATGGCGGTGCGGGAACTCGCGCCCCGGCACCGCGCCCCGGACCGGGTTGAATACTTCCTCGGCGTGCTCAAGGCGTTCGCCCTCCGCGACCCGAAGGCGCCCAAGGGATCGTCGGTCACGGTCACGCTCGGCATCGACGTGCCCGCCCAGCGCGGCCGCGCCGACTCCGGCGATCTGGAGGTGGACCTCACCGAGCTCTTCGCCGAGGCCGCCTCGGTGGCGGCCGACCTCGGCGTCGGCATCGCCCTGTTCGTCGACGAGATGCAAGACGTGCCTTCGGCCGACGTATCCGCGCTGTGCGCCGCCTGCCATGAGCTTTCCCAGACCGGCGGCCCCCTCATCGTGGTCGGGGCGGGCCTGCCGCACCTGCCGTCGGTCCTGTCGGCCAGCAAGAGCTACTCGGAGCGGCTGTTCAGGTACGCGCGCATCGACCGTCTCGAACGGGAGGCCGCCGACCTGGCGCTGCTCGCTCCGGCGCAACGCGAGAACGTGACCTTCACGCCCGGCGCGCTCGACGCGCTGTACGCCGCCGCCGACGGCTATCCGTACTTCGTCCAGGCCTACGGCAAGGTCACCTGGGATGTGGCCGCGTCGAGTCCGGTGACGGCGGCGGATGTGAGCGTGGCGGCGCCCGAGGCCGAGGGCGAGCTGGCGGTGGGATTCTTCGGCAGCAGATACGAGCGGGCCACCCCCGCGGAACGTGAGTACATGCGGGCCATGGCGGCCACCGGAGATGATCCGGTCCCCACCTCGATCGTGGCCGACGAGCTTGGCCGCAAGCCGTCGAGCTTGTCGCCCGCGCGTGACGGGCTGATCAAGAAGGGCTTGATCTACAGCTCAGAACGGGGCCTGATCGCGTTCACGGT
>JBEKGC010000094.1:0-16982 GCA_050013055.1 Streptosporangiaceae bacterium
CCGAGGCCGAGGTTCCCGCACAGCAGCAGGACCGCAGCCCAGCGCCGGTCCCCGGGAGGATCGTTCACATCGCCGAGGCGAACGTCGGCGACGCCCCGGCGCCGGCACACCTCGGCTGCACCTGGCGAGGCATCGACAGCGCTAACCGGCAGCCCTCGCTGCTGCAGGTACAAGGCAGCGCGGCCCGCGCCGGCGCCGAGATCAAGGACCGGCCCTTGCCCGACGAGCGGCAGGATTTTCCGATCCCACCAGTCCCACTGCGCGAAGCTCCGGAAAAACCATTCCGGGTGCATCGCCGGGCCCGTCCAGCCGCCTCTGTCCTCCAGGACAAGCTCAGGTACGTCCTTGCCCTCCAGGTAGTCGAGCAAGGCAGTCCCGAAGGCGTCCTGAGACGGATCGATCACCGCCCGATTTTCGCACACCGCGCCCGGCACGTCGCCGAAGATCCACCGGCGGGTCATGACCACCTGGGCTGTGTGACTAGGAATCGTAGATAATTAGCTTCTGATTTCGATAGTAATGATCCACGATCGTGCCGGGATCGGGTGCTCAGGGGGCCTGAGGCGGGGGAGCGGGATGATGGGGGGTGAGGAAACAGTCGCGTTAGGCAAAGAACCCGCTGCGGCTGATGCCCGTACTACCTGCACCGATCGCTCGCGCAGGCCCAGAAGGCCTGCACTCGCGACCGGTTTTGCATAACGCTCTGTGAGTCCAGGCCGGTCGGCTCCAGTAGCAAGGGAGCCACCCCCTCGGCAGAGTGGCTCCCTTTTAGCGGCGGCCAGAAGCTAACGAGCCCTTGACCCGATTGGCGAACGTGCGCCATGCGTCTGGACTGAACCGGAGCATAGGGCCCGCGGTGTACTTTGAATCGCGTACCAGCACACGGTCATCGAGGTCGCCAACCTCGATGCAATTACCGCCCTGCCCGCCTGAATAACTGGACTTGCGCCAACCTATTTTACGAGCCATTTATCTCACTCCTCATCTTACGTATTAGTTCCAGGGTTTCACGCGGAGATAGCGCCGATGCGCGAAGCATGCTCATCCCCGTTACCAATTCTGCTACCTCGTCGCGTCCCTCGATAATCCGGCCTCCGCCGTAGCATTCCGTATAGCACACTGTTGGCGTGTCCTGAAAATCAAATACCGATATCGGGCCGTCCGTACCCGCATGGTCACCACTGGCAAACGGCAAGACCTGCAAGACGATACCGGGCAGGCTCCCTAGCATGATCAGCTTGTCAAGCTGATCAGCCATCACGGAGCGCGAGCCGACCACGCGGTGCATGACCCCCTCGTCAAGCACGTACCAGAGCGCCGGCGGATGCCCACGTGAAAGGATGGCTTGCCGTTCCGCTCGCGCCGTGACCATGCGCTCAACGGCGTCGTCGCTGTCTTGCGGGCGGCTTGCCCTGATCAGAGCCCGGGCGTAATCCTCCGTTTGGAGCAACCCGGGAACCGCGCCTATCTCCCAGCCGTGAATCCGCACGGCGTCACGCTCGAACGCGAGCACCGGGGCGAAGAAGGCGGGGTAGGATTCCCGCGCTACCTGCATTTGCCACCGGGCGAACGTACCTGGCGCGTCCGTTGCCTCATCACAGCGTGCCGCGAAATCGGCCGTAGGCGAGCGCTTGCACTGCTCAACGGCCGCCACCAGGGCGGCCGAGTAGCCGAGCTTTTCGGCGAAGGCCTGCTGGGTCAGCCCCATGCGCTCACGCCACGCTTTCAGCTCCCCCGCATACGTGGCTAGCGCCGTCTCTGACATGCCGTCTCCCGACTCATACAAGGCATCATGCCGAGGCGGACGCCGTTGCCGTCCGCGCTGTACTACTTCCTCACGCTAGTACCTCGCTGGCAACGTGGCCACTACATTCCGTCAGGAAACCGTTGCCGTAAGGATCATCACCGATGCCAGCCGAACCCATGACCACCTCAGCACCGAAACATCCGATACACGCGCTCACCACCTACGAGCTCCGCGACTACCGTCACCAGCTCGAACACGCTATCAAAGGCATTTCAGCCGATGCCCCGGTTCAGGCTGATCTGCGGCACAAGCTTGACGAGGTGCTGGGCGAGCAGGAAAAGCGCGCGAAGCTTGCGTCCCATCCGTGACCGTGATGCCGACGTTCACCACCCGGACGGATCAGCCGGCTCGGCTCGATGACCGCCTCACCGGTCAGATCCTCATCCTCCAGTAGCGGCAGTCGCCGGCGATCAGCCGGCCCAGACAACCTCTGCATCTCCGCGCCCCCATCTTATCGGCGCGCCCGTGTAGGCCCATGGTATTGCGCCGCATCGGGCCTGCCGAGGAATCTGCCGCGATTCTTCCCCTCCATCTGCCGATCGCGCCGCTGGCCGCTGCGTACCGTCGCCCTATTGCACCAGTGTCGTTGAAGCATCGGGGTGAATGATGTCCTCATCAGGTTTTGCGTTCGAATCCGTGGCGTGCCGTTATCCGGCCCGGCCCGCGGTGCGGCAGCCGGGCCGGATGGTCACTTACCGGGATCTGGACGAGCAGAGCCGCGCGCTCGCCGGCCGGATCACCCCCGGCCAGATCGTCGCGGTGACCAGCCGGGACCGGTTCGACTACGTGGTCGGCATGCTCGCCATCCTGCGGGCGGGCGGGATCTACCTGCCGCTGGATCGGCAGGCGCCGCAAGAGCGGAACGACTTCATCCTCGCCGACACGGGCGCGACGGCGCTGCTGGACAACGGTGAGCTCACCGGCCGGTGCGAAGACACCCGCCCGGCACCCGCCGGGTACCTGATCTACACCTCAGGCACCACTGGCGGCCCCAAGGGCGTATTCGTGCCGTGGGGCGCCCTGTCCGCGCACCTGGATGCCGCAGTCATCCGTTTCAGCCTGACCTGCCAAGACGTTGTGCTTCACCTCGCCCGGCCCACCGTTGACGTGGCCATCGAGCAGGTCCTCGTCACGCTGAGCGCGGGCGCCTGCCTGGTCCTCCCCGAGCGTGGGCTGCTGACCCCCGGAGAACTGCTCGGCCTCATGGACACCGAGGGCGTGACCGTCGCCAACCTGTCCGCCGGGCATTTCCAGCAGGTGGTCACGGCCATCGGCGCGGGTGACGCGCGGCTGAGCGGTCCCGCTCCGCGCGCGCTCCGGCTGATGATCTCGGGCAGCGACAGGCTCCATCCCGCGGCGGCCGCCGCCTGGTCCGAGCTGACCGGGGTACCGCTGCTCAACGCCTACGGACCCACCGAGGCCGTGATCACGTCGACCGTCCACGACCTGGCCGACGGCATGACCGCAGACGCCGTGCCCATCGGCACGGCGCTCGGCGGCCGGGTGGCGCGTGTCCTGGACGGGCGGCTCCAGCCCTGCCCGCCGGGCGTCGTCGGCGAACTCTACCTCGGCGGCCCGGTCCTCGCTTCGGGCTACCTGGGCCGTCCGGGGCTGACCGCGCGGCGGTTCATAGCCGACCCGTTCGCGGCCGGGTCAGGCGCCCGCATGTACCGCACCGGGGACCTGGTCAGGTACAGCCGCGACGGCGGTGCCCTTGAGTTCGTCGGGCGGGCCGACCACCAGGTGAAGATCCGCGGTTTCCGGGTCGAGCCGGGCGAGGTCGAGCAGGCGCTCGCCGGGTGCCCGGGGGTGACCGGGTGCGTCGTCGTAGCGCACGAAACACGGCTGGCCGCCTACGTCACGGGAGCCCCGCTCGACTACGGCACGGTCCGGGAGTTCCTGGCCGGCCGGCTGCCCGAGCACATGATCCCGGCCAGCCTGACCGTGCTTGACGCTTTCCCGCTGACGGCGGGCGGAAAGGTCGACCGCACCGCCCTGCCGGCGCCCGGCGCCAGGCCCGGCGGCGGGACCGCCGGCCACCTGCCACCGCGCACGCCAGCCGAGCAGCTGGTCGCCGCGGTGTGGGCGGAGGTCCTCGGCGTGGCCGAGGTGGGCGCCGACGACAACTTCTTCCACCTCGGCGGCGACTCCCTGACCGCCGTCCGCGTGGTCGGGCGCGTCTTCGACGTGTTCGGCGAGGTCTCGCCGTACACCATCTTCGACGCCCCGACGGTCGCCGCGTTCGCGGCCGCGGTCGCCGACTCCGCGGTGGGCGAGCGGCCCCCGCTGACCCGGGCCGGCCGGACGCGGGCCCCGCTGTCCAAGTTCCAGCGCGGCCTGTGGGTCCTCGACCAGTGGCATCCGGATGCCGCCACGTACAACGTGCCCTGGGTCTTCCGCTTCGCGGGGCCGGTCGACCCGGCCCTGGTGCAAGCCGCCCTCCAGGCCATCGTCGCCCGGCACGAGAGCCTGCGGACCACCTTCACGCTCGGCGATCACGGGCCCGAGCAGGTGATCCACGAGCGGATCACCGTCCCGTTCGCCGTCCTGCCCGTCCCGGCCGGCCATCTGGACCCGCTCATCGCGGCGGCCGCGGCCAAGCCCTTCCAGCTGGAAACCGGCCCGCTGCTGCGCGCTCTGGCCTTCCGCACCCCCGATGGCGGCCTGGTGCTGCTGCTGCTGATCCATCACATTGTCTGGGACGAAGGCTCGCTGCCTGTGCTGGAGAACGAGCTCAGGGAACTGTACGCGGCGCTGGCCGAGCGGCGGCCGCACCGCCTGCCCGAACTGCCCGTGCAGTACGCCGACTACAGCGTATGGCAGTATCAGGACCCGACCGCGGAAGCCCAGCTGGCGTACTGGCGGGAGCACCTGCGCGGCGCCGTCACGGCGCCGGCGCTGCCCACCGACCGCCCGCGCCCCGAGGTCCCGGCCTTCCGCGGCGCCCAGCACGGGTTCGTGATGCCGGTCCCGGTCGCGCGCGCGGTGCGCGAGTTCGCCCGCAGCGAGGACGCCACGCCGTTCATGGTGCTGCTGGCCGGCCTCGCCCGCACCCTGCACGGGCACTCGGGCGAGACCGACCTGGTCATCGGGACCCCGGTGAGCGGTCGCGGGCGCCCTGAGCTGTCGCACCTGATCGGCTACTTCGTGAACCTGCTGCCCCTGCGTCTCCGGATCGAGCCGGGCGCGTCGTTCCGCGAGCTGGTCCGGCACGTGCGCGAGGTCTCGATCGGCGGGTACCGGCATCAGGACGCGCCCTTCGACGAGATCACGTCCCATCACCTGGCGGAACGGCGGGACGACGGCACCCCGCTGTGCCAGGTCGTCCTGGAGCTGCACCCGCTGGACTCACGGCCGCTGAGCATCGGCGGCAGCGCGGTCACCCGCGCTCTGTACTCCAACGACGTCTCGCGGTTCGACCTGTCGATCTCGGTCGATGACCGTGGCACGGAGTTCACCGGCCGCTTCGAGTACGACAGCGACCTGTTCGATGAGGCGACGATGGCACACCTGTGCGACGCCTGGCTGGCCACCCTCGCCGCGTCGGTCGAAACGCCGGCGCACAGCCTGTTCGAGGCGCAGGCCGCCCAGCTTCCAGACGCCACCGCCCTCATCCACGGCGAGTCGAAGCTTACCTACGCGGAGCTGAACTCGCGCGCCAACCAGCTCGCGCGGGTGCTGGCGGCCCGCGAGGTCGGCCGGGGAGCACTGGTCGCGATCTCGGCCGAGCGGGGTTTCGACCTGGTGACCGCCTTGCTGGCCGTGCTCAAGACCGGGGCCGCCTACACCCTGCTCGATCCAGACTTCCCGGCCGAGCGGCTCGCCGCGACGGTGGCCGACAGCGGGGCGATGCTTGTGCTCACCGGTCAGCACGCCCCGTTCCCCGGGACGGATCACCTCGACCTGACCGCCGCCGCCGCGAAGATGCGCGGCTACCCCGATGACGACCTGGGCTTGCCGGTCACCGGCGACGACCTCGCGTGCGTCATGTTCACCTCGGGCTCCACCGGCCGGCCGAAGGGCGTCGCGGTGCCGCACCGGGCGCTGACCACCTCCTATCTCGGCCAGGACTACGCCAGCTTCGGACCGCGGGAAGTCTGGCTGCAGTGCTCGCCGGTCTCCTGGGACGCCTTCGCGCTGGAACTCTACGGTGCGCTGATGTTCGGCGGCGTCTGCGTCCTGCAGCCGGGCCAGCGGCCAGAACCGACCGCCATCGCCGCCCTGACCAGGCAGCACGGTGTCACCCAGCTTCAGCTTTCCGCCAGCCTGTTCAACTTCCTGCTCGAGGAGTTCCCTGACACCTTCGCCGGTCTCCGGCTCGCCGTCACGGCCGGCGAACGGGCGTCGGTGACGCATGTGGCCAAGGCGCTCGGCATGTTCCCCTGGCTGCGGGTGACCAACGGGTACGGCCCGGTGGAGAGCCTGGGCCTGACCACCTATCACCAGGTGGCGCAGGACGACCTGCTGGGCACGTCGATCCCGATCGGCCAGCCGCTGAACGGCAAGGACATCCACGTCCTCGACGGCGCGCTGCGGCCGGCGGACCCCGGGGTGACCGGAGAGCTCTACGCTTCGGGCGGCGGGCTGGCCTACGGGTACATCGCCCAGCCGGGACTGACCGCCGCCCGCTTCGTGGCCAGCCCGTTCGGCCGGCCGGGAGAGCGGCTCTACCGCACCGGAGACCTCGGCTACCGGACCGCGGACGGCGTGCTGGAGATCACCGGACGGGCCGACGACCAGATCAAGATCCGCGGTTTCCGGGTCGAGCCCGGTGAGATCGAGGACGCCTTGACCCGCCACCCGCTGGTGCTCCAGAGCGCGGTCACGGTGCACGAGCCCGCGGCCGGCGACCGCCGGCTCGCCGCGTACATCACCGCCGGGCCCGCGGCGCCAGATACCGGCGCCCTGCTCGACCATCTAGCCGGGCTGCTGCCCGAGCACATGCTGCCCGCCACCATCGATGTCCTGAACGAGCTGCCGCTAACCCGCAACGGCAAGGTTGACCGCCGGGCCCTGCCCGCGCCGTCCCCGCACCGCGGCGGCACGGACGGCGAACCGGCCAGGCTCAGCGCGCTGGAGAGCCTGGTGTCCGACGCGATGTGCGAGGTTCTGGGCGTGAACCGGCTCGGCAGGGACGACAACTTCTTCCGGCTCGGGGGCAACTCCCTGGCCGCGGTCCGGGTCGCGATCCGGCTGTCCCGGGACACCGGCAGCCGGGTGCCGCCGCACACGGTATTCCGGGCCAAGACGGTCGGCGCCATCGCCGAGCGGCTGGCGGCGCTGTGACCGCCCACCTCCAAGGACACGGAAGGCACCAGAAAATGACCTCGCTCTCGCCGGCAGCAATGACCGCGGCCCGGACTGCTCCTGCCTCGGGCCTGCAACGGGGCTTGTGGTTCCTCGACCGCTGGAACGCGCAGGCCGCCACCTATCACGTCCCGTGGGTCTTCGACTTCACCGGCCCGCTTGACCTGCGGTTGCTCGAGCAGGCCCTGCGGGCGGTGATCGCCCGCCACGAGATCCTGCGTACCACGTTCGCGCTGCACGATGAGGGCCTGGTCCAGCAGATCCACGCCACCGCGCCGGTGCCGTTCGCCGTGACCGACCTGCGCGGGCGGCCAGAAGATGAGCAGTCGAGGCGGTCGGAGGAGATCCTGGCCGCGTCGGCTGTGGCCCCGTTCGACCTGGCCGCCGGGCCGCTGCTGCGGGCGACCGCGGTCCGCCGCTCCGGCGACAGGACCGTGGTGCTGCTCGTCGTCCACCACATCGTGTGGGATGGCGGGTCGGCCAGCCTGTTCGAACACGAGTGGTCGGAAAGCTACCACGCGCTGGCGGACGGCCGCCCGGCCGTGCTGCCCGAGCTGACCGGGCAATACGCCGACTACGCCGCGCAGGAGCAGGCGGCCTGCTTCGAGGAGCACATCGCGTACTGGCAGCACCACCTGGCGGGCGTGCCCGCGCGGCTTGAGCTCCCCGCCGACTGGCCGCGCCCGGCCGGGCCGGCCCACCGCGGCCACACCGAGCCGTTCGGCCTGCCGGCCGGCACGGCCGCACGGGTCCAGACGCTGGCCGAGGCCGAGGGCGTGACCCCGTTCGTCGTGCTGCTCGCGGCCTTCGCGCTCTTGCTCGGCCGGTACACCGGGGCCGATGACCTGGTCATCGGCACGCCGGTCACGACCAGGAACCGGCCGGAGCTGGAAAACCTGGTGGGGTACTTCGTCAACCTGTTGCCGCTGCGGATCCGGCTGCGCGCCACCATGACCTTCCGCGAACTGCTCGAGCACGTCCAGGACGTCACCATTGACGGCATCGCCCACCTGGACCTGCCCTTCGACCAGGTCATCGACCGGATCGGCCTGGACCGCTCGGCCGGGCACCCCCCGCTGGTCCAGGTGGTCTTTGGCGCGCACGCCGAGGACCGCCAGCCGTTGCGCTTCGGCCAAGCGTCGGCGCGCCGTCACGTCCGGTCCAACGGCACCACGAAGTTCGACCTGACCTGGTCCGTCTTCGACGACGGTGAGTTGCGGGCCGAGGCCGAGTACCGCAGCGACCTGTTCAGCCAGGAAACCATCGGCCGGCTGGCCGCGGACTGGGGTGAGGTGCTCGCGGCCGCCCTGGGACACTGCGACCGGCCGATCCGGCGGCTCACCACCCCCGCCGCCGCGGGCCGGCCCGCGCTGCCCGCCGCGACGGCGCAGGGACGCTGCCTGCACCGGCTGTTCGAAGACGCGGCCGACGCGCACGGCCAGCGCATCGCGGTCACCTTCGGCCCGCAGTCCCTGACCTACGCCCAACTCGACCAGCGGGCGAACCGGCTCGGGCACGCCCTGATCGCGGCCGGGGTACGGGTGGGCGACCGAGTCGGGCTGCTGCTCGAGCGCACGGCGGACATACCGGTCTGCGTCCTCGCCACCCTGAAGGCCGGCGCGGCGTACGTGCCGGTGGACCCGGCCGCACCGGCCGGGCGTGCGGCCATGGCGTTTGGCGACGCCGGGGTCCAGCTGGTGGTCACCGACCGGCCCGACCTGGCGCCGGACGGCCCGTGGCGGATCTACGGCCTGGCCGGCCACGCGGACGAGATCGACGCCATGCCGCCGGCCCGGCCCGCCGTCCCGGTCCGGCCGGGAGACGTCGCCTACGTCATCTTCACCTCCGGGTCCACCGGGCGGCCCAAGGGCGTGGCGATCGCGCACGAGCATGTGAGCCGGCTGATGGCGGCGGGCCGCGAGCACTTCGGTTTCGGGCCGGGGCAGGTGTGGACGCTGTTCCACAGCTACGCCTTCGACTGGACCGTCTGGGAGCTGTGGGGTGCCCTGCACCACGGCGGCCGGCTGGTGATCGTGCCGTATCTGACCAGCCGCTCACCCGAGGAGTTCGCTGGCCTGCTCGCCGCCGAGCGGGTGTCCTTCCTCTGCCTGACGCCCTCGGCGCTGCGCCAGCTCGAACCGGTGCTGCGCCGCAGCCGCATCGCGTTGCCGGCCCTGAAGTGGGTCATGCTAGGCGGCGAGGCGCTCGATCCCGGTGCGGTCCAGCGCTGGTTCAGCCTCGATCCGCTGCCGCCTGCCTCGCTGTGCAACCTCTACGGGATCACCGAAACCACCGTCCACGTCACCACGTTTGACGTGACCGGGAGCGCCGACGGCTTCCCGCGCAGCCTGATCGGCGACGCGATGCCGCAGCTGGCCGCGGTGGTGCTCGACGACTGGCTGCGGCCATGCCCGGTGGGCGTGCCGGGCGAGCTGTACGTCGGCGGCGGCGCCCTGGCCCACGGCTACTGGGGGCGGCCCGGCCTGACCGCGGGACGCTTTGTCGCCGATCCGTACGCCGGGACGCCGGGCGCCCGGATGTACCGGACGGGTGACGTCGCCCGGCGCCTGCCTGACGGCGGCCTGGAGTACCTGGGGCGCGCGGATTTCCAGGTCAAGCTGCGCGGGTTCCGCATCGAGCTCGGCGAGATCGAGAACGCGCTCGCCGCCCACCCGGACGTGGACGCCTGCGCGGTCGTCGTGCACGACCAGCGGCTCGCGGCCTACGTCACCGGCCGCGCCCCGGAGCGGATGCGCGAATTCCTGGCCCGCTCGCTGCCGGACTACATGATCCCGGCCAGCGTCACGCGGCTGGACGCGCTGCCGCTGACCGTGAACGGCAAAGTGGACCGCGGCGCCCTGCCGGCCCCGGACACCCGCGCCGCCGCGACCCCCGGGACCCCCGCGGCCGCCGGGCACGTGCCGCCGCGCACCCCGGAGGAGCAGGCGTTCGCCGAGGTCTGGTCGCAGGTGCTCGGCGTGGACGGGATCGGCGTCCACGACGACTTCTTCCACCTCGGCGGCGACTCGATAAGGGCCGTCCAGCTGGCCGGCGGCCTGGCGGACCGGGGCTGGGCGGTGTCGCTGCGCGACATCTTCGGCGCCCCGACCATCGCGCGGCTGGCCGCGCTGGCCGTCCCGGCGCCGCACCGCCAGGGCGGCGGCGAGCCTTTCGCCTTGATCGGCTCCGCCGACCTGGCCGCGCTCCCGCCGGGCGTCCAGGACGCCTATCCGATGGTCTCCATGCAGCTCAGCATGGTCTTCCACACGGAGATGGCCAGCGGGACCGACAGCTACCACAACGTCAACAGCTACCGGCTGTCGGCCGGCCTTGACGAGGCCGCCTTCCGGCGGGCTGTCGCCGAGACGATGGCCAGGCACGCGGTCTTGCGCACCAGCCTTGACATCTCCGGGTACAGCGAGCCGCTGCAGCTCGTCCACGGCCAGCTGCCGGCCCCGGTCGAGTTCGCCGATCTGCGCGGTGAACCGCCCCAGGCTCGCGACGACGCGGTGCGAGATGTCTTCGAGCGGCACCGGCGGACCGCCTTCGACCTGCTCAGCCCGCCGCTGTTCCGGATCACGGTACAGCGCCTCGGCGAGCAGGCCTGCCAGCTCACGATCTCCGAGCACCACGCCATCCTCGACGGCTGGAGCTTCACCTCGATGCTCACCGAGATGCTGGAACGGCACGCCGCGCTCGTGGCCGGCCCGTCCGGCGCCGCGGCTCCGGACCAGGAAACCCCCGAACCCCCCTCCTCGTCGTTCCGCGATTTCGTGGCCGTCGAGCGGGAGGCGGCCGCCGCACCGGACTCGCTCGCCTACTGGGAACGCAAGCTCAGCGGGGTCAGTGGCCGGCTGTGGGCCGGCCACCCGGCCGATGAGCCGCCCCGGACGATGGAACGGGTGCTGGCGCGGGCGCCGCGGCAGCTTCACGCCGTGGCCGCCGCCGCGGGCGTGCCGGTCAAGTCGGTGGCGCTCGCCGCCCACCTGCGCGCCCTGCACCAGATCACCGGCCGGCCGCGGATCACCACCGGCCTGGCGATGAACGGCCGGCTGGAACGCCGCGGCGGAGCCGACGCCTACGGGCTGTTCCTCAACACGGTGCCGGTGACCGCCGAGCCCGGCACCGGCGACCTGATCGCCTTGGTGCGCGCCGTGCACCGCGAGGAGCTGGAGATGATGCCGCACCGCCGGGTGCCTTTTGCCCGGCTGGCCCGGCTGATGGCCGACACCAGGCTCGACAGCCAGTTCGGCTACCTCCGCTTCCACGCCCTGGGGCGGCTGAGCTCGGCGCGGATCGTGGACGGCAAGATCGGCTGCGAGCCGACCCTGCGGCACGAGCCGAACAGCTTCGCCTTCGGCGCCTCGCTGATCCAGGACCCGGTCTCCGGGCGCGTGCTGCTCGCCGTGGACCACCAGAGATCGGTGCTGCCTGACGCGCTCGCCGCCGAGTTCATCGACGCCTACGCCCGCGCCCTTGACGACATGAGCACCTGCTGCGCTGACCCCGGCGAACTGGCACCTACGAACAAGGATGAGGAGAAGTTGCCGACATGAACGACATAGTGAACGGCGTACCACGGCCGGTGGACGTGCTGGCCCGGTTCCGGCAGGCGGCCGCGGCCGCGCCGGACCGGACGGCCGTGGCCGCCACCGACGGCCGGCTGAGTTTCGCCGAGCTGGACGACCGGACCGCCCGGCTGGCCGGCCTGCTGCGCGCCAGGGGGATCGGCCGCGGCGACCGGGTCGGGGTGTGCCTGCCCCGGTCCACCCAGCTCGCGGTCGCGCTGCTCGGCGTATGGCGGGCCGGGGCGGCCTACGTGCCGCTCGACCCGGCGTACCCGGCCCAGCGGCTGGCCTTCATGGCGGCGGACGCCGGCCTCGCGCTGGTGCTCGGCACCGGCACCGCAGCCAGCTGGCGGCCGGGAACCGAGACGCTCGACAGCCTGCTCGCCGCCCAGGGCCCGGGCTCGGCCGGGGCGACTGAGGTCGTGGTGACCCCGCAGGACCCGGCCTACGTGATCTACACCTCCGGGTCGACGGGCACCCCTAAGGGGGTCGAGGTCAGCCGCGGCGGCGTCGCCGCCCTGCTGGCCGCGCTCGAGTCGGCGGGCGCCTACCGCCCCGAGCCCGGGGTAGTCGGCTGGAACGCGAGCGTCTGCTTTGACGCCTCCGTCCAGCAGTGGGTACGGGTCTGCCGCGGCGACACCCTGGTGCTGCTGGACGAGGGGCAGCGCTCCGACCCGGCCCGGCTGGCCGGGGTGCTCGCCGAACACGGCGTCACCGACCTGGACCTGACGCCCTCGCACTGGGAGCTGCTGCGCGAGCAGCTGCTCGGCGGACCGGCGCCGCGGCTGTTCATGGGCGGCGAGCCGGTGCCCGACCGGACCTGGCAGGAGATCGACTCGGCCGGGATCGAGGCCGTCAACCTCTACGGCCCGACCGAGTGCACGGTCGACTGCTCGGCGGCCAGGATCGCCGGCCCCCGGCCGCACCTCGGCGGCCCGCTGCCCGGCATGCGGGTGTACGTGCTCGACGAGGGGCTGCGGCCGGTGGCGGCCGGCCACACCGGCGAGCTGTACGTCGCCGGTCCCCAGGTCGCCCACGGATACCTGCGCCGTCCCGGCCTGACCGCGGAGCGCTTCGTCGCCGACGTGTCCGGCCGTCCGGGCGAGCGGATGTACCGCACCGGCGACCGGGGCCGGCTGGGCCAGGACGGCGTGCTTGAGTACGTCGGCCGGGTGGACCGGCAGATCAAGCTGCGCGGCTTCCGGATCGAGCTCGGCGAAATCGAGAACGCGCTGGCCCGCTGTCCCGGGGTCGCCGCGGCCGCCGTGGTCGTGGCGGACGCTGGCCCCGGCGGCCCGCGCCTGTCCGGCTACGTCACCGGCTCGGCTGGCCCGCCCGATATCACTGTTATCCAGAACGAGCTGGGCGATCTCCTGCCCGCGCACATGATCCCGGCCACCATAGCTGTCCTGCCCGCCTTGCCGGTCACCGGCAACGGAAAGATCGACTATCACGCTCTGTCGCGGATGGCGCCGTCGCCGCCCGGCGCGGCACCCCCGGCGGCCGGCCTCGAGGGACAGGTCGCCGCGGCCTGGCGCGAGGTGCTCGGGCTTGAGGAGGTCGGGCCCGACGACGATTTCCTTCGCCTCGGCGGGCACAGCCTGGCCGCGCTGCGCGTGGTGCACCTGCTGCGCCGCCGGCTGAGCATCGAGCTCCAGCTGCGCGACCTGCTTGACGCGCGTGACCTCGCGGCCTTCACCGAGACGGTGCGCCGGGCGGGCCCGGCCGCACCCAGGCCCGCCCTGGCCAGCCGCCGGGCTGGTGCGTCATGAGGGCGGCCAGGCCACGGGTCGAGGGCGACTGGCTGCTGATCCCGGCGCCCGCCGACCACCGGCCGTTCCGGCTGTTCTGCTTCCCGCACGCCGGCGGCGACGCGACCGCGTTCATGCTGCTGGGGCGGGCCATGGCCCCCGCCGCCGAGGTATGGGCGCTGCGGTTGCCTGCCAGGGGCGGGCGGCGCGCGCAGCCGATGCCCGCGCGCTTCGACCTGCTGGTGCGCACGGTAACCGCCGAACTCGGCCCGCACCTTGACGGGCGGTTCGGGTTCTACGGGCAGAGCTTCGGCGCGCTGCTCGCCTACGAGGTGGCGCGCGCGCTGCCGCCCGGGCGGCGCCCGGAGGTGGTGATCGCCGCCTCGGCCGAGCCGCCGAGCGCCTGGGCCGACGGCAAGCCGGTAGACCGCGACCCGGATGAACTGCTACGGCTGGCCGGCCTGAACGACCTGGTGGGCGCGGACCCGGAACTGCGTGAGCTGGCCCTGACCACCATCCGGGCCGACTTGGAGGTGCGCGGTAGCTACCGCTACCGGCCGGGGCCGCCGATCGAGCCGGACCTGCACGCCGTGGTCGGTGCGGCCGACCCCATGCTCACCGCGCCGCAGCTAGCCGGCTGGGCCGCGCTCACCGCCGGATCGTTCGGCCTGTCTGTCGTGCCCGGCGGTCACCTGCTCGCCACGACGCAGCGGCCGGGACCGGTGAGCGTCCTGACGTCCATCCTCGGGCTCGGGCCCGATTTCAGCAGTCCCGATTTCAGCAGTCCCGATTTCAGCAGTGGAGAGCGGCGATGGCCAGCACCAGCCTTGACCTGAGCGACCCGGGCCTGTGGGCGCGTCCCGACCTGCCGGCCGTCATCGCGGAACTGCGCCGTCAGGCCCCGGTGCGCCGCACCGAGACCGCGCAGGACGGCCCGGTCTGGTCGGTGTTGTCCTACCAACTGGGCGCCGAGGTACTGAAGGACACCGCGGCCTACAGCTCGCAGGGCGGCTCGCTGCTCGGCGCCGGGCCAGGCCAGACGCCGGCGGGCGCGGGGCGGATGATGGCGCTGACCGATCCGCCCCGGCATCGCCAGCTGCGCGCCCCGGCCATGCCGTTCTTCTCACCCGGCGGAGTGCGCGGCGCCTCCCGGAGCATCGCCGAGCTGGCCGGTGACATCATCGGCCAGGCCGTGGCGCACGGTGAGGCTGACCTCGTCGAGGTCGTCAAGGTCCTGCCGCTGACGGTCATGTGCGACCTGCTCGACATCCCCGCCCAGAACCGCGACATGGTGGTGCGGGTCTGCGACGCGGCCTTCCTCGGCGGCACGGCGCAGCAGCGCCGGGTCGGTCACCAGCAGCTCATCCCGTACCTCATGCAGCAGGTGATGCGGCGGCGGGCGGACCCCGGCGACGACCTCATCAGCACGATGGCGACCTACCGGGTCGCCGGGCGGCTGCTGCCGGTCGAGGACGTGGTGCTCAACCTGGACAACATCGTCGTCGGCGGGGTGCAGACGGTCCGGCACACCGCGGCGATGGGCTTGCACATCCTGGCCTCGCGGCCGGACCTGTGGCACAGCCTGCAGCGGGGCGAGGCGGCGATGGGCGCCGCCGTCGATGAACTGCTGCGCTGGACCTCGGTCGGGCTGCACACCCTGCGCACCGCGACCCGGGACGTCGAGCTCGGCGGGCAGCGGATCTCGCGCGGCGACCGGGTGGTCGTGTGGACCTGGGCGGCCAACCGCGATCCGGCGGCCTTCACCGACCCGGACGAGATACGGCTCGACCGGTCCCCGAACCGCCACCTGGCGCTGGGCCTCGGCGCGCACTACTGCATCGGCGCCCCGCTGGCCAAGGCCGAACTCTCGGCCATCTTCACCGCCGCCCTGGACCGGATCGAGCGGATCGAGCCGCTCGGCCCGGCGCGGTACAACCGCTCGATCATCAACTTCGGTCTCGAGCGGTTTCCGGCCCGGCTGCCCGCCAGACTGCCGCTGTTTCCGCCTGAACAGGTGCCGCTCGGGCTCGCCAGCCCCGGCTAACTTCACAACTGAAAGTTCCTCACCACCGACATTCGCGACCCCAAGGAGATCATCATGACGAACCCGTTCGAAGACGACGACGCCGAGTACCTGGTGCTCGTCAACGACGAGAACCAGCACTCGCTGTGGCCGGCCTGGATCGAGGTGCCGGCCGGCTGGTCGGCCGTGCACGGTGCGGACACCCGGCAGGGCTGCCTGGACTACGTCGAGGCGAACTGGACCGACATCCGCCCGGCCAGCCTGCTCGCCGCCCTGGGCCGGTGAGTGCCATGCTGAACTGGGAGATCAATCCGGGCCGCCCGGCCCTGGCCCGGGCGCCCGGCGCGGCCGGGATGGACGAGGCGTGCCAGTGGCTCAAGGAGGCCGAACCGGAACTCCGTTCGGCCCTGGCCGAGCACGGCGTCATCTTCATCCGCGGCCTGCCCGTGGCCAGCAGTGCGGATGTCGCGCTGGTCCGCGACATCCTCATCCCGCGGCGCACCCCGTACCGGGAGAAGGCCACCCCGCGCAGCGACTTCGGCCACGGGGTGTTCTCCTCCACCGACCTGCCGCCGGCCCAGGCGATCCGGATGCACAACGAGAACAGCTACACCCTGACCTTCCCCGGCCTGCTGCTTTTCGCCTGCCTGGTCGCGCCCGCCGAGGGCGGCGCGACCCCGGTAGCGGACTGCCGGAAGGTGCTGCGCGCGCTGCCGCCGCCGCTTGTCCGCCGGATGAGGGCGCAGGGCTGGACGCTCACCAGGAACTACACGGGCCTGGTGTCGCTGGACTGGCCCACCGCCTTCGGCACGCAGGACCGCGATGAGGTCGCCGCCTACTGCGCGGACAACCGCATCGGGTGGCGGTGGCAGCCGGACGGGACGCTGCGCACCAGGCAGCAGCGCCCGGGCATCATCACCCATCCGCAGACCGGTGCGGAGGTCTGGTTCAACCACCTGGCTTTCTGGAGCGAGTGGTCTCTCGATCCCGACATCCGTGCCGCCCTGATCGAGGAGTTCGGCCAGGACGGCCTGCCGTTCAACACGGGCTTCGCCGACGGCGAGCCGCTGACCGGGCCGGACGTGGCCACGCTCAACGCCGCTTACACGGCGGCGACGGTGCGGGAGCCCTGGCAGCCGGGTGACGTGATGATCGTGGACAACCTGCTGTGCGCGCACGGCCGCGACCCGTTCCGCGGCGACAGGAAGATCGCCGTCGCGATGGGCGAGCCGGTCGACCTAGCCGACTGCCAGCCGGGCGTACCCCCGGCGGCGCTCGCCTGCTGAGTAGTAGCGCCGGGCCGCTCCCGGTCAGCGGCCCGGAATCGGAAAATCGATGCGACATTAAGGAAAAGCCGTGATACCCGTCTCGTACGCGCAGCAGCGCCTCTGGCTCGCGGACCAGCTGCAGGGACCGAGCCCGCTGTACAACCTCCCGTTCGCGGTGCGCCTGCGCGGCGAGCCCGACCTGCCCGCGCTGCGGGCCGCGGTGCTCGACGTCGTCGGCAGGCACGAGTCGCTGCGCAC
>JBEKGC010000095.1:0-25864 GCA_050013055.1 Streptosporangiaceae bacterium
GTGGAATATATGGCTCACCTGGAAGACTTGCCTACCCTAATCCTCCGTAAGAACCCGATCTTCCGCGCGAACCGGACGGCCCGGCCCGCAGGACGCCCGGCCGGACCGGGCACGGCATACACCTCGCATCACCAGCCCCAGCAGCCGCCGCGCCACCAGCAAGACCGCGAGGGACCCGCGTCCAGCGGCTTGTCCAGCGGACCCCGCGTACCCGATCCACCGCCAGGCCGGGTTCCACCGCCAGGCCGGGTTCCACCGCCAGGCCCGATTCCACCGCTTCCGGTGAGGGCGCCGTCGCCGGCCGGTTAGCTCACCGCACGGCCGGATGCGGCGACGCCCAGGGCGCGGCGCAGGAAGTCCAGTTGCAGCAGGAGCAGGTTCTCCGCCACCGTCTCCTGCGACGCCATGTGGGTGACGCCGGACAGCGGCAGCACCGTGTGCGGGTAGCCGGCCGCCAGCAGCGCGGCGGATAGCCGCAGCGTGTGGGCCACCACCACGTTGTCGTCGGCCATCCCGTGGATCAGCATCAGCGGCCGCGCGGGCCTGCCCTCGGTCACCTCGGAAATCAGTGATGACCGCTCGTAGGGCCCGGGGTCGGTGCCGGGGTGCCCCAGGTAGCGCTCGCTGTAGTGGGTGTCGTACAGCCGCCAGTCGGTGACCGGGGCGCCCGCGATGGCCGCGTGGAACACGTCAGGGCGGCGCAGCACGGCCAGCGCGGCCAGGTATCCGCCGAACGACCAGCCCCGGATCGCGACCCGGCCGGTGTCCAGGTCGGCGAATCGGTCCGCGGCGGCGTGCAGCGCGTCGATCTGGTCCGCGAGGACGGGGCTGGCCAGGTCGCCGGCCACGGCACGCTCCCAGGCCGGCCCGCGGCCCGGGGTGCCGCGACCGTCCGCGACGACGACCGCGAACCCCTGCTCGGCGAACCACTGCGAGGTGAGGTAGGCGCCCCGGGCCTGGACCACGCGCTGCGCGTGCGGGCCGCCGTACGGGTCGAGCAGGACCGGCAGCCGGCCCTGCCCCCTCTGGTGCCAGGACGGGAAAAGCACCGCCGTCCGGACCTCCCCCGCGCCCGCGCGCAGCAGTTCCGGGCGGGGAGCGGGCAGCATCGGCCGTTCGGCCAGGTTGCGCAGGCTGATCGCCGGGTGGCCCGGGCGGTAGACCTGGACCGTGACGCCGTCGGTGTCGAGCCCGCGGCTCGTGATCACCGTCGTGCCGCCCGCGCGGACGCCCGCGGCGACGCCGTGACCCTCGCTGAGCAGGCTCAGCCCGTCCGGTCCGTAGGCCCAGAGGGCGATCTCGGTCGACTCGTCACCGGCCTGGAACAACACGGTGTCACCGTCGATGCCGATGACGCCGCGCACCTGCAAGCCAAGCGGAGTGACCGGAGCCGCACCGCCCGGAGCCGCACCGCCCGGGGCCTCGATGAGCAGCAGCCGGCGGGTGTCACCGTCGTCGCCGGTCCAGACGATCCGGCCATCCCGGGTCCAGGCGGGCACGCCGGGGACGATGTCCAGCCACTGCGGGTCGGTGTCCTCGCGCAGCACGCTGACCTGCCCGGTGCCGGCGTCGACGCTGAGCAGCCGCATCCTCCGCTGGTCCCGGCTCTGCACCACGACCAGCGGGTCGTGGCCGCCCTGCCAGCAGGCGGTGACCAGGTAGGGGAACGCGGCCTGGCCGGTGTCGACCGGCACGCTGGTGCCGTCCAGCCGGGCCAGCAGCAGGGACACCTCGGCGTTCGGGGTGCCCGCGGCGGGATAGGCCACCTCGGCGGGCGGGCGTTCCGGGTGGGCCGGATCGGCGATGTGCCACCGGTTGACCGGCGACTCGTCCACCCGCGCCACGAGCAGCGCCGAACCGTCCGGGGACCACCAGTAGCCGCGGTAGCGATCCATCTCCTCGGCCGCGACAAACTCGGCCAGCCCGTACGTCACCTGCGGGGCTCCCCGCGGGTCCGCGATGACCTGGTCCGGCGTGGACCCGTCAAGCCCGGTGACCCGGAGCGCGCCGGCATGCACGTACGCCAGCCGCCGCCCGGCCGGGTCGAGCCGGGGTTCAAGCGCCGGAAGCTCCTTGGTCAAGACCTCACGCGCCGTGGCCTCCGGGCTGGTCAGGTCCACCGCCCAGACGCGTCCGGACCAGGCGAACACCGCTACCGTGAGGCCCGCGTCCGTGCTGTAGGACACGATGCCGCCCGCTTGCTCGCGGACGCGTTCCCGGCGGGCCCGTTCGGCCGGCGGCAGGTTCTCCTCATCGCCGCCCAGCGTCGCCGGGTCGACCGCCAGCCGTTCGGTCCCCGGACCGACGTCCAGTACCCACAGGCAGGTCACCGGGTCGGTGCCGCCCTGGGTGCGCAGGTAGGCGACCCGGCCGCCGTCGGGTGAGATGTGGAAGGCCCGCGGCACGCCGAGCGTGAACCGCCGGGTCCTGGCCTCCTGCCGCGGGAAACTGTCGGTCATGAGGAGAATCTTGCCAGTTCTGGTGATCTTGGGTCCCCGATAGTCTCGCGGGTATGAATTCGCCTGACGACCGAGGGCCCGGGCGGCGGCTGCTGCTCGTGCACGCGCACCCGGACGACGAGTCCATCGGGACCGGCGCGACGATGGCCAAGTACGCCGCCGAGGGCGTGCGGGTCACGCTGGTCACCTGCACGCTGGGGGAGCTCGGCGAGATCATCCCGCCGTCGCTGGCGCACCTGGCCGCGGACTCAGAAGACCGGCTGGGGGAGTACCGGATCGGCGAGCTCGCCGCCGCCTGCGACGTTCTCGGCGTGACCGACCACAGGTTCCTCGGTGGCCCGGGCCGGTGGCGCGACTCGGGCATGATGGGCACCCCGGCCAACGACGACCCGCGCTGCTTCTGGCGGGCCGACGTGGACGAGGCCGCGGCCGCGCTGGCCGGCCTTATCCGCGAGGTCCAGCCGCAGGTCCTGGTGACTTACGACGCCAACGGCGGCTACGGGCACCCCGATCACATCCAGGCGCACCGGGTCACCCGGCGCGCCTTGGAGCTAACCAGGGGCGCGCTAACCGCGGGCGAACAGCCCGCCAGGTTCTACGCGACGGCGGCGCCCGATTTCGCCGGGCTGACCACCGAGATCGACGCCACCGAGTACCTGCCGGTCAAGCTCAAAGCCATGCGCGCGCACGCGACGCAGATCACCGTGGATGAGCCCTTTTTCGCGTTGTCCAACCAGGTCAGGCAGCGCGCCCTCGGGGTCGAGTACTACACCAGGCTGGCCGGCCCGGCCGCCGCGGGGGACCGGGAAACGGATCTGTTCTGACCGGGACAGTAGCCTGCTGCCATGAACGACGCGACAGGTAAGGACGGAACGCGGCCGGTCCTGGTGGCCAGTGCCTACCTCGTGCTGTTCCTGCTCGGCGCGGTGGAGGGCGTGATCGGCAGCTTCCAGTACAGCCGGATGTCCGGGTCCGTGCCGCTGGCCGCGCTCGCGTTCTGCGTCGCGCTGCTGGTGACCTGCTTGCTGGCGGGGTGGGGGATGCGTTCGGTCAGCGGCGCGCTGGTGCCCGCCATCGGCTGGCTCATCGCGTCGTTCCTGCTGTCCATGCCGGTCGCGAACGGCAGCGTCGTCATCGAGGCGTCGAGGCCGGGCGAGTGGTACCTGTACGGCGGCACGCTCAGCGCCGCGATCGCGGTGGCCGCCTCGTTCGGCCGCTGGATCCGGGCGGCCAGGTGAGCGACCTCGACCCGGCCTCGTTCCGCCGGGCCGTTGGCCAGTTTCCCGGCGGCATCGTGGTCGTCACGACCAGCGCGGGCCACGCGATGACGGTGAGCGCGTTCACGTCCGTGTCGCTGGAGCCGCCGCTCGTGCTGTTCTGCGCGGAGAAGATCGCCCGCTTCCACGACTCGGTCCTCGCGGCCGGGGCGTGGGCGGTCAGCATCCTGGCCGAGGACGCGGAGAAAACCGCGACCAGACTCGCTACCCGGGGCCGCATGCTGGCCGGGCAGCTGGACGACGTGGCTCACCACCCGGGCCCGGTTACCGGCGCGCCGCTGCTCGACGGCGCGCTGGCCGTGCTGGAGTGCCGGACCGCCGCCGTGCACGACAGCGGCGATCACAGCATCATCGTCGGCCAGGTCATCGCGGTGAGCGGCGGCCCGGACGGGCCGCCGTCCCGCGGCCCGCTTGTCCACTACGCCGGCGCCTACCGCCGCCTGCAACTGGCCCGCCGGGCGGGTTAGCCGCCAGCCGGCCCGCACACCGCCGCTTCGATCCGGTCCATCCCCCAGTCGAGATCTTCCTCGCTGATGACCAGCGGTGGCGCCAGCCTGATCACGTTCCCGTGCGTTTCCTTGGCCAGCACGCCGCGCGCGGCGAGCCGCTCGCAGACCTCACGGCCCGGCAGCGCGGTGAACTCGATGCCCGCCCACAGGCCGCGACCGCGGACGGCCCGGACCACGTCGGCGGGCAGCGCGCCGAGCCGTGCGTGCATCCGATCCCCGAGCACCGCCGCCCGGGCCTGGTACTCCCCGGTGCGCAGCATCGCGATGACCTCCCGGGCCACGGCGCAGGCCAGCGGGTTGCCGGCGAACGTGGACCCGTGCTGCCCGGGTTGCAGCACGCCGAGCACCGGCCAGCTCGACACCATCGCGGACACCGGCACGATGCCCCCGCCGAGGGCCTTGCCGAGCAGGTAAGCGTCGGGTACCACGTTCTCCGCCGTGCAGGCGAACGTGAAGCCGGTGCGGCCCAGCCCGGACTGGATCTCGTCCGCGATCATCAAGATGCCGTTCGCGGTGCACAGCTCCCTGATCCCGGCCAGGAAGCCGGCCGGGGGTACCAGGACCCCGGCCTCACCCTGGATCGGCTCGACCAGCATGGCGACGACGCGCTCGCCGAGCTCGTCGACGGCCGCGGTCAGCGCGTCCAGGTCACCGTAGGGGACGATGCGGAACCCCGGTGTGTACGGGCCGAAGTCAGCCCGGGCCTCTGGGTCGGTGGAGAAGCTGATGATCGTGGTGGTCCGACCGTGGAAGTTCCCGCTGAACACGATGATGACCGCCTGGTCGGCGGGTACCCCCTTGACCGTGTAGCCCCACTTGCGTGCCACCTTGATCGCGGTCTCGACCGCTTCGGCGCCGGTATTCATCGGCAGCACGACGTCCATGTCGGCCATCTCGGCCAGCTCGGCGCAGAACGGCCCGAACTGGTCGTGGTCGAACGCACGGCTGACCAGCGTGAGGTGCTCGAGCTGGTGCCGCGCCGCGGCGATCAGCCGCGGGTGCCTGTGCCCGAAGTTCAGCGCCGAGTAAGCGGCGAGCATGTCCAGGTAGCGGCGGCCGTCTACGTCAGTGACCCAGACGCCTTCCGCCTCGGCCGCGACGATCGGTAGCGGATGGTAGTTATGCGCACCGTATTCGCTGGTCAAGTCCATGAAGTTGGTCATTGTTTCGGTCATGGTATCCCCTCCGGGTGCCAAACCTGCCAGGGTTCAGCACCGTAGCTCCAGAGTGCAGCACTTGGGCCCGCCGCCGCCTTTGAGCAGTTCGGACAGGTCGACACCGACGGGTGTGAACCCGTGGCCGCGCAGTTGGGCGGCTAGGCCCCGCGCCTGGGCCGGCAGCACGACGTGCAGGCCGTCGCTGACCGCGTTCAGGCCGAGTACCTCGGCGTCTTCGTCCTTCGCCTCGATCAGTTCGGCGAACTGCTCGGCGATGGCCGCCCGCCCGGCGTCGTCGAACGCCGCCGGGTAGTACATGGCAGTATCAGAATCCAGCACGCACAGCGCGGTGTCCAGATGGTAGAAACGCGGATCGACCAGCCGCAGGCTCACCACCGGCAGCCCGAAGACCTGGCCGAGTTCGGCCGCGGCGGCCTGGTCGGAGCGGAAACCGTACCCGGCCAGCACCGCGCGGCCGGTGAACAGGATGTCTCCCTCACCCTCGTTGACGTGATCAGGTATCCGCACATCGGCGTAGCCGCTGGCGCGGAACCAGTCCAGGTAGGCATCGGCTTCCCTGGCGCGCTGCGGGTACAGGAACCGCGCGCCGAACACCGTCCCGCCGATGACGGTGCCGCCGTTGGCGGCGAACACCATGTCGGGCAGCCCGGCCACCGGCTCGATCGTCCGCACCTCGTGGCCGAGGTCGAGGTAGGCCTGGTAAAGCCCGGACCACTGCCGCATGGCTTTGGCGGCGTCGGTCGGCTTTTCCGGTTCCATCCACGGGTTGATGGCGTACGTGACGGCGAAATGTTCCGGTGGGCACATCAAGTAGCCGCGTGCTGTCGCTTGCCGCTGACGCGGGCCGTCTGGGGTGCGGTCCGTTGTGATCATGAGCCAAGGGTAGGGGCTGCCTGGTCGGGAAAACATGCGCCGGTCATGCGTGTCAGCGAAGAATCATTGCGTAGTAAAACCATTAGGCGGTGATTTATTGCGCGTATCCCCGCAGCGTTGGCCGGTCCGCCACCAGGTAATGAGGATAGCGCGGCCCCCTCGGCCGGGCCGCGGGCAGCTGAGCCAGGCCCGGGCCTAGCAGGCGGACGGCGGGTCGGCCTCGGAGCAGGCCGACGGCTTCCCGCCGGCTCCGCCGACGGCGTCGACCGCGCGGGCCAGCAGCCGGTACAGCGTCGCCCGCTCGTCCCGGCTCAGCGCGCCGAGCAGGTCGTCCTCGACCCGGCTGAGCCGGGCCTGGGCCAGGCACAGCTCGTTCTGGCCGCCCGCCGACAGCTCGACGATGTGGCGGCGGCGGTCGGCGGGGTCGCGGCGGCGGGTGATCAGACCGCGCTCCTCGAGCTCGTTGAGCAGTCCGACGACGTTGCTCGGATCCAAGCTCAGCGCCTCCACCAGTCCCTGCTGGCTGGCCGCCCCGTGCTCGCTGAGCAGGTTGAGCGCGACGAGGTGCCTGGGACGCAGGCCGCCCGGCGCCATCGACGCCTCGGCCGCCCGCCGCCCGACGCGGGCGAGGTGGTCAAGCAGCGGGAGCAACTGCTGCGCGGCCTCCGCCTCTGTCCTCGCGCCGGTCGCCGCCATAGCCAAAGCGTACCTCGGGGAGTCAACTACTTGCTCACCACTAATGATTTGTGTTATACCTTCTATCTATGAGCCACCTACTGCATCTCGACTCGTCCCTGCGCACCGAGGGATCCCGCAGTCGTCAGCTGTCCGCCCGGTACGCCGAGCGCTGGCAGGCCCGCCACCCGGACGGCGTGGTCAGCTACCGCGACCTGGCCGCGGACCCGGTGCCCCATCTGGATCAGGTCGCCTTCTCGGCCCGGTTCGTCCCCGCCGCCGAGCACACGGCGGAGCAGGCCGCGGCGAGCGCGGTGACCGAGCAGCTGGTGGATGAGGTCCTCGCGGCCGACACCATCGTGATCGGGATGCCGCTGTACAACTTCGGGCCGCCGAGCACGTTCAAGGCCTGGTTCGACCGGATCGTCTCCGAGCGGACCACGGGGAAGCTCGGCGATAAGGAGTTCGTGGTCGTCACGGCCCGCGGCGGCGGCTACCAGCCGGGCACACCGCGCCATGGCTGGGACCACCGCGAGCCGTGGCTGCGGCACGCGCTCACCACCCTCGGCGTGACCGACGTGGTGTTCATCGACACCGAGCTGACCCTGGCCAGGGAGTCCCCGGCGATGATCCCGCTCGACCTCGGCGGCGCCGAGGATCGGAGCCTGGCCGGCGCCCTGGCCGCCGTCGACGCCCTGTTCGACTGGAGCGTGACGCCGGCCCCCGTGTAAATCAGCCCCGGGTAAATCAGCCCCGTGTCATCAGCCGCTGGGTAGCCGGTCGGCCAGGTCAGACTTACAGCGCGGCCAGCCGTTTGGCGGCGGCGGCGACCCGCTCGTCGGTGGCGGTCAGCGCCACCCGCACGTGCCGTGCCCCGGCGGGCCCGTAGAGCTCGCCGGGCGCGACCAGGATGCCGTCCGCGGCGGCCAGCCATTCGGCCGCGGACCAGCAGTCGTGGTCCGGGTGGCTGACCCACAGGTAAAGTCCCGCCTCGGAGTGGTCCACCCGCCACCCGGCCGAGCCGAACGCCTCCCGCAATACCAAACGCCGTTCGCCGTACCGCGCCCGCTGCACCGCCGCGTGCCCGTCGTCGTCGAGCGCCGCCGCCATCGCCGCCTGCACCGGCCCTGGCATGATCATCCCGGCCTGCTTCCTGATCGCCAGCAGGTCCGCGATCAGGGCCGGATCACCGGTCACGAAACCGGCGCGGTAGCCCGCCAGGTTGGACCGCTTGGACAGGGAGTGGACGGCGAGCACCCCGTCGCGCGCCGGGCCGCACACGTCCGGGTGCAGCACGGAGAGTGGGGAGGCGTCCCAGCCCAGCGGGAGGTAGCACTCGTCGGAGGCCAGCACCGCCCCGTGCGCCCTGGCCCACGCCACCGCCGCGCGCATCTCGGCGGCGCTGAGCACCCGCCCGGTCGGATTGGACGGCGAGTTCAGCCACACCAGCCCGACCCGCCCACTCAAAGCACTCAAAGCACCCGGAGCACCCAAGGCCCCCGGAGCCCCCGGAGCACCCAGTGTCAGCGGCGCGTCCGACGCCAGCGCGGTCGCCCCGGCCAGCCGGGCCCCGATGTCGTAGGTGGGGTAGGCCAGCTCGGGGTGCATCACCACGTCACCGGCGCCCAGGCCCAGCATGACCGGAAGCCAGGCGATGAACTCCTTGGTCCCGACGACGGGCAGCACGTCGTCCGGAGCGACGGAAACGCCGTGCGCACGCGCCAGCCAGCCCGCGGCCGCGACGCGCAGCCGCGGTGTCCCCCAGGTCGCCGGATACCCCGGCGCGTCCGAGGCCGCGGCCAGGGCCTCGCGCACCACGCTGGGCACCGGGTCGACGGGCGTGCCCATGGACAGGTCCACCGGGCCGTCCGGATGCCGCCCGGCGACCTCCCGCAGTGGCGCGATCCGGTCCCAGGTGAAAGCGGGGAGCCGGCCCGCGAGCGTCACTCCTCGGCGGCTTGCGGTGGCAGCGCTGACACCACCGGGTGGTCCTTGCCGATCTTCCCGGCCTTGGAGGCGCCACCCGGGGACCCGAGGTCCTCGAAGAAGTCCACGTTGACCTTGTAGTACTCCTTCCACTGCTCGGGCACGTCGTCCTCGTAGTAGATGGCCTCGACCGGGCAGACGGGTTCGCACGCCCCGCAGTCCACGCACTCATCCGGGTGGATGTAAAGCATCCGGTCGCCCTCGTAGATGCAGTCAACGGGGCATTCCTCGATGCATGCCTTGTCAAGCACATCAACGCAGGGCTGCGCGATGATGTAGGTCACGGGTGGGCTCCTGTCGTCGTTCTGACAGTATGGCGGCTCCGTCCCCGGTGCCGCGTCAGCCTGGGACAATACTGCTACTGCCGCGCGGTGGATCCTTCGTTGTATCTCGCTGCCAGCCCATAGTGCCATTCGCAGGTTGCCAGTCATAACCGGCATACCGCACTTCGCTGACCCCGTACTGCTGTGCGTAAGCGACCAGCCAGCCGGCTACGGTCCAGGCCCCGGCCCGCTGCACGTGCAGGACCGCGACGCTCCCGTCTCCGTTATGGCCCGAACGATCCGTGGTGATCCTGACCACAACCCCCCCTCGCCCCGGTGACCCGAACGTCTGGGTCAGTCCCCGCTCCGCCCCGGCCAGGTTCGCCGCCGGTGCCGGGGACGCCGGGACGTACCAGCATGACACGCCGTGCGGTGGGGCGCCGGTGAAGTAGCCGGCCAGCTGCGCCGCCACCGTGGCCCACTGCCCGTAGGCGGATCCGTCCGCGCTGTGCTGCACCGCCTGGGCCGCCGCCTGGACCGGGATGGCGGTGTAGTGGCGCACCCGGACCAGGGCGTCGAAGAACTTGGTGGTGGCGTAGATCGGGTTCTCCAGGTCGCTGGCCGGGCCCCAGCCTTGCGAGGGCCGCTGCTGGAAGACGCCGACGGAGTCGCGGTCGCCGTAGTCCAGGTTGTGCAGGTCCGTTTCTTGCAGCGCGGCGGCGTAGGCGATGGTGACCGCCTGCCGTGGCAGTTTGTGCCGGGCCGCGACCCCGGCGATGGTGGCCGCGATGGCCGCCTGGTCGGGTTCGAGCGCGATGGCCTGCCCGCCGCTGCCCGCCTGGCAGCCGGGGGCGGCCACCACGGGGCTGACCCCGGCGAAGCTGTGGTAGATGAGGTAGCCGCCTACCGCGAGGAGCAGGAGGAAAACGGTACCGATGACGGCGGCCCGTCGCGGCCGGTTCCGGTTAGGCGGCACATCATCAGACCGTACCGGCCTAGCCCTACCGCCCCAGCCCCACCGCCCCAGCCCTACCGCCCCAGCCCTACCGCCCCAGCTCGGACGCTATGCTCGCCGACCATGAGAGGTACTAGCCCCGGCGAGACCAACCCCGCAGCCCCAGAAGCCCCCCCGTGGGACATGATCGACGAACTGTGGGAACGGCGGGCCGAGCTGACGCCGGCCGATACCGGAGCGCGGGCGGCGGTGGTCGCCGCGGTGGACGCGATCGACGCCGGCCAGACCCGGGTCGCCTCCGTCGACCCTGTGACCGATCAGGTGGTGGTGGACGAGCGGGCCAAGCAGGCGATCCTGCTGGCGTTCCGGGTGCTGCCGATGGCCAGCTCGCAGGCGGGCGACTTCAGGTACCAGGACCGGGTGCCGCTGAAGACCCGGCTGGACGGCGTGCGGGTGCTGCCGGGGGCGATCGCCCGCTGGGGCTCGTACATCGCGCCGGGTACGGTGCTGATGCCGTCGTTCGTCAACATCGGGGCCTACGTGGACGAGGGCACGATGGTGGACACCTGGGCCACGGTGGGGTCAGGCGCGCAGATCGGGAAGAACGTGCACCTGTCCGGCGGGGTGGGCATCGGCGGCGTGCTCGAGCCGCCGAGCGCGGTCCCTGTGGTGGTGGAGGACGAGGCCTTCGTCGGGTCGCGCTGCATGGTCGTCGGGGGAGCGCGGGTACGCCGCGGCGCGAGCCTTGGCGCCGGGGCCATCCTCACTCCGACCACGCACGTCATCGACGTCGAGACCGGAGCCGAACTGCCCCGCGGCGAGGCCCCCGCCTGGTCGGTCTGCGTGGGCGGCACCCGGCTGCGGGCCTTCCCCGGCGGGGAGTTCGGCCTGCCGTGCCTGCTGGTGCTCAAGCGCCTGCCCGAGGGCTCCCGGCACGACAAGCTGGCCCTGAACGCCATCCTCCGCGACCACGGCGTCGACGCTTAATTGGCCCTGGGATGATTACCTAGGTAGACGATGAGCGGAAATTCAGAGCCGTACCGGCGGGTCCGGCGCCAGGGCCCCGCGACGCTGCGCGGCGACCAGATACCGGCGACCACTACTGACCAGCGATTGCTAGACCGGCGCGGGCCCACCGACTGGGTCCACACCGACCCCTGGCGGGTGCTGCGGATCCAGGCCGAGTTCGTGGAGGGGTTCGGCTTGCTGGCCGAGCTCGGCCCCGCGGTGTCGATCTTCGGCTCGGCCAGGACCGCCCGGGGCAGCCAGGAGTACCAGACCGCCGAACGCATCGCCGCAGGCCTGGTCGCGGCCGGCTATGCGGTCATCACGGGTGGTGGCCCCGGGATCATGGAGGCCGCCAACCGAGGCGCGGTCAAGGGCGGCGGGGTCTCGGTGGGGCTTGGCATCGAGCTGCCGGCCGAAATGGGCCTGAACGATTACGTGGAAATCGGCCTCGAGTTCCGTTACTTCTTCGTCAGGAAGACAGTTTTCATCAAGTATTCGCAGGCGTTCGTGGTGCTGCCCGGCGGCTTCGGCACGATGGACGAACTGTTCGAGGCGCTGACCCTGGTCGCCACCGGCAAGATCACCAAGTTCCCGATCGTCCTGGTCGGCCGCGACTACTGGTCCGGCCTGCTGACCTGGATCAAGGACACGATGCTCGGCCGGGCTAACATCGGTCCCACCGAGTTCTCCTTGATCAGTGTGGCCGACGATCCCGACGAGGTGGTCGCGATCATCCGCGAGGCGCACAACGGCTCCGGCCTGGGCGGCTAAGCCAGCCCGCGCAGGGCCCGGGCGGGCGGCCGTCGGCCGAGGATTGATTCGGTCATGTCGAGGCACCGGCGCACCCCGGCGACGTGCCGGGTGCGGATGATGCTCGCGCCGAGCCACCCGCAGACCGCCGCGACCGCCTCCGCCTCGGCGGCCGAACCGGTGCCCTCGTCCACGTCGGCCAGCACCGCCCAGCCGGACCGGACGGCCGCCGGGATCCCGGCCGGGGCGGCGGTGAGCACAATCCGCTCCGCGCTGATCCCGCTTCGCACCGCGCGGGCCGCTGCGTCCGGGTCCGGGCAGATCAGGCCGGCCCCGGAGCGGGCCGCCAGGCCCGCATCGCCGACGATGTCGGCGATGTGGTCGCCCGCACCGCGACCGCTGATCCGCACCTCGCGGCGCGCGTCCCTGATGGCCGGGATCAGCTCGTCGTCGTCGCCGACGTCGACCAGGCTCGCGCCGGCCGCGACGGCCGCGACCGCTTCTGTGACGCTGGTGACCGGAGTCAGCACCGAGATTCGGCCGGAGATTTCCCACGGATGCGACATCACGGGTCGAGCATGGCACGATTCGTATGTGCCCGTAGTCTTCCTCATCGCGGCCGTCGCCGTGCTCGGCGGCGTCTTCTTCGCTGCCACCGGCCGGGGCGGCGAACTGGCCCCTGAACATCCCGATCACGCGCCGCTTGACCTCGGTTCGGTATCCGCGCCCGACGTCGCCCTGCTGCGCCCGCCGACGGCGCTGTGGGGATACAGCATGGAGGTGACGAACGAGGCGCTCGACCACATCGCCCGGGCCATCCACGAGCGTGATGTGACGATCGCCCACCTGCAGCAGCAACTCGCCCGCCGCGAAGTCCAGGACCCAAGCCCGACCGTTGAAGACCGTCAGCTTCCCCGGATCAACAAGGCTCCCGGGGTCCTTGTCGCCCCGCTACCCCCCCGCGCGTCATCGCCCACTGACATCACCCAGCCCGTCGATGTCCCCCGCCCCCCCGACGTCACCCCGCCCGCCGATGTCCCCGGCCCCGTCGATGTCGCCCCGCCCGCCGATGTCGCCCCGCCCGCCGATGTCCCCGGCCCCGCCGATGTCCCCGGCCCCGTCGATGTCGCCCCGCCCGTCGATGTCGCCCCGCCCGCCGACGCACCCCCGCCTGCCGACGCGACTCAGCCCGCCCGACCAGGGCCGGCCTCGCCGGTGGACGGGCATGGACCACAGGGCTTGTACGATGCGCACGGCTGGTGGGCCCAGCAGGAGGAAGCGGAGCGCGAAGAGGCGTCGCGCCAGGCCCAGGCCAAAGCCGCCGCCGAGGCCCCGCCGGGTGAGCCGGAGGCGGCTGGACCTGCCGCGCCAGCTGACCGGCCCGACGCCGGACCGGATCCCGCGGCCACCCAGCCCAATCCCGTGGTCACCGCTAGACCGGACGATGAAACATCGGCCGCCGAATACGAGCAGGGCTGGTGAGCGAGCAGCCGGCCGCCTCCCGCGCCCGGCCGGCCGCGCCTGATAAAGGCCCGGCCCCGGGCCCGGACGGCCGGCTGCGCTGCCCCTGGGGCCTGAGCGCGCCCGAATACCTGGCGTATCACGACGAGGAGTGGGGCCGCCCGGTCCGGGGGGACGCGGCCATCTTCGAGCGGCTGTGCCTGGAGGGTTTCCAGTCCGGCCTGTCCTGGCTGACGATCTTGCGCAAGCGGGAGAACTTCCGGGCCGCCTTCGCCGGGTTCGACGCCGCGGCGATCGCGGGCTTCGGCGAGGCCGATGTCGCCCGGCTGATGGCCGATCCGGGCATCGTCAGGAACCGGGCGAAGATCAACGCGGTGATCACCAACGCCCGGGCCGCCTTGGAGCTGCCGGAAAGCCTCACCGAACTGGTGTGGAAGTACGGCGGTGACCAAGGCCGGGCGCCGCGGACGCTGACCGAGGTGCCTTCGGCGACCCCGTCGTCGAAGGCGCTCAGCGCCGAGCTCAAGCGGCACGGCTTCACCTTCACCGGGCCGGTGACCGCCTACGCGACGATGCAGGCCTGCGGCATCGTCAACGACCACCTGGCCGACTGCTTCTGCCGCGGCCGGGAATGAGCGAAGACGTGATCGTCACGATCACGCTCAACACCGCGCTGCACGTCGACTACGCGGTGGGCGAGGCCGGCCCCGAGGGCACCCGGCCGATCTCCAAGCCCGGCTACCGGGCTGGCGGCCGCGGCGTGACGGTGGCCAGGGTGCTGCGCGCCTTCGGTCATGATGTGCTCGCCGCGGGCCTGGCGGGTGGTGTGTCTGGCGAACTGCTCAGGGAGGATCTGGCTAAATCGGGGGTGCCGACCGCGTTCACGCTGATCCGGGGTGAATCCAGGCGTACCTTCCGTTTCGCCGGTCCCGGCGTGCCGGAGACCGGCGAGGTGGCCGCGCCCCCGGACAGGCTCGCCGGGCCGGTGCTGCGTTTCGGGGAGGCGGGGCCGTACATCACCACCGAGGAGCTTGGCCGGTTCGCGGCGGATTACCGCCGGCTGCTGGCAGGCGCCGCGGCCGTCGTGCTGTGCGGCAGCCTTCCCGACGGGCTGCCTGCGGATACTTACGGTTCGCTGGTGACCTATGCCGCCGAGGCGGGTGTGCCGGTCATCCTGGACGCGGGCGGCGAGGAGCTGAAGCACGCCGTCGGGCACGGACCGGACCTGGTGGTGGCCGAGACCAGTTCGGCCGACCCGGGTCTGGGCGCCGCCCTGCGGCGGCTCGGCGCCGGAGCGGCGGCGGTCACGACCGGTCTCGAGGTGCGCGTGGTCACCGCCGCCGGCGGGTGGACCGCCCAGATCCCGGCCGCGGACTCCGGCCTGGTGCCGTCGCCCGGCCTCGGCGTGGTGCCGTCGCCCGGCCTCGGCGTGGTGCCGTCGGCTGGCCTCGGCGTGGTGCCGTCGGCTGGCCTCGGCGTGGTGCCGTCGCTGGGCCGGGGCGCGCTGGTGGCGGGCCTGGTGCCCGGTCAGCTGCTCGGCTGGTCCTGGCCGGACCGGCTCAGGCACGCGCTGGCCTTGGCCGCCGGAGGTGCCCGGGTGCCTGGTGGCCTGGAGGGCCGGGATCACGTCGACATGGCCGCCTACGAACGGCTGCTTGACGCCGTGCAGGTCGTACCGGAGCCGTAGCCGCCGCCGGACCACGCCCGCGGCGAGGGGTCCTTCGCTTATCCTGCACGGATGAGCGCGGACGATCGCCGGGAGCCCGATATAGCCAGCCTTTTCGCCCCTGTCGCCGTGGCCGAGACCTTTGGCGGCGTGCTGACCGAGGCCGCCGATGTGCTGGGCCAGCTGCACGACCCGGTCGACGCGGAACTGTGGGGGTCCGACCTGATCGGCGCGCTGTCCTCGTCCGCCGCGGGGCCAGCTTCGCTGAACGACGCCCTCACCGGCTCGCTGGTGCCCGCCGCCGAGGCGGCCGGCACCCCGGCGGCCCTGGCCCTGCTGTGCGTCTTCGCCGCGGTCGGGTCGTCGGCCCTGCGCGCGGTGGCTGGCCAGGCCGCGGACCGGGTCCGTGCCCACGGTGTGGCCGACCCCCCGTGGGCGGCGGGGGTGGGCCAGCCGCAGGTTCGTGATTGCTGGCACTACGCCGACGTCGGCGGGCGCCAGGAGTCGCTGACGATGACCTTCGCCTACGGCGACAGGCCGCATGCCGTCAGCGTGCTGATCGACCACGGCCGCGGCGGGAAGATCAGGGACGCGTGGGTGGTCAAGGGAAGCGGGCTGCGGGCCGACGCCGAGCAGTCGGCCGGCCGTGACCCCCTGGTGGTGTTCGAGCCGATTGACGCCGGGCAGGCCCGGGTCCGCCTCGAGCGTGCCATCAGCGCGGGTGAGTGCCCCGAGCAGCCCGATCAGGTCGACGACGTGGTGGCCCACCGCGCGCTCCTGCGCGCCCGCCTTGACCTGCTGATCCAGCGTTCGGCGGATCCTACGGGGTGAGCGCGAGCGTGGCTCCGCGCGCATCGAGCAGGCGGTGCGTCCCGGCCGTGCCCGGCAGCCTGGCCTGCTCGCCCCGGATCCGGGCGCACGGTCCCTGCGGCCCGGCCAGCGTGGTGCCGTCGGCGTCGACGGCGACGAGGTCGCCGTCGTGGCGCAGCAGCACCGGGCCGTCGCGTTCGGCCGATATCGCCACCAGGCCGGCCCGCAGGCCGGCCAGCACGTCGGCGGGCTCGCCGCCCGCGCACTGCACCCAGGTGGTCGGCCGCCCGGGCGGGGCATCGGATCCCGGCCGGTGCCAGTCGCTGCCGCCCACCGGGACCGCGGTGGGATCCCAGGCCTGCCACCAGGCGAGCGGGGTGGTCCAGCGCAGGTCGAGCCAGCTCCAGTGCCAGACCTCGACCAGCGGCGGGCGGCGGCGCATCGGATGCACCCAGCTGACGTCGCCGGCGAACGGATGGTTGACCGACAGCAGGCCGCCGCCTGCCTCGGTGGCGTCCAGCCAGTCATCGGGTTCCCGGCGGAAGTCGATCCAGCCCAGGTCGCCGAACGCTCCGGCGTGCCCGCGGTCGGTCGTCACCTCCTGGCCGGGAATCAGGGTGATCCCGTAGCGGCGCGCCGCGGCGGCCAGCTCGGCGTGATGACTGACGGTGTTGTGGTCGGTGACGGCGAGGAACTCCAGGCCTCGTTCGGCCGCCAGGACGGCTAGCTCGGAGACGGTCAGCACGCCGTCGGAGTGCACGGTGTGGGCGTGCAGGTCGCCCGGCCGCCAGCGCAGGCCCGCGCTGGCCGGCAGCCGCCGCCGGGCCGGCCGGTCCCGCGGCGGTGGCGGGGGTGGGGGTACCGGCGGGACGGCGGTCAGGCCCGCCGCGGCCGGCCGGGCCTCGGCGGTCAGCCGGTACGGTGCCCCGTCCGGCGGGACGCGGTGCACGCCGATCATCACCTGCCACGTCCCGGCCTCGAGCTCGCCGGGCAGGTAGCCGGGCGTGGCGCCGTCTCGGGTGATGACGAAGGACTCGCGCGCGCCACCTGACCAGCCGCGGAACCCGTCCGGGCCGAGACAGCCGAGGTCGAGCACCGTGCCCTCCGCGCGCTCGTACGCCAGCTCGACGCGCAGCCCGGCCGTCCCCGGCGGTACCTCCACGGGCAGGTAATGCCACGGGGACGCGAACCGGTCCTCCAACGTCCACCGCCCGGTGTGCCGGGTGGGGTTCGCCATCGCTGTCCTCCTCAGCTCGTGGTCGGTTTACCGGCGGGGCAGCGCCGGGGCCGGCTCGGCCGGGTCGGCGGCCGACGCGAGCAGCCAGTCGCAGCCCGCCAGGCGGACCGCGCGATCATACCCACGCCCGCCGTTGCTGCCCCCCTGGGCCCGGCGGGCCAGCCGGGCGCTGACGAACTCACCCGGCCCTGGCCGCGGCAGGCCGAGGGCTGCCGCGAGGACCTGGTCGCCCGCGTAATCCCCGAAGATCACGATGCCCTCGGCGCGCAGCTGGTCACGCGCCCCGCCGCCGTCCCTGACCCGCTTCATGTAGTCGTCCTGCATGGCCACGGTGGCGACCACGGTCCGGCTGATCCGCATCCGCTGCGCGCGGCGGAACAGCTCGTTCACCCGCTGCTGCCCGGAGGTGGCGGCGAAGATCGCCTGCACGTCCGGTTCCGGCAGCCGGATAAGCGCGTTCTCCGGCAACGGCGCCCGGGCGTGCAGCCAGCGTACGGCGGTGCGCCCACGTTCGTTCAGTGCGCGTTTGGAGTCCCGGTTGCCGCCCGGGCTCAGGTTCTCCTCGGCCGCCCGGACCAGGCCCGCGGACCAGGTGCCGTCCTCGTCGCTGGCCTGCACGAGCAGCAGCAGCTTGGCGTCCGCCTCGGGCGGGATCATCCAGCCGCCCAGCCGGTGGGAGAACTTGCAGTCCACGTCCGACCCCGCGATGGTGTAGTCGAGCAGGGTGCCGTCGGCCAGCTGCAGCGTGCGGGCCAGCGCGATCTCGACCAGGGTCCCGGCGTGAGTTTTCTCCGTCTTGTGCAGCTGCTCCCAGCGGTAGCGTCCGGTGTGCTGGCCGTCGAGCAGCATGTCGAGCGCGCCGCGGATCGCAGCCGCCATCCGGCTGCCGTCCCGGTCAAGCGCGCCGAGCTCCGCGGCCACCGAGGCCAGCTCCGTGTCACCGCCCGCAGCGACGCCGTCCTCCGCCGGGAACTCCAGACCAGGCAGCACGGGCTGGTCGGTCACCGGCGTCCGCGGCCCAGGCATCCCAGGCATCCCGGGCAGCAGGAGTTGCCCGGGCATGGGTTCGGCGTCGGTGCCGATCTCCGCGGTCAAGCCGGCGATCCGGGCCGCACCAGCTGGGCCGGGTCCGGCGCGTGGCCGGCCGCCGTCCGAGGCCCCGGCATGGCCACGGTGCGCAGCACGTCCATCAGCGCCTGCACCGCGGGCGGGTCGGGCGGGTCACCGTACCGCACCGCGTAGATGTACCGCCGGGCGCCGGGCAGCGGGACGGTCTTGATCCCCGGGTGGCGCGCGGCGCGCAGGCAGAGCGCGGGCAGGGTGGAGACGCCAAGCTCGGCCGCGACCAGCGCTTGGACGGCGATGTAGTCATCGGTGGTGAACGCGATCTTCGGGCTGAACCCGGCCAGCGCGCACTGCCTGAGCAGGTTGGCGCGGCACCGGTCGCAGCCCGCGATCCAGCGGTGGCGGGCGTACCTGGCCAGCTCGGCCGGCGGCGGCTCGGTGTCGTGGACGGAGGTCACCAGGTGCACCGGCTCGTCGAGCAGGAGCCGTTCGCGCCAGCCATGGGAGGTGTCGCCCGCCTCCTCGTCACCCAGCCCCACGCCGCCAAGCGCCCCCTGACCCGTCCGACCCGCCCTGCTCGCCTCACCCGGCTCTCCGATCCCTATCGAATCCGGGGCCTCCGCAGCATCCGTGGCCTCGGGGGAATAGCGGAACACGAGCGCCACGTCGACGTACCCGGCCCGCAGCATGCGGAGCGCCTCGGGCGGTTCCGCCTCGGTCAGCCGCAGGTCCACGCTGTCCTCGCGCCCGCGCAGCATGGCCGCGGCGGCCGGCACGATGGTGCCGAGCGCGGACGGGAACGCGGCGAGCCGCAGCCGGCCCGCCCGCAGCCCGGTGTAGGCGGCGAGTTCGTTCTCGGCGGCGTCCAGCCGGCCGATCACCTCCGCGCCGCGCTCGGCGAGCAGCCGCCCGGCGTCGGTGAGCCTGATGCCCCGGCCCGCCCGCTGGATCAGCTTGGTCCCGGTCTCCGCCTCGAGCCGGGCCAGATGGTGGCTCACCGAAGGCTGCGCGTAGTTCAAGGCTCGCGCGGCCGCCGTGACCGAACCATACCGAGCCACCGCCACCAGCACACGCAGCCTCGTCACGTCAAGCATGCACCGACTATAGATCCTGCCAATCTGTTCGCCCAGAGTGCTAAGTCAGGACTATTGGCGGTGCATCAGCCCAGTTCAGGACGAGCGGCCCTCGAGCAGCGGCGCGTCCGGCCGCCGTACCGGCGCGCCGGCCAGCTGCCGCCGCCGCCAGGCGATACCGGACAGCGCCTCGAGCACCACCCGGTTGGCCAGGAACGCGGTCACCTCGGCGTGGTCGTACGGCGGCGAGACCTCCACCACGTCGATCCCGGCCAGCGGCAGCGACATGGCGATCCGCCGCACCGCGTCGAGCAGCTGCCGGGCGGTGAGCCCACCGGGTTCCGGAGTCCCCGTCCCTGGCGCCATGCCCGGGTCGACCACGTCCACGTCGACGGAAAGGAACACCCCCTCGCAGTCGGCGGTCGCGATCTCGAACGCCTCGTCCAGGCACTCCGCCAGGCCCCGCGTCACGATCTCGGTCATCTCGAACGACCGCATCTGCTGCTCGGCCATCCAGGCCAGCGTGGGTGGCTCAGGCCAGTACCCGCGCAGTCCGATCTGCAGGAACCGGTCGCCCCGCACCGCCCCGGACTCGATCAGCCGCCGCATCGGGGTGCCGTGCCCGTACAGCGAGCCGAACTGGGTATCCCCGGTGTCGGCATGCGCGTCGAAGTGGATCAGTGATACCCGGCCCCAGCCCACGTGCCTGGCCACCCCGGTCGCATCGGGCAAGGTCACGGTGTGGTCGCCGCCCAGGATCACCGGCACGGCCCCCGCCGACGCCACCGCCTGCACGGCGGACTCCAGCCGCCGCAGCGATTCCTCCATCTCACCGGGTGGCATGAGCACGTCCCCGACGTCGCCGACCCGCAGGTCGGCCAGCGGGTCCACGCCGAGCGCCAGGTGCGGCCGGGAGCCGTCGTGCGGCAGGTAGTCGGTGGCCCGGATCGCCTGCGGGCCGAACCTGGCCCCCGCCCGGTAGGACGCCCCGGCGTCGAACGGCGCCCCGATGAACACCACGTCCAGCCCGTCCAGCCCGTCCAGCTCAACCCGCGGCACCCCGAGAAACGTGACGTCAGGCCCAAACATCCCCCGCACCATCCCAGCACCCTCATCCATCGCTTCCCTCGCCCTCAGTAACCCGCACCGCCCTTTGCCCGCACGATACAGCCCCGCCCCCCGCGAAACCCCCCCGCCCGCACCCTCCCCCTCAACGCCCCTTCCATGATCGCGAAGACTTTTTACCCACATACGGGGGAAAAGTCTTCGCGATCACGGAAATGTCACTGGGGCCGCGCACAGTGGGGGGATGAAAGACGACATTCCGGCCGAAGTGAAGGAACTGGCGGCCTGGCAAGCGGGCGCGATTTCGCGGCGGCAACTACTTGATGCTGGCTTAACCGCCAAGATGATCGACGGCCGTCTTGACCGCCGGCGCTGGCAGGTGCTGCACCGGGGCGTTTACGCGGTTTTCAGCGGGCCGCCCGGCCGGGAGACTCGGCTGTGGGCGGCGGTGCTCCGCGCTGGTGATGGCGCCGTGCTCAGCCATCAGACGGCGGCTGAGCTGCACGGGCTTATCGATTCCCCGGCCGAGACCATCTACCTGACCGTGCCCGCTTCGCGGCGGGTGCTGAGCCCGGGCCTGGTCATCCGCAGCTCCGGCCGGATCGACCAGGCCAGGCAGGCTAGCCGTGAGCCGCCGCGGACGACGGTCGAGGAGACGGTGCTCGACCTGGTTCAGCTGGCCGGGACGTTTGATGATGTCTGCGGCTGGATTACCCGGGCCTGCGGCCGCCGGCTGAGCACAGAGAAAAAGCTGCGGGCCGCCCTGGCGATGCGCAAGAAAATGCGCTGGCGCCCAGAGCTTGACGATCTTCTCGCGGCGTCCGGCGGCGGAATTCATTCGGTGCTGGAATACCGGTATCTGCGTGACGTGGAGCGGGCCCATGGCCTGCCGCGTTCCCGGCATCAGGTGCGTGCCGTCCTGGGCGGCAGGGTGGCCTACCGCGACGTGTACTACGAGGACTACCAGGCCGCCGTCGAACTGGACGGGCGTCTGTCGCACCCGGACGAAGAACGCTGGCGGGACAGTCACCGGGACAACGTCGGCGGGGTCGTCGGCGTGTTCACGAGCCGTTACGACTGGCGTGACGTGGTGGGCCACCCCTGCCTGACCGCGCTGCTCCAGGCCCAGATCCTCCGCCGGCGTGGCTGGCGTGGCTGGCCCAGGCCATGCTCACCGGGCTGTCCGGTCGGCCGCGAGGCCCGCGACCAAGCCACCGCCTAGCCGAGCCACCGCGCAGGCGAGCCACCGCGCAGGCGAGCCACCCGCATAGCCGAGCCAACGTTTCCGTGCCGCTGGTACCGTCATACGTTCCGGTGAGATTTTAGGAATTGAATCGTTTTGGGGTGATCGCGTCAACCAGCGCGCCCGGACGGGCGTCTCACCTAGTGAGGCTCGGCGAAAGCGGGACGCCGAGCCTCCTTTTGCTGCCCTTGTGGAGCTGTGAAGCCGTGCGGCGAGTCCACGTCAACCTCGAACGTAAGCGCTGGCGCCGCGGGGCTGGCGTCCTGCTGGCCCTGGCGGCGACGTGGCCGGCCGCGGCGTGCACCGCCGGGTCCGGGCCGGCGGCGCCGAAACCGCCCACGTCGGCCACCTCGTCGTCGCATCCGGTCGCGGCGGCTCAGCCATTCCCCGCCGCGGAGAACAAACGGCCGGGCACATCCGCCTGGCGGATCACCGACCTCGGGGCCCCTGACGCGATCGACGGGTACGCCGATCAGCAGAGCGTGCTGCCCGGGCAGAGCTTCCGCCTGTACGTGTCGACCACCGCGACCTCGTTCCGGGTGGAGGCGTTTCGTTTCGGCTGGTACTCCGGCCACCAAGCCCGCCTGGTCTGGACGTCGGCGCGGGTCCTCGGGCAGCGGCAGACGGCGGAGCAGATCACGCCGGGCACCCACATGGTGACCGCCGGATGGCGCCCGTCCATGACGATCACCACCGCGAACTGGCCGGCCGGCTCCTACCTGCTGCGGCTGGACGCCTCCACCGGGCCGCAGCGGTACGTGCCGATCACGGTGCGGTCCGCGAGCACGGCGGGGGCGGTCGTCATCCTGAACGACAACACCACCTGGCAGGCCTACAACACCTGGGGTGGTTACAGCCTCTACCAGGGCCCGGACGGGCGGCCGGCCGATCGCGGCTACGCGGTGAGCTTCGACCGCCCCTACGACGGGGACGGCGCCGTCCGGTTCCTCGCCTTCGACGAGGCGGCCATCGCGCTGGCCGAGCACTCCGGGGTCCGGCTCGCCTACGAAACCGACGTCGACCTCGACCAGCACCCCGGCCTGCTCACCGGCGCCCGCGCGGTCATCTCACTCGGCCACGATGAGTATTACTCCCTGGCCATGCGTTCGGCGCTGATGACCGCGCGGAACGCGGGGACGAACCTGGCCTTCCTCGGCGCGAACGCCATCTACCGGCACATCAGGTTCGCCGATGCCGACCGCGTCATCATCTGTTACAAGGACGCCGCCATCGACCCGCTGTACGGCCGGGACGACGCGGAGACCACCCAGCAGTGGCGTGACCCGCCCGACCCCCGGCCGGAGAGCGTCCTGACCGGGGTGTTCTACGAGTGCAACCCGGTGAGCGCACCCTGGGTCGTCTACGATCCGTCGAGCTGGATCTTCGCCGGGACAGGTGCCTATAAGGGAGAGAGCTTCCCCGGCATGGTGGGACCGGAGTACGACCGGCTGAACCCGGCCGTCCCGTTCCCCCGGCCGCTGCAGGTGCTCGCGCATTCGCCGCTGACCTGCGACGGCTACTCCACCTTCTCCGATTCGGCGTACTACACGGTCGCCAGCGGAGCCGGGGTGTTCGCCTCGGGTACGATGCGCTGGGTGTGCGCGATGCGCGGCCCGTCGTGCGGGCATGGCGTGAGCAGGGCCGCCGAGCGGTTCGTGGACCGGGCCACCCAGAACCTGCTGCTGGCCTTCGCGGCAGGCCCGGCCGGCCGCGAACACCCGGCGACCGACAACGTCGCACGGGTAAAGCCGCCGTACGTCTCCGCCCTGACGAACGGCGTCGACTGACGAGCAGGGGCCGGAGTGAAGTGGACAGCATCGACGCGCGCATCGTCACCGCGCTGATCAGGAACGCGCGGGCCAGTTACGCCGTCATCGGTAACGAGGTCGGGCTGTCCGCTCCGGCGGTGAAGCGCCGGGTCGACCGGCTCAGGGCGGCGGGCGCGATCACCGGCTTTTCCGCCCGGGTGGACCCCGCGGCCATGGGCTGGACGACCGAGGCGTACGTGGAGCTGTTCTGCGGCGGCCGCACCTCGCCGGAGGACATCGCTACCGGAGTGCGGCGCTACCCCGAGGTGGTGGACGCGTGCACGGTGACCGGGGAGGCCGATGCCCTGGTGCACATCAGGGCGGCCGACGTCAGGCACTTCGAGGACGTGATGGAGCGGATCCGGGCCGAGCCGTTCGTCGTCAGGACCCGGAGCGTGATCGTGTTGTCGCGGCTGGTAGACCGGGACCCGGGCACCGACGCGCTGGTGCCGTCGCGGTCAGCCTGATCCTCGTGGTTCTCCCCATCGGGACCCGGCTGAGCAGCTACAGTCGTGCTCATGTCGGAGTTTGAGCCAGATCCGAGTGCGAGTACCGGGCGTTTCCGTGCCTTTGTCGAACGCGGTGATGAGGACGCTCCCCGGGCGCGGCGCTCAGCCGTATCTCCGGCCACGCTGATCGTCGCGGGCGTGATCATCGTCGCGATCGTGATCGTGATCCTGGGCGTCGCCTAGATCCGGAACCCGCGGGACCAGCGCTGGTGACATCCTGAAGCTATGACGACCGGGCCTGTCCAAGCCGTCGACCATGACGAGCCGCACCGGCTGACCGCGGTCCAGGGGCTGGCGGCGCTGTCTCTGGACGCGTTGTCCTCGGTCGCGTACGGGCCGGAAGCCATCCTGGTCGTGCTGGTCGCGGCGGGCACGGCCGGGTTGCGCTACTCGCTTCCCGTGACCGGCGCGATCATCGTCTTGCTGACCGCGCTCGTGGTGTCCTACCGTCAGGTGATCGCGGCGTTCCCGAACGGCGGCGGCGCCTACGCGGTGTCCAAGGCGCACCTGGGCACCCAGGCCAGCCTGGTCGCCGCCGCGTCGCTGATCGTCGACTACGTGCTCAACGCCGCGGTCGGCGTGTCGGCCGGCATCGCCGCGCTCACCTCGGCGTTTCCCTCGCTCTACGGCAGCACGGTGTGGCTGTGCCTGGGCGCGCTCGCCCTCATCACCGGACTGAACCTGTGGGGTGTCTCGGAGTCCGCCAAGGTCTTCACGGTCCCGACGGTGGCGTTCATCGCGGCGATCGCGGCGGTGATCATCGGCGGCCTGCTCCGCAGCCACCCGGCGGTGACCCTCGATCATCACCTGGGGTCCTCCACCGAGGCCGTCGGCATCTTGCTTGTGCTCAAGGCGTTCGCCTCCGGCTGCTCGGCGCTGACCGGGGTGGAGGCGATCGCGAACGCGGTGCCGGAGTTCCGCCAGCCCAGGGCGCGCCGGGCTCAGCACACCGAGGTGTGGCTCGGCATCTTGCTCGGCGTGATGCTGATCGGCCTGGGGGTGCTGATCCACAAGTTTTCCGTGGTGCCGCGCTCGACCACGACGGTGCTGGCCCAGCTCACCGAGGCCTCGCTCGGGCACAACGTCGTCTTCTACGCCATCCAGCTGATCACCATGGTGCTGCTGGCGCTGGCCGCCAACACCTCGTTCGGCGGCCTGCCGGTGCTGGCGGCGCTGCTGGCCAGGGACAATTTCCTGCCGCACATGTTCGGGCTGCGGGCCGACCGGCAGGTGCACAGGTACGGCGTCGTGGTGCTGGCCGTGCTGGCCGCGGCCCTGCTGGTGGCGGCCAAAGGCAACACGCTGACGCTGGTCCCGCTGTTTGCCGTCGGCGTGTTCGTCGGATTCACCCTGTCCCAGGTCGGCATGGTCAGGCACTGGAGTTCCGAACGGTCCCAGGGCTGGACAACCAGGGCCACCATCAACGGCGTGGGGGCGGTCCTGACCGCGGTGACCACGGTCATCGAACTGGTCAGCAAGTTCGTCGAGGGCGCCTGGCTGATCGTGCTCGTCATCCCGGCTCTGGTGCTGCTGTTCGGCGGGGTGCACCGCAGCTACGACCGGATCGGCGCGCTGCTCCAGCTTGGCCGCACGCCCGAGCCGCCGTCGAAGCGGAGGTCGCTGGTGGTGGTGCCGGTCTCGGGGATGTCGCGGCTGACCGCCGCGGGCATCTCGGTGGCGTTGTCGCTCGGCGACGAGGTGGTCGCGGTGACCGTGGTCTTCGCCGACCCCGAGGCGGAGGCGGCCGATGTGTCGTTCCGCCAGCGCTGGGAGGAATGGCACCCGAACGTCCCGCTGGTCACGCTGAGCAGCGTCCGCCGCTCGATCACCCGTCCCATCGTGGCGTACCTCGGCCAGCTTGAGTCCGGGGACCAATACCAGCGGCTGGTGGTGCTGATCCCCGAGGTGCAGCCGGAGAAGTTCTGGCAGTACCTGCTGTTCAACCAGCGCGGCACGATCCTGGGCCGGGCCGTCAGGCGGGGCACCGCCAACGT
>JBEKGC010000096.1:0-16648 GCA_050013055.1 Streptosporangiaceae bacterium
AGCACCTGCACGTGCTGCACGACCGCGGCGAGCGACATGGACAGCGGCCGGCCGAGCTCGCTGACCGAGGCCGGCCCCCGGCCGAGCCGCTCCAGCATGAGCCTGCGGCCGGGATCGGCGAGCGCCTGGAAGACACGGTCCAGGTCCGCTACATCGTTAAGCACACGCTTGAGTATCGTCCCGGCACCGTCAACAGTCAAGTACTCACTTGAGTGTTGTCCGAGGGCATCGAGAAGGGCGCACATGCAGGCACGTCGCTTGAACATGGGGCTCACCGCGAAACCGGGAGCCCGTGCCACCCCCGAGAAAAGAGTACGGCGGCGGCGCCGCAGCTAAGCCAAACGCGGACGGGGGCCCCGCGTGCTTAGCATGCATCGCGCGGACGGGGGCACCGCGCGGCGCGACGCCGCCGCATAGCGTAACGATACAAGCTCCCCTATTCATGTACAAGCATCCCCAGTCAAGACACACGGTTTGTTTTCTGGCGGGCAAGCCGGCCGCCGCGATCGGCCTAAGCTGAAGACCGGGTCCGGGGGTTTGCCGGGTTCGGACCTTACCTGCGGACGAGAGGCTGAGACCCGTGCCTGAGTTCACCTATACCGACCTGCTGCCGCTGGGCCCGGACGCGACCAGCTACCGGAAGCTGACCGGTGACGGGGTGACGCACCACGGTTCGTTCGGCCGAAATTTCCTTGAGATCGAGCCGCAGGTGCTCACCGAGCTGACCGCTACGGCCATGGGGGACATCGCCCACCTGCTCCGGCCCGCCCACCTCAGCCAGCTACGGTCCATCCTGGACGACCCGCAAGCGAGCCCCAATGACCGGTACGTGGCCCGTGACCTGCTGAAAAACGCGTGCATCGCGGCGGGCAGGGTGCTGCCCATGTGCCAGGACACCGGCACCGCCATCGTGATGGGCAAACGCGGCCAGCACGTGCTCACCGACGGCCGCGACGAGGAGCACATCTCGCGCGGGATCTACGACGCCTACACCCAGCTGAACCTGCGGTACTCCCAGCTCGCGCCGCTGTCCATGTGGGAAGAGAAGAACACGGGCAGCAACCTGCCGGCCCAGGTGGAGATCTACGCCACCGGCGGGGACGAGTACAAGTTCCTGTTCATGGCCAAGGGGGGCGGCTCGGCCAACAAGTCCTTCCTGTACCAGGAGACCAAGGCGGTGCTCAACCCGGCCCGGATGCTCGCCTTCCTCGAGGAGAAGATCCGCGGGCTTGGCACCGCCGCCTGCCCGCCGTACCACCTGGCCATCGTGGTCGGCGGGACCAGCGCCGAGTACGCGCTGAAGACGGCCAAGTACGCGTCGGCCAAGTACCTGGACGGGCTGCCGGCCGCCGGGTCGGCGAGCGGGCACGGGTTCCGGGACCGCGAGCTCGAGGAGCAGGTGCTCGGCATCACCCGGCGGATCGGCATCGGCGCGCAGTTCGGCGGCAAGTACTTCTGCCACGACGTGCGGGTGATCCGGCTGCCCAGGCACGGCGCGTCCTGCCCGGTGGCGATCGCGGTGTCGTGCTCGGCGGACCGGCAGGCGCTGGGCAAGATCACCGCGGACGGGGTGTTCCTCGAGCAGCTCGAGACCGACCCGGCGCGGTACCTGCCGGATCCTTCCGGGCTTGAGGACGCCGGCGAGGTGGTCGCGATCGACCTGACCCGGCCGATGGCCGAGATCAGGGCCGAGCTGAGCCGGTACCCGGTGCGGACCCGGGTGTCGCTGACCGGGTCGCTGGTGGTGGCGCGGGACATCGCGCACGCCAAGATCGCCGAACGGCTGGACGCGGGCGAGCCGATGCCGTCGTACCTGCGCGACCATCCCGTTTATTACGCCGGGCCGGCCAAGACCCCGGCCGGGTACGCGTCCGGTTCTTTCGGGCCCACCACCGCGGGCCGGATGGACTCCTACGTGGACAGGTTCCAGGCGGCGGGCGGATCGCTGGTCATGCTGGCCAAGGGAAACCGTTCGGCCGGGGTCACGGCGGCGTGCAAGAAGTACGGCGGGTTCTACCTCGGCTCGATCGGCGGCGCGGCCGCGCGGCTGGCCCAGGACTGCATCACCAAGGTGTCCGTGATCGAGTACGAAGAGCTCGGGATGGAAGCGGTGTGGCAGATCGAGGTCCGCGACTTCCCCGCGTTCCTCGTGGTCGACGACAAGGGCAACGATTTCTTCACCGACCCGTCCGGGCCGGTGCTGCAGATTTCGGCGCACCCGTGAAGTTCCGGACCGAGCGTGACTCGATGGGAGAGGTTCGGGTGCCGGCGGACGCGCTGTGGGGGGCGCAGACGCAGCGGGCGGTGGACAACTTCCCGGTGTCAGGGGAACGGATAGGCCGGGACCTGATCGGGGCGCTGGCGTCGATCAAGGGCTGCGCGGCCGTAGTGAACGGCGAGCTTGGCGTGCTGGAGACGGATATGGCGTCCGCCGTTCATGACGCGGCGGCTTTGGTGGCGCGGGGGGACTACGACGCGGAGTTCCCTGTCGACGTGTTCCAGACCGGGTCGGGCACCTCGAGCAACATGAACGCCAACGAGGTGATCGCGACGCTGGCGTCTCGCGCGCTCGGGCGGGCGGTGCACCCGAACGACCACGTCAACGCGTCCCAGTCGTCCAACGACGTGTTCCCGTCGGCGATTCACCTGGCTGCCGTGCGACTGCTTGCGCTCGAGCTGGTCCCGGCGCTCGACCACCTGGCCGCGGCGTTCGAGGCCAAGGCGGCGGAGTTCGCCGCCGTGGTCAAGGTGGGGCGGACCCACCTGATGGACGCGGTGCCCGTGACACTGGGCCAGGAGTTCGGCGGGTACGCGGCGGCGATCCGCCATGATGCGATGCGGACCGTGGCGATCCTCCCCCGGCTGGGTGAGCTGCCGCTGGGCGGGACCGCGGTGGGCACCGGGCTGAACGCGCCGCCCGGGTTCGCTCGTACGGTCATCGCGCGGCTGGCGGCCGACCTGGGGCTGCCGCTGACCGAGGCACGGAACCACTTCGAGGCCGCGGGCGCGCGGGACGCGCTGGTGGAGGCCAGCGGGGTGCTCCGGGTCACCGCGGTCAGCCTGTACAAGATCTGCAACGACCTGCGCTGGATGGGGTCGGGGCCGCGGGCGGGACTGGGCGAGATCTCGATCCCCGACCTGCAGCCGGGCTCGTCGATCATGCCGGGCAAGGTCAACCCGGTCATCTGCGAGGCCGTCGGCCAGGTCTGCACGCAGGTGATCGGGAACGACGCGGCGGTGGCGTTCGGCGGGGCGGCGGGGAACTTCGAGCTGAACGTGATGATGCCGGTGATCGCGCGGAACCTGCTCGCGTCCGCCCGGCTGCTGGCCGCGGTGATCCCGCTGCTGGCCGACCGCTGCGTGACCGGGATCACTCCGATGGCCGACCGGATGCGGCGGCTGGCCGAATCCTCGCCGGTCATCGTGACCGCGCTGAACCGCTACCTCGGCTACGAGGCGGCCGCGAAAGTGGCCCACGAGGCGCTTGAGACCGGAGAAACGATACGGGCGATCGTGGTCTCGCGGGGCTATGTCTCCCAGGGCACGATCACAGAAGCGCAGCTCAACGCCGCCCTGGACGTGCTGGCGATGACCGGGACCGCGGCCGGCAGTTCACAGTCTGGTGACGCTTAATCAATGCTTAGGCCTATGCCAGAGACCTATCAGCCATCACCGTGTATGGTCCGCCTATGCACCCTTTGACGGACGCGGGGCGAGTCATCGCCGGGCGATACCGTCTGCAGGCTCCCATCGGCCGTGGTGCCATGGGGGTCGTGTGGCGTGCCCGCGACCAGCTTCTCGACCGCGACGTGGCGGTCAAGGAAGTCCACATAGCGGACACCCTCACCGATTCCGAACGGGAAAACGCGTTCCAGCGGACGCTGCGCGAGGCCAAGACGGCGGCCCGGCTCAACCACCCGGCGGTGGTCACCGTCTACGACGTGGCCGAGGACGAAGGCCGCCCCTGGATCGTCATGCAGCTAATCAACGCGCAATCACTTGACCAGGTGCTGGCGTCGTCGGGCCCGCTGTCGCCGCGGCGGGCGGCCGAGATGGGCCGCCAGCTGCTCTCCGCGCTGAGCGTGGCGCACGCCGCCGGGGTGATGCACCGGGACGTCAAGCCGAGCAACGTCCTGCTCAGCCACGACGACCGGGCCGTGCTGACCGACTTCGGCATCGCCACCTTCCAAGGCGACCCGAAGCTGACCCAGACCGGCATGGTGATGGGTTCGCCCGGGTTCACCGCTCCTGAGCGGATCCGCGGCGAAGACGCCTCCCCCGCGTCCGACCTGTGGTCCCTCGGCGCGACCCTGTTCGCGGCCGTCGAGGGGCACGGCCCGTTCGAGCAGCGCGGCGGAGCGCTCACCACCATGTCCGCCATCATCAACGAGGACGCGCCCATCGCGACCAAGGCGGGACCGTTCGGGCAGGTCATCGCCGAGCTGCTGCGGCGCGAGCCCGCTGACAGGCCGGACGCGGCCAGGGCCACCCGGATGATCACCGACGTGCTGCCGCTGCTGGCCGACCAGGGCGGCAGCGCGTCCGCCGGGTACGTGCCCACCGCACTGTCCGCGTCGCCGCCGAGGCCGCCGTCTGGTGCCGCTGGTGCTGGTGCTGCGGGTTTGGCTGGTGCTGCGGGTTTGGCGGGGGGTGAGAGCTCGCGGGGCTTTGGTTCGGCGGACCAGACGATCTCAGGGGAACCATTTGGGCAGGCGGTGCCGGAAACGGGGCCGCCGGCACCCGCCGCCCCGGCCGCGGGCCAGTGGACGCCCGGGCCGCCGGCCGCGGCCCAGTGGACACCCGCTGCGCCGGCCCAGCCGGCTCCGGATCCGAACGCGCCGACCACGGCGGCGCCGATCCTGGAAGGGTACGGGGAAACGCACGGGTCCGGGTCGGGCTACGGGTCCGGGAGCGGGAGCGGGTACGGGTCCGGCTCCGCGGCGCGGCCCGAGGGGCCACCGCCGGACTTCTCCTCCTGGTACGACCCGGCGCCTCGATCGGGCCCGGCGCCGCAGGCAGGCTCGGGCCAGGAATCCTGGTCCGGTTATCCAACCCCGATCGGCTACGGTCCCAGCGGCCCGGGTGGTGCCGGCGGCTCAGGCCTGAGGTCAGCGCCGGGGTCGGCGCCGGGGTCGGCGTCCGGGCTGGGGCCCGCGCCGGGGTCGGCGTCCGGGCGGGGGCCGACGCCGGGGTCGGCGTCCGGGCTGGGGTCGGCGCCGGGGTCGGGGTCCGCGCCGGGGTCAGGCTCCGCGCCGTGGGCGGGCGGCGGGCCTGGGTACGTGCCGCCTAGCCGGCGCCAGCGGTCAAACCCGTGGTGGAGGATCGCCCTCGTGGTGCTGGCCCTGGTCGGGGCGGCCGCGGGCGCCGCCACCGTGCTGCTGCTGCACCACAATAATTCCCTGACGAACACGAGAGGCAGCTCGTCCTCGTCCTCAGCAGCGCGGTCATCGTCGCCAGCCGTCGGACCCACGCTGCCCGCGGCCGGCCTGGTCACGGCGATCAACCAGCCGCTTACCGGGGCGCCCGCCGCAGGTTACCGCAGCTACTCCGCACCAGCCACGGGCACCGAGCAGGCCGGCTTCACGATCGACCTGCCGACCGGCTGGACGGTCACGACAAAGGGTGCTTACGAGACCTACCTCAACGACCCGGCCGGGAACATCAACATGCTGGTGGACCTGACGCCGCACACCTACCCGAACGACATGGTGGCCGAGGCGCAGTACATCGAAACCCGGTCGACACCGCAGTTCCCTGGTTACCAGCGGATCGACCTGCGGGCGCTGACCATCCGGCGCACGGCGGGGTCGTTCTGGAAGTTCACCTGGACGGACAACGGCGTCACGCAAGAGGCCCTGGACCTGCTGTTCGTGCTCAACACGTCCTCGGGATCGCAGTCCTACGCCCTCTACGCGACCGCGCCAGCGTCCATGTGGACGCAGTTGGAGCCGGTGTTCGACGAAGAGCTGCGAACCTTCGCCCCGCTGCCGAAGTGACGAGGCGGGTTTCTTCAGCCCTCGCGGTGCCGGCCGCTCCGGGTGCCGGCTAACTCATCGCGGCCATTCCGCAGGCGGGGTGCTGCCGGCTCACGGCCATGCCTCACCACAATGCGTTCGGCGCCGGAAACGCTGTGAGCTATATCACCATGGTTTGACATCCGGCGGCAGGGCGCCGCCAATTGCCGGTTTATCCACGGATTTCACCGCGGGGGAAACCAGGGCCCGATCGCGATGGCGAAACTCACACCAACGCCGAAACCGCCCTTTCGGTACGACAAAGGACCGGCATTAGTAGTAGCCGTTAGCCTCTTCGAAGGCCCAAGCGCTGCAGGGATTGCCGTAGACGTTCTTGATGTAACCAAGGCCCCACCTGATCTGGGTAGCCGGGTCGGTCTGCCAGTCCGCGCCCGCGCTGGCCATCTTGCTGCCCGGCAGGGCCTGCGGGATGCCATACGCGCCGCTGGGGTTCTCCGCGTCGTACCGCCAGCCGCTCTCCCGGTTCCAGATGTCCAGCAAGCAGCCGAAATAGGTCGCCGGGTTGAAGCCAAAGCTAGCCATGATGCCGTAGGCGGTGGATTGCGCGGTGCCCGGATCGGGCGGCGAGGACGTGACGTAGATGACGCCGCTGCCTCCCGCTGTGGTTCCCGTGCTCGCCGCGGCCCCTGACCCGGTGGTGGCCACCGTGGCCGCGGCGACCTGGACCGGCGAGGTCAGCTTGGGCTTGGCCACCACGGTCAGCGTGCGAGCCGCGGCGGTCATCGCGATCATCTGCTCACGCTCGGCCTCGAGCAGCGCCATCGTGTGACTTCCCGGTACGGCCTCGATCGCGTCAGCGGCGCTGAAGGCGCCCGATCCTGGCGCGAACAGCTGGGCGCCCACGGCCACGCCGATGACCACGATCACCGCGACCACGGCGACAGGAAAAACAATGCCAAGACGCCGGATCAAGCCCCGTTTACGCCGACCGCTGCGAGCCCCAGTCCGGTGTCGCGACAAGGCAATCCTTTCGTTCGGCTACGCCCGACTGACGCCAGCTGCCGACGCAGTTACGCTAGGACATTCCGGCTGCGAGCCCGCGCGGTAAACGCCACTCGACGAGCCACCGCAGCGGATCTCGGGGGCCGGCGGGCTCGCCTCACGCATGTACCGCTGGCGCACAAGAATGCCAGAAAGCCCCGCCGGGCGTGCGGTATTAGCCGAGAAATTCACGCGCGGGCTTAGCAAACCGCTTGTGATGACGATCACGAGACAATAACACTCATTGTGATCAATAGAGATCGGAAAGTCATCGGCCCATTGATGGCGGTTCGCCCGAGCGGATCCCGTGTGGGCGCGGCGGGTCCGATTGGGGGGCGCGGCGGGTCCGATTGGGGGGCGCGGCGGGTCCGATTGGGGGGCGCGGCGGATCCTGTGGGGGCGCGGCGGGTCCGATGGACCTTCGTCCCTTCCTGACCCGAGGCATCCTGACACAATCACATGCATGGAAACACCCCTGTCCCCGCTTGACTTCGCTCGTCGGACCCGTCGGCTGCACGGCGGCCGCGAGGCGGTCGTCGACGGTTCCCTGCGCCTGTCCTACGAGGAATTCTTCGATCGTTGCGACCGCTGGTCCTCGGCGCTGTACGGGCTTGGCGTGCGGCAGGGAGACCGGGTGGCCACGATCGCCCCGAACACCCATGCCCAGCTCGAGTCCTTCTACGCGGTGCCGCAGCTCGGTGCCGTCCTGGTGCCGGTCAACTACCGGCTCACCCCAGAGGACTTCGTCTACATCGTGAACCACTCCGGTGCCACGGTGGTCTGCGTGGCCGGCGAGTACCTGGCCGCCGTGCAGGGCATCCGCGACCAGTTGCCGAACGTGCGGCATTACGTGGCCTTCGACGGCAGCGAGGATGGCTGGCTGGACTACGAGGCGGCCATCGCCGCGGCCTCACCCGACTTCATCCGGCCGGAAATCGGCGAGCGGGACCTGCTTTCGATCAACTACACCAGCGGGACGACGGCGCGGCCGAAGGGCGTGATGATCACCCACAGGAACGCCGCGATGAACACCATCGGCACCCTGATTCACCTGCCGATCGCGGTGGGCGAGCGGTACCTGTGGACGCTGCCGATGTTTCACGCCAACGGCTGGACTTATACCTGGACCGTCACGGCGGCCGCGGGTACCCACATCTGCCTGCGCAAGGTCGACGCGGCGACCATCTTCGGGCTGATCAGGGACGAACGGGTAACCCGGATGTGCGCCGCGCCGACCGTGCTCATCACGCTGGCGAACGCGCCGGACTCGGCGCGCGGCGAGGTCCCGGCCGGCGTCCAGGTGGTGACGGCCGGAGCCCCGCCCGCGGCGGCCACCATCGAGCGGCTGGAAGGCGAGTTCGGCTGGGTGATCACGCAGGCCTACGGCCTGACCGAGACGGCACCGTTCATCACGGTCTGCGCCCCGCTGCCCGAGCACGAGGAGCTGGCCCCCGCGGACCGTGCCGTCATCAAGGCGCGGCAGGGCGTCGAGCTGATCACCTCGGGCGAGCTGCGGGTGGTGGACGCCGACGGCACCGAGGTGCCCGCCGACGGGCAGACCGTGGGTGAGATCGTCGTCCGCGGCAACGTGGTCATGGACGGTTACTACCACGACCCGGAGGCGACCCAGCACGCGATGGGCGACGGCTGGTTCCATACCGGTGACGCGGCGGTGATCCATCCCGACCGCTACATCGAAATCCGCGACCGGCTCAAGGACGTCATCATCAGCGGCGGGGAGAACATCTCCTCGGTCGAGGTCGAAGGAGTGCTGCTCCGGCACCCGGCCGTCCAGGAGGTCGCCCTGGTCGGCCTGCCGGACTCCAGGTGGGGGGAAACCCCGCATGCGTTCGTGGTCCTCCGTGACGGCACCAGCGCCACAGAAGCCGAGCTTGTCGAGTTCGTCCGGGAGCGGCTGGCCCACTTCAAGGCCCCGCGCGGCGTCAGCCTGGTCACCGAGCTACCCAAGACGGCGACCGGCAAGATCCAGAAGTTCGTCCTCCGCAAAGGCGCCCCGAACCTAACCCATCAGTAGCGCATCCGAAGATCGCGAAGACTTTTTACCCGCGGAGGGGTAAAAGGTCTTCGCGATCATGAAGACGGGGGGCGGCGTTACCAGTGGAAGGCTTCAGCTTGGTTGCGGTAGTCGAACAGCTCGGTCTTGTCGAACCACAGATTGACCTCGTACTCGGCTTCATCCCGGTTGCCCGAGGCGTGCACGAGGTTAGCCACCGCCTTGCCGGTCGTGGTGGCGACGAGCTTGGACTGATGCGCGAAGTCGCCGCGGATCGAACCGGGCTGCGCCTCGTTCGGATAGGTGGAGCCCACCATCTTGCGGACGGTGGCCACCGCGTCCTCGCCCTCCAGCACGAACGCGATCACGGGTCCCCGCTGCATGAAAGCCGCGGTCGCGTTGTAGACGGACGACCCAAGCCGCTCCTCCAGGTCGAAATAGTGCTTGCGGGCGAAGTCGGCGTCCATCTCGCGCATTTTCACGCCGATGACCTTCAGCGACGCGTCTTCGAACCGCTGGATGATACGTCCGGCCAGGCCGCGGACTACGGCATCCGGCTTCAGCACGACAAGCGTGCGCTCCCGCAACTGCTGAGAGTCGGCCACAGTGATCCTTTCCCCTTGTCTGAATGGTCACAGGGTAGCGGCCAGGATCAGCGGACCGCCCGGCCAGCGGGCTACGGCCAGATCACGCTCTGATACCGGCTGCGTTTGACATGCCCGGCGGCAAAGCTGACACTTGGCCGTGACCAGGCGACGTTGGATGCGGATCGCGGCGGGGGCGGCCGCGGTCACCTGCCTGGCGCTGATATCGGGCGCGACGGCCAGCGGAGCCGCCCGGCCGCCGTGGCCCGCGGCCAGCCCGGGATCGGCCTACTCGTCCCTGGTCCGTTCGCCGGGCGGTCCCCTAGCCGGCTGCGAGCAGCGGCTCGATCGCAGCCAGGTCCCCGACCAGGCACCCGTACTCGCGATCGTCGGCGCCTCGTTTACCGCGGGAGTGGGCCCAGGCCATCCCGGTCAGTCCTGGGCCGTCGAGCTAGCCCGGCTCCTGCACTGGAACGCGGTGGTCTACGGCGACCCGGGGGCGGGCTACGTGCGAGCCGGAGCCGGCCGGAAGGGACCGGTCCTGGCCGAGCTCGGCCGGATCGACCTGCGTGCGCTCGCCCCCGCGCTCGTCATCGTGCAGGCCGGCCACGACGATATCGGGGTGCAGGCGGCGGTGGAGAAGCAGCGGGTGGCCGGCGCCATCGCCGCGATCCGGGCCCAGGCGCCGCGAGCGCGGATCGCGCTGCTTACCGTCTTTCCCGGCCGCCGGCACCTGGCCGCCGCCTTCGCGACCGACCGCGCCATCGTGACCGCCGCCAAGGCGGCCGAACGACCCGGCGACCAGACGATCATCATAGATCCGCTGACCGGCCGATGGGCGTTCCCGCGCGCTCGCGACGGCCTGCACCCCACAGCGGCCGGCAGCGCGTGGATCGCCCGCGAGGTGGCGGGGATCCTGCGCGCGCACGGCGTGCTTCCCGCCCCGGCCCGGACCGGCCGCGCGGGCCCGGTCATCTGCGACTCGGGCATCGCCGCTCCCCGGCCGGCGCCGTCACCGCGCTGATCCGGTCAGGGCGGACTCCGGGGCTGCGGCCGACTCGGGCGAAGTTGCGGCTGGGGTTAGGGTTGCGGCTGGGGTTAGGGTTGCGACTGGGGTTGCGGCTGGGGCTGAGGTTGCGGCTGGGGTTGGGGGTGGGGGCAGGCGGAGGCGCAGCAGGGTTCCGCCGCCGGGGGCGGCTTCGGCCTGGACCGTCCCGCCGTGGCTTTCCGCCACCTGACGGACGATGGCCAGCCCGAGGCCGGAGCCGGGCACGCCCCTGGCCGACCGGGCCCGGTAGAAGCGGCCGAAAACGTGCGGCCGGTCGGCGGCCGCGATGCCCGGCCCGTGATCGCGCACGGTAAGTTCGCCGGACCGCAGGCTGACCTCGACCGGGGCGTCCGGCGGGCCGAACTTGGCCGCGTTGTCCAGCAGGTTCCTGATCGCGACCTGCAACCGCGGTGCGCTGCCGAAGACGGCGCACGGCTCGAGGTCAGCCGCGAACGCCGTCCGCGGCCAGTCCCGCCTGGCCGCCTCCAGCGCGGCGGCGGCCACCTCGTGCAGGTTGACCTGGCCGCGCGCGCTGGGGCCCGACTCGCCCCGGGCCAGCTCGGTGACGCTGCCCACCAGCTGGCTGAGCTCCGCGACCTGGGCGACCACCCGGTCGAGCACCTGCTGACGCTCGGCCGCGGGCAGGCTCCGGTCATCGGCCAGCAGCTCCACGTTGATACGCAGGCTGGTCAGCGGGGTCCGCAGCTCGTGGCTGGCGTCGCTGACCAGCTGCCGCTGGGCGGCCTGCGATCGCTGCAGCGCACGGAGCATGGTGTTAAACGACGTCGCCAGCCGCCCGAGCTCGTCGGCGCGACCCACCTCGACCCGGCCAGCCGGGTCGCCGGTCGCCGTTACCTGCTCGGCGACCGCGGCCAGCCGGGCCACCGGAGCCAGGCCAGCCCGCGCCACCGCCCAGCCCGCCAGCGCGGCCAGCCCGACGCCGACCGCGCTCAGCAGCGCCAGCGCCGCCCCGACGCTGGCCAGCTGGGTATCGGTGGTGTTAAGCGGCACGGCCAGCTGTACCGCCAGCCGCGGCGCCAGCGGCGTGGTGAAGATCATGGCCCGGACCCCGCCCAGCGTCGACTCGGAGTAGTAAGCAGCGCGCTGCCCGGCGGCGACCTGGGCCGCGGCGGTGCCCGCGGCCAGCAGCCCGCGGTCCCCCGCCGGGGCCCAGACCGCACCGCTGGCCGTCACCACCTGGGCGTACGGGCTGTCAGAACCGAACCGGTCCGAGTGCGGCGGTACCCACCCGGCGGGGAGCTGCCCGTGGTAATGCCGGGCCTGGATGTGCACCACCGCGGCCTGCTGCCGCAACTGAGACCTCAGCTGATTCTGCAGGTCGGCGCGGACCACAAGGAACGCCACCGCGGTGACGGCCAGGGTGACCGCGGCGACCGCCGCCGCCACGGCGAGGGTGAACCTGGTCCGCAGCATGAGCGGACGCGCGGGCCGGAGCCAGCGCGGTGGCCGCGCGGGCCGGAGCCAGCGCGGCCGCGTCACGATTCCGCCCGGATGACGTAGCCCACGCCGCGCACGTTGTGCAGCAGCCGCGAACGGCCCCCCTGCTCGAGCTTGCGCCGCAGGAAACCCACGAAGACGGTTAGGGCGTTGGACGCAGGCGCCTCGCCGTAACCCCAGACCCGCTCCATGATCACGTCGTAGCTGAGCACCTGCTCGGCGTTGCGCAGCAGCAGCTCGAGCAGGCCGAACTCGATCCTGGTCAGCGCGACCTCCTGGCCGTCGCGGGTCACCTTCCTGGTCGTCGCGTCCAGGGTCAGGTCGGCGTAGCCGAGGACGTCACGGCGGGATTGGCTGCGCCGGAGCAGCGCCCGGACCCGGGCCTGCAGCTCCCGCAGCGCGAACGGCTTGATCAGGTAGTCATCCGCGCCCGCCTCGAGCCCGGCGACCCGGTCGTCGACCGTGTCCCTGGCGGTGAGCACGAGCACCGGGGTGGCATCGCCCCGTTCCCGCAGCCTGCGGCACGCCTCCAGGCCGTCCACGATCGGCATCAGCACGTCGAGCACGATCAGGTCCACCGGGCGGCGGGCCACCGCGTCCAGGGCATCGGCGCCGTGCCCGGCCGTCGTCACCACGTACCCGGCGCAGCGCAGCGCCCGGCCGAGCGAATCGCGTAGATCCGGATCGTCGTCCACCACGAGCAGCCGCCCGCCGTCCGGGGCGCACTCCGCCGGATCGGCCGCTCGAACGGTTCTCATAGCTGTGATCACATCACCGCTGGCTGAGAGCTTCCTGGAAGGTTTCCGCAGGTAGCCATAATTTCACTGGGCTTTCACAATCCGGCCGCAGGCTGCCTGACATGCAAGTTCTTTGGCTCGTCCGGCACGGTGAGAGCAGCTGGAACGTCCGCGGCCTGGCCCAGGGGCACAACGACGAGGCGCGGCTGACCGACCTCGGCTGGCGCCAGGCCTGGGGGGTCGTGGGCCAGCTCAGCGGCCTGCCGATCCGCGCGCTTTACTCCAGCGACCTGCACCGCGCGATGGAGACCGCGGCCCCGCTGGCCGCGGTGCTCGGGCTGGCCGTGACCCGCGACGCCCGGCTCCGCGAACGCGGCCTCGGCGCGGCCGAAGGCACCCCCACCGCCACCCTCAGCCCCGCCGTCAGCGGGCTTGGCGCGAACCGGGTGCTCGACCCCGACGCCCGGCCGCCCGGCGGGGAATCCGTCCGCGAGCTGTACCGCCGCGTCGCCGAGTTCACCGACGAGCTGACCGTACGCCCGCCGTTCGGGGACGCCGCAGACATCGCGATCATCGCGCACGGCGGAACGATCCGGGTGCTCGACGCCTACCGGCGCGGCCTCAGTGTCGAGCAGATGGCCTGGGCACCGCGGCCGAACGGCAGCATCCTGCGGTCACCAACTCCCCGGCCCGCACACCTTAACCACCCCTAAGGAAGGAACGAACCCATGTACCAGACCGCACTCCAGCTACCAGCCCGGGCGGCCAAGCCGCGCGGCACCGGCCTCACCATGGTGATCGACGGCGGTATCCCGCTGTGGCAGTTCACCGACCTGGTGTCGTCGGCGCCGGAATACATCGATTTCGTCAAGTTCGGCTGGGGCACCGCGGTGGTGACCGGCAGCCTGCACGCCAAGATCGAGGTGCTGACCGCGCACGACATCGGCTTCTACTTCGGCGGGACGCTGTTCGAGAAGTACGTGCTGCAAGGCCGGTTCGACGACTTCAGGACGTTCTGCCTGCAGCACGCGTGCCGCCACGTCGAGGTCTCGAACGGGACGATCCCGATGTCCAACGCGGAAAAGGCGAGCTATATCCGCAAGCTCGCCGACGACTTCACCGTCGTGTCCGAGGTCGGCTTCAAGGACCCGGTCCGCTCCGAGCAGCTGCCGCCCAGCCGGTGGATCGACTACATCTGCGAGGACCTCGAAGCGGGCGCCTCGCTGGTCACCCTGGAGGCCAGGGAGAGCGGGCGTTCTGGCATCTGCCGCCCGGACGGCGCGCTCAGGTTCGGGCTGATCGAGGACGTGCTGACGTCCGGCATCAGCTCGGGCAGCCTGCTGTTCGAGGCGCCGACCACCGCCCTGCAGGCGCACTTCATCTCCAGGATCGGGCCGGACGTCAACCTGGGCAACATACCGGCCAGCGCGGTCATCTCTCTGGAGACGCTCCGTCTCGGGCTGCGGGCCGACACGCTGACCACCTTCGAGTGAGGCACCCCCATGCGAACCAACTGCGACGTCTTTCACCTGGCCATACCCGTACACGACCTGGATGCGGCCCAGCACTTCTACGTGAGCCTGCTCGGCTGCAAGCTGGCCCGCCGCTACCCGGACCGGATCACGCTGGATTTCTTCGGCGATCAGCTGGTCTGCCACCTGACCGAGACCGGGCCGCCGGCCCGGCCGCCGGCCAGCCTGTACCCGAGGCATTTCGGCGTCACGTTTCGTGATCCGGCGGACTTCGAGGCCCTGTATGACTGCGCGGTGCTGCGCAAGATCCCGTTCTTCGCCGACACCTCGACGCGGTTCGAGGCCATGGCGGAGGAACACCGCACGTTCGTGCTGCTCGACCCGTCCGGCAACCTGCTCGAGTTCAAGCATTACCGTGATCCGCGGATGATGTACTGATGCCGCGCCGCCGGCTCGACCAGGTCGACGCCATGCGCCCGATCAAGCAGGCGGGCGTGGTCAGCACCCACGCGGTCATCTACTTCGCGCCCGCGACGGCCGGCCTGGCCTCGGGCGCCGCGCTGCTGCTGCTGCACGTGTCCCGGGAGGGATTCTTCTTCATCTCCGCGTGCATGCTGACCTACGCCTACGCCGACATGCGCCTGGTCGGGCTCGGGCACTTCTACTGGCGGCGGTTCGTCTCGGTCGGGCTCCCCTACCTGTGCTGGAACGTCATCTACTTCCTCTACCTGCTGCCCAGGGCGCACTACGCGAGCGTGACCGCGGCCCTCGGGCACCTCGGCTACATGATCAGCACCGGGTACTACCAGCTGTACTTCCTGCTCGTGATCATGCAGTTCTACCTGGTGTTCCCGCTCGTGCTCGGGCTGCTGCGGCGCACCAGGGGACACCACGGCCTGGTCATCGCGGTGACCGCGGTGACCCAGCTGCTGCTCACGATCGGGATGCACTGGGGCCTGCTACCGCCGCTGATGCTCCGGTGGGAGCAGCAAGACGCCCTGTCCTACCTGCTGTACCTGATCGCCGGCGGGGTGGTCGCGTTCCACCTCGAGCAGGCGGACGCCTGGGTGCGCAGGCACGCCCGGCTGATCATGGCGTACACGGTGGCCGCCGCCCTCGCCGCGGAGGCCGTCTACTTCCTGGCCGCGCACGGGGTGACCAGCATGCTCGGCTCGGGCAACGACCCGTTCCAGCCCAGCGTCATCCCGTTCAACGTCGGCGTGATCACCTGCGGCTACCTGGCCGGCGTGGAGCTGGTGCGGCCCGGGCGGTCGCGGCGGACGCAGGCCGCCGTCCGCATCGGCTCGGACAACTCCTACGGCATCTACCTGTCCCAGATGCTGTTCCTGGTGATCCTGACCACGGCCGGCTGGCCGCGGCTTGACTCGGTGCTGCCCTGGCCGCTGGTCTGCCTGCTGGTGGTGGCGGTCGTCTTCGCCTGCTGCATCACGCTGACCGCCCTGCTGGCCAGGACGCCGCTGGCGGTGCCGCTGACCGGACGCAAACAGCAGCCCTGGTCGACGCTGATACCGCGGCGCGAGCGGGCCGAGACGGTCCCGGCCGAGCCTGATCTGGCCGATGCCGGCTATCCGCAGCCCGCCGAACTGGCGGGCATGACGAACCACAAGAACGGACTGTGACCTTGATCAGCGCATGGATAACCGACGCCGCGGCGGACCGGGACGGGTCCTCCGGGTCCCCGTACCTGGAGGACGCCGCCGGGCAGACGCTGAGCTACGCCGGGCTGCACCGCTCCGTCCTGGCCTGGGCCCGGCGGCTTGACCGGGCCGGCATCCCGCCCGGGGGCGCCGTGGCGCTCCGCTGGCCCGATCCGCTCGGGTACGCCACCGCCCTGGTCTCCATCCTCGGCGCCGGCCGGGTGGTGGTCCCGCTCGATCCCGCCGCTCCGCCCGCCGAGCTGGCCCGGGTGCTCGCGGTGGCCCGGCCCGCGGCGGTCGTCGCCGGGTCCGGTCAGGACCTGCCGCCCGGCCTGACCGTGCTCAGCCCGCCAGAGGTGCCGGACGGCCGCGGGCACACGGAAGGTGCAGGAGGTGCGGAGAGTGCGGCGGGTGCGGAGAGTGCGGCGGGTGCGGAGAGTGCGGGATCCGGCGCCGGCGGGATCTTTTTGTGTACGAGCGGAACCACGGGGACGCCGAAGGGGATCTTGCTGGGTGAGGATCAGCTAGCCCATGTGGCCGCGGCGGTGGCCGGTCACCACCGGCTGACTCCGGCCGACCGCGGCTACTGCTGCCTGCCGCTGTTCCACGTCAACGCCGAGGTGGTCGGGTTGCTGGCCACGCTGGCCGCCCGGGCCTGCCT
>JBEKGC010000097.1:0-16636 GCA_050013055.1 Streptosporangiaceae bacterium
CGACAAGCCCCAATGACCGCCCACGGCCCGCTTCAGCAGGCCCTTATGAGCCAGCCGGTCCAGTCCTCGGCCGAGCCGGTTCCCCGCGGCCGCGGTAAACACCAGCCCGAGGTCGCGGGGAGTGCCCGTCAGCAGGAACCGCTGCTCCAGCGCCAGCGTCAGCTCCTCGGCGAAGCACTGCCCCATAAACCCATCGACCACGACCCAGTCGCCGTCACGAACAAGCCGCACCGCCTCGGCGGCGGTGACGACCTTGTCCCGCATCGAACTGCCGGACAGAGATTCCGCAGGGATCCGCATGGTTCCTCCCGAGGCGGATCCTACCGAAGCTCTGTTGACGTGCCGTCAGCTGCACGCGCCGATGCCCGTAATTGTCCGAGCCGACGATAAGGGTCTGGATCGTTTCGGTGCCCTCGAAGGCGTGGATGGACTCGACGCCGGCCACCCGCCTCGCCGGGACCTTCCAGCCGACCGCCGAGCAGATGGCCATGGCCGCACATCTCCGGGTGGGGCCTTATGGCGGCGAACCGCCCACGTGGTCGGTACCCACATGTGATCAGTGCCGTCAAGGCGCAGCAGACGGTACTGGTCTGCACCGAAGCAGGGATCGAGGACAGCTGGACGCCACGGGAGCTGCGGACCTCCTACGTCAGCCTGATGAGCCACCACAGCGTCAGCATCGAGGAGATCGCCCGGCTGGTCGGACACGCCTCCACCCGCACCACCGAAATCGTCTACCACCGCGAACTGAGACCCGTCATCACCACCGGTGCCCAGATCATGGACCAGCTCTTCACAGCAACCTAACCCCCGGCCCGACAGCCGCCGAGAACCTGCACGAGCCAGCCGCTGATCTCTAGCTACCTGACCGCAACTCGCTATCCCGGCCCCGGCCGGCCATGGCCATCCAGCCGACCTCGCGGGCCATCACGCAATGTGGCCATTCGTCGGTCGTCACCAGGTCAGATCGATCCTCCCTGCCGAGTATGTGCTTAAGGATTATCAGGCAGGAGAGGCAGGTGCGGTGGATTCGCCGGATCAAGGAGCCCCCGCTCCTTCAGCCAGCCGTACAGCGGGGTGTCCTCCGGGTAGTGGCCCCATGCGTGATTCCCGCCGAGGTCCTCGGCGCCGCCTAGCAGCTGCTGCTGAACGGGGGTCAGCCGGCCGAGCCAGTCGCTGGCCCGGATCGGGGCGATGTCATCCCGGATGGCGGTCCACCGGTAGGTGTAGCCGAAGAACACCGCCTTGCGGGTGTGCCCGGAGTGGTTGCGTGACCGGGTGTGCCAGATCCGGCGGTCGAAGAACACCGCGTCGCCGGGTCCGGCGGTCACCTCGACGGCGCCGTCGGGGTCGGGCCATCGGATGTCGCGGCGCGGCGGGCCGCCGATCCAGTTGGTCAGGTGGCTGCCCGGCACGACCTTCAGGTTGCCGCGGCCGGGCGCGGAGACATCCGACAGCCAGTACGCCAGCTTCACCGACAGCCGCGGCCGCGGGGTCGTCTCCAGTTCGCGGTTCTGCCGGCCGCCGTCTTGGTGCCAGTCGAACCGGAACGGCATGGGTACCCGGATCGGCGGATGGACATCGAGGTGGGAGTGGTAGATGTGGATGTTCCAGCCGAGGACCGGCCACACATGGCCGAACGTGGCCGGGTGGTCGGTCAGGCAGGCGACTTCCGGGCAGTGGGTGACCGCGCTGAGCAGGTGCATCGAGCCGTCCGGGCCGAGTGAGCCCGCCTTGGCCATGGCGGCGTACACCCGGTCGATCGCCTCGCGGGCGGCGGCGGCCTCATCCGGGCCAAGCGCGCCCCGGATGATCAGGTAGCCGTCGCGGTCGAAGGCGGCCCGCTGCTCAGCCGTCATCGGAACGGCCGGCGTGGTGTTCCCCGCTGCGGTTGGCTTTTGTGTCATTGTCCTTTCCTGCCGGCGGTTGCCAGTGAAATGGGCAGTCGCTGCTCGCAGCGTCATCCGGCGGATGACGCTGCTCGCGGTTCCTGTGCTGTCAGATGCTCCAGAGCGCCTGAGTAGGGGACAGGCGGGACCTCGGGGTGGTTCAGGTCGGCGTCCGTCGGCGGTCGATGGTCGCTGCCTCTGCCTTACTCAGCGTGCAGCGCAGCCGCGGTGCGGGCTCGGGCGGCCCAGGCTGCCGGCGGTATCCCCCCGGCCGCGGCTATGACCAGGCCGGCCAGGGCCAGCACGGCGATTTCCCATACCCGGTAGACAGCCAGGTAGCTGGCTGGAATCCCGGTTCCCGCCGCGTGCGCCATGACTGGCAGCACGTACCGGTGCGCCGCCATTCCGGCTGGGACTGCCAGGAGGCCCGCGACCAGGCCGGTTCCCGCGACCGAGCACACCACCATGGCGATGGTCTGCCGCGGGGTCATCCCGATTGCCTTGAAGATGCCCAGGTCATGCGCGCGTTCGCGGGTGTGCAGCAGCACCGTGTTCAGGACGCCCAGCCCGGCCACGGCGGCCAGCAGCAGGGTCAGGGTGCCGGTCAGGCCGATCAGGGTGAGGAAGAACGGGTCCTTGCCGTTGATGCTGACGTCGGCATAAGGACCGAGCGTGCTGCCCAGCGCGCGGACATACGCCTCTGGGGAGGTGCCGGCCCGCAGCGCGACGTCAGACACGTAGGGGGTGAGGCGGCGGTTCGCGGCGGCGAGCGTACGCCAGTCGGTGAGCATGGCCAGCCCCTGGTTGTCGGTGTCGAAGACCTCACCCACGATCCGGGCCGTGACCTGCGCACCGCCGACACTGAACGTGACGGTGTCGCCGACCGCCTTACCCGTGACGGTGAGGAAGTTGGTCGGCACGTCCACCTGCCCGGGACCGCTGTACCAGTGCCCGCTGATCATGTCGTAGCCGGTCCAGTCCGCGTTGCCGCGGAACGCGGTCATTCGGACTTGCCCGGACAGCCCGGCGACGCTGACCGCCTGGTCGGCCTGCGCGACGTAGTGCAGCGTTCCCGGCTGCGCCCGCAACGCCGCCTCGACGGCCGCCTGCTGCGCCGACGGTGACAGCTGCTGCCCGCCGCGGCCCGATCCCACCAGGGTCACCTGAACGGGCTCGGTCTTGGCATGCGAGAGGCCGTCGGCCACCATGTTCAGCGAGGAGCTCAGGCCGACGGCGAAGGTCACTGCGATCGCGCCCAGTCCCACGGCGGCGAGCGTGCCAGCGGCGCGCGCCGGGCGGGCGAAAGGCGCCGCGAGGCCGATGGTCACCGGGCGGGGCAGCGACAGCCTGCCCAGCAGCCGGTGCGCGGCGTAACCGCGTCCGGCGGCGGGCGCCCGGCCGATAGCGATCGCCTGGACCGCGCTCAGCCGCCCGGCCCGCAGGGATGGCAGCAGGGCCGCGATCCCCGCCAGGCAGCACATCGCGCACGGGACGAGCACGTCCACCCACACCGGGACCCCCAGCGCCCCGACCCCGTACACGGTGGCGGTGCTGCCGAGCAGCGGCACCGACAGCGCATTCCCGAGCAGAACACCACCGATGCAGCCCGCTACGGCGGGCACGGTGATCAGCCCGGCGTAGGAGCCCACCAGCTGGGCGGGGGTGAAGCCGATGCTCTTGAGGATGCCTATCCGGCGATAGCCGGCCACGACGGCGCCGCTCACGATGTTGATGACGATCAGCGCCGACATGACCAGCCCGATGATCCCGAACGCGACCACGAACGGCGCGATCGGGGCAATCCCCGACGTCTCCTGCGCCTTGACCGCCAGGTAGGACTGCGTGCCGGTCACCGCGCCGGAGGGCAGCGCGGCGCTGAGCCGGCCGGCATCGGTGCGCAGCGCCGCCGCGCTGCCCGCGCTGGCGAACCGGTACAGCATCTGCGCGGTCGCGGGCGCCCCCGGTGCGCGCAGCGCAGCGACCTGGCTGGGCACTACCCAGCCGTCGGCCGAGCGGTTGATCGAGCTGGCGTAGCCCACCGCAGTCAGCCGCGGCGTGCCCGGCACCCCGCTGACGGTGATCTGCGTGCCCAGCGGCACGCCGGGGCCGGAATCGGAGGACAGAACGAGCTCACCCGGCCGCTGCGCCCAGCGGCCCTGCTGGATGACGAGGTCATCGAGCGGCCCGCCCGGCCCGCCGCGACCCGCCACCGTCATCGGCTGGAGGGTGACCGTGCGCCCGCCAATCTGCGGGCTGATCATCGCCTCGGGATAGGGCCCGGCCGCGGCCGTAACCTCCGGCAGCCGCGCTGTCGCGGCGAGCTGCCCTGGCGTAGCCACCGCCCGGTCGACGGTGGCCACCACATCCGCGCCGTGCTGAGCAGCGAAGGCCTTGTCAAATGGGGCGCTGGAGTCGACAACAAGGCCGAGGGCCAGCACGCAGGCACCGGTGGATACCAGCAGCACCAGGCCGATCACCAGCGTCTGGACCTTGCGGCGGGCCAGCCCGCCGCCGACCGCCCGGGCAACGGGCCCGGCGCCGGGCATCACAGCTGCGCCCCGGTGAACGTGTCACTGGCGACCCGGCCGTCGACGAGCCGGACTGTCCGGCTGGCGTAACGGGCGGCCAGGCCCGGGTTGTGCGTGACCAGGACCATGGTCTGCCCGCTCCGGTTGAGATCGAGCAGCAGTTCGCCGATCTGCTCGCCGGCCGCGGCGTCCAGCGCCCCGGTCGGCTCGTCGGCCAGCAGCAGCGCGGGCCGGTTTACCAGTGCCCGCGCGATCGCCACGCGTTGCCGCTCCCCGCCGGACAGCCTGGCCGGGTAGGCGTCGCGGTGGCGTTCGATCCGCAGCGCCGCCAGCAGCTCGTCGAGCCTGGCCCGGGCGCGGGCCCGGCGGATGCCGGTGAGCTGCGCCGGCAGCAGCACGTTGTCGGCGACGGTGAGGTCGTCCAGCAGGTTGAAGAACTGGAAGATCATGCCGATCCGCTGCCGGCGGAACCGCGCCACTCCGGTCTCGCTGAGCGTGTCGATCCGCTGCCCGGCGACGGTGACCGTGCCGCTGGCCGGCCGGTCCAGGCCGGCGATCAGGTTCAGCAGCGTCGACTTGCCGCTGCCCGACGGGCCCATGACGGCCACCGCCTCGCCCGGGGCCACCTCCAGACGGATGCGGTCGACCGCGGGCTGGCCGCCGCTCTGATAGCGCTTAGTTACCTCGCTGAGGCTGATGAGAGAGTCCATGCGGGCACGGTAGGTGTGGCCTGCCGCCGTGCGCCTCGGTCGCGAGCGCGAATTCGGATACCGTAGCTGGCTGACTCGCGGCGGCCCTCATCATTGCGACGGAGCCGGATAGCTCTCGCGGCTGATGCGATAGGGCCCTCTTCCCGGCGACAATGGCTAGGTGAGCGTACGGAGCTGGCCGCGCCGGGCAATGGCGTTCTTGGGCAGCACGGAGCCGCGAACCGCGCTGCCCAGGCAGGCGATCATCACCGACGCCTGCCTGGCGCTCGTAGCCGTCCTTGCGGCGCTGGCCGCGTTGGAGTTCGACTCCCTCGCTGCCAAGGTCGCCGCGGTGCTGACCACGGCGCCGCTAGCTGCGCGCAGGCTCGCGCCGCTCGCCGCGTTCTGGGCGATCCTGATTGGCGCCATCACGCCCGGCAGCGAAAACAATACGATCGTCAGCATCGCGATAGTGGTCGCTGCCTACTGCGCGGTCGTCTACAGCCGGTACCGCGGCCTGGCGCTGCTCAGCCTGCCCCTGGCCGGGCTGATAGTCGCGGCGATGTTCCGGGACACGACGCCGCCGCTGCCGGGCCGGCTGTCCGCCCTCGTGATCCTGCTGGCGATCATGGGCTTCGGCAACGCGGTCCGGGTCTGGCGTGCCCGGGCGGGGGACTCCGGCGCGCGGCTGCTGCGGGCACAGGCCGAGCATGAGGCGGCGACCCGGCGTGCGCTGGAGCTGGAGCGGGCGCGGATCGCCAGCGAGCTGCACGATGTGGTGACCCACAACGTCAGCGTGATGGTCGTGCAGGCCGGCGCCGCCCGGCAGGTGCTCGGCGCCGAACAGCACGAGGCCAGGTCGGCCCTGCTCGCCGTCGAGGCGAGCGGCCGGACGGCCATGGCCGAACTGCAGCACATGCTGGGCCTGCTTTCCGTGCCGGGCGAGCAGGAGCCCGGCTCCCTGGCTGACGGCCAGGCCCGCGGGCGGCTGCGGCCCCTGCCGGGGCTTGACCAGCTCACGACGCTGACCGACCGGATGGCGGCCGCCGGGCTCGATGTTGAGTTGCGCATCCTTGGCGCGCCATGGAGCCTGTCGCCCGGCCCGGACCTGGCCGCCTACCGGGTGATTCAGGAGGCGCTCACCAATGTGCTCAAGCACGCAGGTATGGCGCGGACGGTGATCACGCTGGACTACCGGCCCAGCGGGCTGACAGTGGAGGTAACCGACGACGGACCGCCGTGCCGGCCGGCCGGGCCGTCGGCCTGTTCGCAGCCAGCGGGCCGCCCGGCGGACATACCCGGTACCGGGCGCGGCCTGCTCGGCCTGCGGGAACGGGTCATCCTGCATGGCGGGGAGTTCGATGCCGGTCCACGGCCCGGCGGCGGCTGGCGCGTCATGGGCCGGTTCCCCGCGGAGGATCCGCCGCTGGCACCCACCGCGGCCAGCGGGATGCCCGAAACGGCACGAGCCGCAGCTGTGAGCGGGGCGGCCGGCTTGCCCCATCCGGGTCAGTCATGAACGCCGCAGCCGAGAACGCCGCAAAGCACTCCGAACCCCGCGTTCTGATCGCCGACGATCAGAACCTGGTCCGGACCGGCTTCCGCATGATTCTGCGCGAGGCCGGCATCCCGGTCGTCGCCGAGGCGGCCGACGGCGGCGAGGCCGTCGCGGCGGCGCTGCGGGACCGGCCCGACGTGGTCTTGATGGACATCCGGATGCCCGGGATAGACGGGCTGGAAGCCACCAGGCGTATCCTCGCGGCACAGCCCGGGAACGGCAGCCGGATCATCATGCTGACCACCTTCGACCTCGACCGCTACGTCTACGAGGCGCTGGCCGCGGGCGCCAGCGGGTTCCTGCTCAAGCACGTCTCGCCCGAGTACCTCGTCGCCGCGGTGCGGCTGGTCCGCTGCGGCGATGCCCTGCTCGCCCCGTCCATCACGCGCAGGCTGGTGGAGCGGTTCGCGCCCCACGCATCCGTGCCGCCGCTGGTGCACGGCGACCTGGCGGGCCTGACACCCAGGGAACTTGAGGTACTGCGGCTTCTTGCCCGCGGCCTGAGCAACGCCGAACTCGCCGCGGAACTGACGCTGAGCGAGGCGACCGTCAAGACCCATGTGGCCAACATCCTCGCCAAGCTGCAGCTACGGGACCGGGTCCAGGCCGTCGTTCTGGCCTACCAGACCGGACTCATGAGCCTACCCGGCAGTCCAGCCATTGGCGGACAGTGAATCACCGGGACCGCACCACCAGGCCAAAACACCGACGAACCTCGCCTGAGGCAGGGGCAATTACAGAGCGTCAGAAGCGGCCTCGCCCACCGGGCCATCGCGGCGCGCGCAAGCGTCGATCGCCTATGGCCCCTGGCGGCGCCTGCACGACAAGTTCCCAGAAGCGTCCGCTGTGGTGACCGGCATCCTGACAAGCACGTACGCCCGGAGGTGGGAACATCGTGGTCTTGGCGACCGCGAGCACATAGCCGATCCGATGAGCTTGAAGCAAGGCCCAGCAGCGCAGGATTGTTCCCATAGGCCTCGCCTTCGATTGCCGGCCAGGGAGCAGCCACGTGAACGGCAAGATCGCGCTCGAAGAGTCGAGACCGCCACCCACGCGCTGCGCCTGATGACCAGCGGCCTGTTCGACCGATTCCCCCGTACTTGCCACGGAACCGCTTGAACTTGTGCATGGCCCACCGGACCAGGTGCTCGTTGATGCGCCATGCCAGGAAAAACAACTCAGAGCGGTAGAAGGCTCCGTAATTGCGTTTGCCCGGCGCCGCTGCATGAACTGCGCATCCAGGCTCATAAGCACAGACCTGCGCTCCACTGCATATACGGTCAGGTCGTTATCTTCGGCTTCAGCGAGTCCGGCCTCGTGTGCCGACCAGGCTTCGTGGCCACAGCGCTGCAACATCGCCCGTACGCTTACCGGCACATCGTTGTCGAGGACGAAGCGCACGTGGGCACCGCTCAGCCCGTAGCCAGGTGCCGGGCAGCTTCAATATCGGCAGGAGGTGGACGGCACCACCAGACCGGTCTTTTCCCAGTGGCGAAGCTGCTTCATAGAGAAGAACCAGAACGTCCTGGAGCCCCTTCTGAAGGTCATCGGCGCCCGCAAGCTCCGCGACCTCTCGGCCGCCGACGTGCGGCAGGCCCTGGCCACGATGGCGGCCGGGTACTCCACCGCCGCGGTCTCGATGGGGCACCTCGCGCTCAAACGCGCCATCCGGCACGCCGAAGCCAACGACCTCATCAGCCGCAACGTCGCGGCCCTGGCCGACACCCCCAAGGGCCAGGAAGGCCGACTGTCCAAATCCCTGACCCTCGACCAGGCGATCGCGGTCATCACCGCGGCCAGCACCCTGCCCGTGATGGAACTGCGGCCCGGCCTCAAAGACATCCGCCGCCCCGCAGAGCTCATGCACGCCTACATCGCGCTCAGCTTGCTCGCCGGGATCCGCACCGAAGAAGCCCGCGCCCTGCGCTGGGCCCACGTCGACCTGGACGGCGACCCGGCCGCCAGCCCGCCCGTGCCGCCGCACTTGGCCGTCTGGCGATCGGTCCGCGCCCACGGCGAGACCAAGACCGAACGATCCCGCCGCACCCTCGGCCTTCCCGCAACCGCGGTCCAGGCGCTGCGCGCCTGGTCGGCCGTCCAGGCCGATGAGCAGCTCGGCGCCGGGGACGGCTGGCAGGACACCGGGCTCGTGTTCACCAGCCACCACGGCGCCGCCCTGGACGCGAGCAACGTCCGGAAGATGTTCAAACGGGTCTGCGCCGGAGCCGGGATCGGGGACAGCTGGGCACCGCGGGAGCTGCGGACCTCCTTCGTCAGCCTGATGAGCCACCAGGGGGTCAGCATCGAGGAGATCGCCCGCCTCGTCGGGCACGCCACCACCCGCACCACCGAGATCGTCTACCGCCGCGAACTACGACCCGTCATCACCACAGGCGCCGAAATCATGGACCAGCTCTTCACCGCAACCTAACCCCAAGCCCTGTCCCAGAACCGACGAGAACCCCGACAAGACAGCTGCGGATCTCTGGCCGCTTGACCTTCAGCGCCAAGGCAATGGCCACCCAGCCGATCCGGCAGGCCACCGCACCCAGTGCTCATTCGTCCGTCACCACCACTCCAGATCGCCGAATAAGAATGTCTGCTGAGACGGTAGGTATATGCGACCCCATGCGCGCAAAATGTCCGTTCGGGGCGGATCAGGATCAGGATCAGGATCAGGATCAGGATCAGGTGCAAGAACTTCGATGAGGCGACGCACTAGACCGGCTGGCAAAAGACACGCTGATTAGGAAAATTAAGCCTTTTACGCATTTTGGGCAGGCCATGTAAATCGGGTGATACGCGCTGATGTCAGCGTTGATGCCGGACGCGCCAGGCAGTTGCAATATTGGCGGTGGCGAATTTTGCTCTGTATCATTTCATTGGTCGAATAACCTAAGCTCGAAGGCGGTCGCCATGCCTGCTCGCATAAAAACGGCAGAATGGGCATTTCCCAGCTGGCGGATCATCCTGGCATCAGCCCTTCTCGCCGTGAGCGTGCTGGGCGGCATTGCCTGGACGTCGCGTGCTGCTCAGGCTGTTACGGAGGGCACGCCGTGGATTTCGGCAGGGAGCTACCTATCGTGCGCCGTCGAGGCCGGCACCGGCTACTGCTGGGGTCTAGACGATCAAGGTCAGCTGGGCAACGGTGCGGCAGGGTCCAACTCTGATGTGCCGGTGGCCGTGGACATCAGTGGCGTACTAGCGGGAAAGACTCTCACCCAGATCAGCGCAGGCGAAGAATACGCTTGCGCGCTTGACAGTGACGGCGCCCCCTATTGCTGGGGCTGGAATGTCACAGGTGATCTCGGCGACGGAAGCACTGCTGGCTCCAACGTCCCGGTGGCCGTGGAGACCAGTGGCGTACTAGCGGGAAAGACTCTTACCCAGATCAGCGCAGGAGACGGAGAGACATGCGCCCTGGATACTGTCGGCACCGCCTACTGCTGGGGCCTCAATGAATACGGAAACCTCGGTAACGGCACGACTACCAACTCTGACGTGCCGGTGGCCGTGGACACCAGCGGCGCACTAGCCGGAAAGACTCTCACCCACATCAGCGCAGGCGGCGAACACGTATGCGCGCTGGATACTTCCGGTGTAGCCTACTGCTGGGGCGAAAACGAATCCGGCGATCTCGGCGATGGCGCCACTGCAGACTCCGATGTTCCCGTTGCCATCGATACCAGCGGTGTGCTGAACGGCAAGACACTCACTCAAATCAGTGCCGACGAGGAACACACCTGCGCGTTGGATACTTCCGGTTCGGCCTACTGCTGGGGAAGCAACGGCGGCGATCTCGGTAACGGCACGACTGCCGGCTCTGACGTGCCGGTGGCCGTGGACACCAGCGGCGCACTAGCCGGAAAGACTCTCACCGAGATCAGTTCCGGCGGAAATTACACGTGCGGGGTGGACAGTACCGGTGCAGCCTACTGCTGGGGGGATGACGACAGCGGCCAGCTCGGTAACGGAAATACCTCTGCATCAGATGTTCCGGTGGCCGTGAATACCAGCGGAGCCCTGGATGGTAGAATCGTCAGCCAGATCAGCGCAGGCTACGGCAGTCATGTGTGCGTGCTGGACAACTCCGGCGAAGCCTACTGCTGGGGTTACAACTACTACGGGCAACTAGGCAATGACACCACCAATGCTATGAGCATCGTCCCGGTGGCGGTCGGCCCCTCACCGCCGACCAACGTCACCGCGGTTTCAGGCGCCGCCGTCTCGGTGTCTTGGGTATCGCCCAGCCTGACTGGCGGCACAGTATCGGGTTACACCGCTACCGCCTCTCCCGGAAGTGAAACATGCGCCACCGATGGGGCCATGAGTTGCGCCATCACTGGGCTAACCGACGGCACCAGTTACGACATTACCGTCGTTGCTCATGCAGCTAACGGCAACTCCGCTCCGAGTGGGCCGACCGAGATTACTCCAACTAGTATCCCCGGCGTGCCGACAGCAGTTGCCGCTGTGGCTGGAGATGCCTCCGCAACTGTGTCCTGGACACCGCCGGCCTCTTCCGGAGGTTCGCCAGTCACCTCATACACGGTCTCAGCGTCAGATGTGACTGACCCGGCTCGTGGCGGCCAGACTACGACCGGAATGAGCAGCCCACTCACCCTTTCTGGGCTAACCAACGGCGATACCTACACCTTCACAGTCACTGCAACCAACGCGATCGGCTCATCGGCGCCATCGAGCCCATCCAGTACGGTCACGATCGGAGAGCAACCGGAGATCACTAGCCGTGCGTCGGTCAGTATCGGAATGCGTACACCATTCCGTTTCACAGTGACAACCAGCGGTAAGCCAGTTCCCACGATTACCGAAACAGGCAAACTTCCGGCCGGGGTGACCTTCGTCGATAATGGTGACGAGACCGCCAGCCTAACCGGAGCCGCCGAGAACGGCACCGCTGGCAGCTATCCAATTACTCTCACGGCATCGAACGGCGTCGGCAAGCCTGCCACTCAGCCTTTCACGTTTATTGTGACCTCGAAAAGGTCAGCACCCACCATCACCAGTGCCGCCGCTGATACCGTGCCCTTCGGCGTTTCCTTCAGCTTCACTGTGACCACCACTGGCTACCCGCCACCAAATCTCACCAGGAAAGATCCCTTGCCTGCTGGAGTCAAGTTCACGGACAACAGAGACGGCACAGCGACGATCTCCGGAGTCCCGACCAAGAAAACGGTCGGCGTTCACTTGCTTACTCTGATAGCGAAGAACCGAGCGGGTAAAGTTACCCAAGCTTTCAGTCTAATAATCACCAAAGTACCGTCATCAACAGAATTCCGGCCAATACGGCCCTGAGCAAGGAAAGGGGAACGATCACATCGGGGGGTCCAGCTGGTCAGTCAACGAAGCTAGCGGCCCGCCGCAGGCGCGCCACGATCTCCCGCAGCAGGACAACTTCTCCTCCAGGACCATGCCCGGCACCCGAGCACATTACGATCCGCAACCCGTCCTCGCCGCGCTAGGCAAGCGCCAGCGCCAGATCTGAACTCCGCAAAAACAGCGGGGCAGTCCCCTTCGGTTCAATGCTGGCGGCCGGCCCCGAACTGCTCGAGCGGCTGGCGGCCGAGGCCGACGTCCTGATCGAGAATTTCCGCCCGGGCGTGATGGAGAAGTGGGGCCTGGGCCCGGACCGCTTGCACGAGGTCAACCCGGCGCTGGTGATGCTGCGCGTGACCGGCTTCGGCCAGTTCGGGCCCTACGCCACCCGGCGGGCCTTCGGGACGCTCGCCGAGGCGATGACCGGCTTCGCGCACCAGACCGGCCAGGCGGACGGCCCGCCTACGCTGCCGCCGTTCGGGCTGGCCGACGGCGTCGCCGGCCTGGCGGGGGCGATCGCGGTGATGCTCGCGCTCTACCACCGTGAGCGCAACGGCGGCCGCGGCCAGGTGATCGACGTCTCGCTGATCGAGCCGCTGCTGACGATCCTGGCCCCGGGCCCGAGCGTGTTCGACCAGCTCCAGGTCGTGCCCGGCCGGCACGGCAACCGCTCGCCCAGCAACGCCCCGCGCAACACCTACCTGACCCGCGACGGCCGCTGGGTCGCCATTTCCAGCAGCGCCACCCCGGTCGCCGAGCGGGTGATGCGGCTCGTCGGGCGCCCCGACATCGCGGAGCAGCCGTGGTTCCGATCCGCCAGAGAGCGCGTCCATCACGGCGACCAGCTAGACAGCATCCTGGGCGCCTGGATTCGCGCGCGTGATTTCGACGATGCCATGGCGTCCTTCGACCTGGCCGGCGCGGCGATCGCACCCATCTACGACGTCGAGCAGCTGATGGAGGACCCGCAGGTGAAGGCGATCGACGCGATCACGACGATCAAGGACGAGGACCTCGGCCCCCTGAAGATGCAGAACGTCATGTTCCGCCTGTCCGACAGCCCAGGATCGATCCGCTTCACGGGGCGGCGGCTCGGCCAGGACAACGAACAGGTTTACGGCGAACAGCTCGGCCTGGATCCGGGCCGGATCGCCGGGCTGCGCGCGGACGGGGCGATCTGATGCACCGCAGTTACCTGTTCGCCCCGGGCCACAACGCCAAGCTGCTGCGCCGTGTCTTCGAGGCCGGCGCGGACGCGGTGATACTCGACCTGGAAGACGCCGTCCCGCCGGACGCCAAGCAGCAGGCCCGCCTGATGGTCGCCGGCGTTCTCGCCGACCGATCGGCATGGGTGCGGATCAACACGGTCCGCACCGACCTATCCGCCGCCGACCTCGACGCCGTGGCCGGGCTCGCCGCCGGGATCCGGATCCCCAAGGCCGAGTCCGCGGACGACGTGCAGTGGGTCCACGACCGCGTCCCCGGCACGCCGCTGATCTGCGCGATCGAGAGCGTCCGGGGGCTGCTCGCCGCCCCGGAGATCGCGGCCGTCCCGGGGGTCTGGCACCTGTCCATGGGCGGCGTCGACCTGCGACGAGACCTCGGCGCCGGCGCCGGCAACCTGCAGACGCTGTACGCGCGCTCGCACATCGTCATGGCCTCGCACGCCGCCGGCCTCGGGCCGCCGATCGACAGCGTCTACCCGCGCCTCGACGACGAACCAGGGCTGCGCCAGCAGGCCGAATTCGCCCGCTCGCTCGGCTTCTTCGGCAAGTCCGCCATCCATCCACGGCGGCTCGAGGTCATCCACGACGTGTTCACGCCATCTGAGCAGGAACTGACCTGGGCGCAGGCCGTGCTCGACGCGTTCGCCGCCGCCGACGGCAACGCGGTCAAGCTGCCGGACGGTGAATTCGTCGACCTCCCGGTCGCCGACCGCGCCCGGCGCCTACTCGAGCTCGCCGGCCGACGTCCGGCCGGCGCCCGAGCATCGGGGGTGACGTGATGGCGAAAAGCCCGTCTGAGCTGACCTGGACGCCTGACGGCAGGGTCGCGCGTGTGCGGCTACGGGGCAGCGCGGTGCTGTCGTCGCCGATGCTGAACCGGGGGACCGCGTTCACGCTGGCTGAGCGGCAGGCGCTGGGGCTGACCGGCCTGCTGCCCGACGGCGTCTCCACCATCGAGGGGCAGCTGACGCGGGCGTACGCGCAGTACCGGCGCCAGCCCGGCGACCTGGCCAAGAACCTGTACCTGGCTAGTCAGCGGGACCGGAACGAGGTGCTGTTCTAGCGGCTGCTGACCGAGCACATCGCCGAGATGCTGCCGATCGTGTACACCCCGACGGTGGGCACCGCGATCGAACGGTACAGCCTGGAGTACGGCCGGCCGCGCGGGGTCTACCTGTCAGTGGATCATCCCGACCAGGTCGAGACGGCCTTCCGCAAAGGTCCGCCGGCCCGGCGATCGCCGAGGCGACCTCGCCCAGGGCGTCAGCTGCTGCGCAGGAACGCGCCGATGGCGGCGATGGAATCGTCGTGCGTGGTGATCGTGTAGTGATTCGCGTCGATCTCCGCCACGCGTGCCGAAGGCACCGCCGCCGCGAACCGCTGCGCCTCCGCGGCGGGCAGGATGAACCCGAACCCCGGCATGATCTCCCGCCCGGCGCGCAGCACCAGCGCCGGCATGATGATCGCGTCCCACATCCCGTGGATCGGCGCATCCGGGCCCGGCCAGTACATCGCATTCCCGTACCCGAGATCCTCCAGCACCGCGCCGCGGTCGCTGCTCGACGTCACGCCGCCGTCAACGTCGCGCAGCTCGTAGGTGAAGTAGCGATCCCAGTACTCATCCCACTCCGGAACGATGCCGATCTGCCTGATCAGCGCGATGGCCGCCTGCGCCGACGGGTACGCCGTACCGAGCCGGCTCACCGAGGCGAGCACAGGTACCGCCGCCCGCTGGTCAGGACTGCCCGCCAGGTCGACCAGGACGAGCCGCTCCACCCGCGACGGCTCGAGCTGCGCGCAGGTCATGGCGATGGCCGCGCCGCTGGACTGGCCGATGACCGCAAACGACGGTGCGCCGACGGCGTCGGCGACGCCGAGCACGTCGCGCGCGTGGTTGCGCCAGCCGTACGTGCCCGCGCCGGTCACCTCGCTGCGGCCGCGGCCGCGCAGGTCGATCGCCACCAGCTGCAGCGTGTCGCCGGCGAGCCGTTCGGCAAGGCGGTCGAAGCCGCACAGGTTCGCCGACAGACCGGGCACGCACACCACCGCCGGCGCATCCGCGGCACCCCACCGCCGCACCCGAAGCCGTCCGGACTCCAGCGGAATGTCGCAGTCCTCGTATCCCGCGGCCTGCTGCGTCATCTTGGCACTCTCCCCTGCGCGTCGGCCCATCCCAGGATAACCCGGCCATGCGTGCTGACCGTGGGCCCCGACAGCAGGCGGCGACCCTGGGACGCGGAGCAGCCCGCCCGGTGATGATGGTCCCGATGCGACGGTTGCCCGTCAGCTGAACGCGCAGCCGCCGAGAACGCGGACACCGCCGTCGCTCTGCATCCCGGTGGCGTCGAACATCGCGACATTCACGGTCGCCACGGTCTCGCAGGCGTCCGCGGGACCGTCGCAGTGTCCGCCTTGGAATCAGGCGCTGGTCCAGCTTGTCCAGGTCGAGCAGCTGCGGCTGTTGCTCCACAGCTGGCTGAACAGCTCCTCGGCCCGCAGCCGCGCCTGGGCGCAGAACAGGCCGGCCAGCTCAGGCGCCGCAGCACCCCGCTCGGTCCCGCTGCCAGCGGTCGCATCTAGCTGCGCCCGGACGCAGGCGGCGCTCATGGCGAACAGCTGGACAGTTCGTACGAACGCCCAGCTCCGATGGGGTCATGAGGCAGCAGCAGAAGGCGCCCGATCCGCCACCGCTCCACTCGGGGGCGCGGCGAGATCGCCGACAATGCCGCACGGCGGACAGGTACCGGCCGACACTAAGACCGGATGCTCCCCAGGCCACGGCGTCCTAGTCTCAGGCCATATCGTCGCACTCGTTCACTGACCTGGGCGGGAGCCTGCGTAAGGTCGCTGAGGAACTGACCCGCCTGGTCGATACGAACAAGGGGCCGGTGCTGGGCTCGCCGGCGCGTCCGGTCGAGACGGGCCGCAATTGCCGCGACTAGGGCGGATGACGTGATCAGTGCGACCCCGGTCAGACGAACAGCGGCTCGGCCGCCGTCCGGTCGGCCAGCGCGCTCATCGCCGCGTCGTCCGGCGCCCCGGTGAACCGGCTGGCCGCGTCAAGCACTTTCGGGAGCAAGTCCACGTCCCCCACGCTGTCGAGAAACACCCCGGGGCGGCTCATCGCCCACCACACGGAGAGATCGATGTCGTCCTGCTGCTCAAGCGGCTGGTACCAGGTCGCCCGGGTGTGCGGTCGGCCCGCCCAGGGGCGCAGCGCGATCGACTTGATCGTCTGCACCGCGATGCGCCGCTCGCGGCAGGTCTCGTACACGGCGTTGAAGTTTTCGGCGTAGTACGGGTTCTGCATGGTGACGAAGTTGTACGGGAGCAGCACCGAGTCGAAGCCGAACCGCTCGAGGCTGCGGCGGTGCGTCGCGGCGATCTGGCTGCCGTGGCCGGTCACCCC